>NZ_JAIZ01000806.1:8605-69088 GCF_000710465.2 Kitasatospora sp. MBT63 | reverse complement strand
TCGTCACCCCGCGCCGGCTGCGCACGCTGCGCGCCTCGCTCACCGCCCGCCGCACCGACGTCGCCGCCTACCTCGTCTCCGAGCCCCGTGTGCCGGGCGAGAACGGATGACGACCCCGACCCTCCGCCGTCCACCCAGAGGAGAGCGCTTGAAGACCCGCCCGCCCGAGCCCGACCCCGACGAGAGTGTCTCCGCCAGCGAGCAGTTCCTGTTCGGCGGCCGGCTGCGCTACGACTACGGCTTCACCTCCCACGAGCAGACCATGCTCAAGATCAGCTTTCTCACCGTCGCCCGCCAGATCCCCGGCATGCTCCGCACCGCCCTGCACCTGGCCTGGCACGCCGACCGCGCCGCCCTGGTGGTCATCGCCGTCGCCGAGATCGGCCGCGCCCTGGCCGCCGCGTTCGGACTGCTGGCCACCAACCGCGCGCTCGCCGCCCTGTTCGCTCCCGGAAGCGCTGACCAACTGCTACGAGCCGCGCTGCCGGCCGCGCTCGCCGTGGGAGGGGCCTCTGCGCTCTCCGCGCTCCTCACCATCGCCTCATCCTGGGCGGGCGACCGGCTGGAGCCCAAGACCGAGCGAGCGGCCACCGTCGCCTTCCTCGGCCGCGCGGCCCGCGTAGAGCTGGCCTCCCTGGAAGACCCGGACTTCAGCAGGCTGCTGGAGTCCGCCCGGTTCGGCACCGCAGCGGTACGACGCCTCATCAGCCAGAGCATCGCCGTCCTCACCGCCCTGCTCGGCCTGGTCGCCGCCGGAGGGGTCCTGCTCACCCTCGACCCCGTCCTGATGCCCATGCTGGTACTGATCGCGGCCCCGAAGGGCTGGGGCGCGGTGCGCTCCGCCCGCCGCCGCTACGGCTCAGTGATGGCCTGGCTCCAGCACCACCGGGCCGCCGCCATCCTCGCCCAGCTGATCACACAGCCGCACTCCGCACCCGAGGTCCGCGTCCACGCCATCGGCCCGTTCATCCTCGGCCACTACACCGCGATGGCCGAGGCGTCCGAACAGGAGCAGAACCGCCTCGCCCGCGCCGCCGCCGGCACCTCGATGCTCGCCTCCGCAATGTCCGGGCTGGCCGCCGCCGCGACCTTCGCCGTCCTGGGCTGGCTCGTCCACGACGGCCAGATGGCCCTCGCCGTCGCCGGCACCGCGGTCGTCGGCATCCGCACCGGAGCCGCCGACATCACCTCCCTCGTCCGCACCGCGAACGGACTGTACGAGGAAGCCCTGTTCGTCGCCGACCTGGAGCGCCTCCAGCGCGAGTCCGAGCGCCGTGCCATCCCCACCGGCGGCACCGACCTCCCGCACCGCCCCGACGTGATCACCGTGAAAGACGTCGGCTTCACCTACCCCGGCCGCACCAGCCCGGCCCTGTCCGGCATCACCCTGACGATCCCGCGCGGGCAGGTCGTGGCCTTGGTCGGCGACAACGGCTCCGGCAAGTCCACCCTCGTCAAGATCCTCTGCGGCCTCTACCTCCCGGACACCGGCCGCATCTTCTGGGACGACACCGACACCGCCGGAGCCGACCGCGACCAGCTGTTCTCCTCCGTCGCCGTCCTCGAACAGGACTTCCAGCGCTGGCCGTTCACCCTGCGCGCCAACGTCCTGGTCGGCCGCCCCGAGCACGGCGACGACCCGGCCCTGCTCAAGGGCGCCGCCGACTACGCCGACCTGCACCCCGTCGTCGAGGCCCAGGACAACGGCTGGGACACGCTCGCCGCCCGCGGCTTCCAGGGCGGCGTGCAACTGTCGGGCGGACAGTGGCAGCGCGTCGGTGCCGCCCGAACCCACGTCCGGGCTCTCACCAGCGGACCCGGCGGACGCCCGACCCACCTGGTAATCGCCGACGAACCGACCTCCGCCCTCGACGCCCAGAGCGAGATCGCCGCATTCGCGCGCATCCGCGAACTGGCCGACCAGGGCCTCACGGTCATCCTGATCACCCATCGCCTCGGCGCCACGGCCGACGCCGACCTCATCCACGTTCTGCACGAGGGCCGCCTGTCCGAGAGCGGTACGCACTCCCAGCTCATGGCCGACCTCGACGGCGGATACCGGGCCGCCTATCTGCTTCAGGCCGGCCAGTTCGCCGCCGAGGTGCCCGGCCAGCGTGACAGCACGGTGGCCGAGGCGGCGCCCGAGCCCGCCTGACAGGGCATCCACCCCGCGGTCCACCCGTAGCTGATCAACCCCAACGGGCCATCCACTATGGAGACTTCATGCGATTCGGCACCTACAACCTGTTCAACCTGGGGCAGTTGGCCTCGCGCGAGGAACGGGAGCGCTACGACCTGCTCGTGCAGGTGATCCGCGGCCTCGACGCCGACGTCCTCGCCGTCCAGGAGATCATCGGCAAGGACCCCGAGGAGGCCGCGGTAGTCCTACGCCGCCTCGCCGACGACACCGGCATGTCCTGCGAGGCGACCCGCGCATCCAGCACGGGCCCCGAGCCCGCGCTGGGCAGCAGCCTTCACCGGTTCCACGTCGGCCTGCTCTGGCGGGTTGGCGTCGAACCGGTCCCCGGCACCCTCTGGACCTGCAACGGCGGGGTGGACTTCTGGCACGCCAT
Source organism: Kitasatospora sp. MBT63 (assembly GCF_000710465.2). Classification (GTDB taxonomy): domain Bacteria; phylum Actinomycetota; class Actinomycetes; order Streptomycetales; family Streptomycetaceae; genus Kitasatospora. The sequence goes on along the minus strand of NZ_JAIZ01000806.1, from coordinate 66,515 downwards.
GACCACTGCGGTCTTCGACACCGGAACCGGAGCGGCTGGGCGAATCCGGCTCGGCTCCTACCATGCGGACCCGTTCCGGCCCCCGCAGCGGCTGAGCGAGGCGTACCGGGTGCTGTCCGCCTACCAGGACGGGCTCCCCGGCGGGATAGGCGCCGACTGGAACGAGATCAGCTCCGACCGCCGGCCGACGGGCGCTTACTTCGACCCGGACACCCTGCCGGGACAGACCCACCGCAAGGTCCGCTACCAGGCCCGCTTCGACCCCGACAACCCGACCGCCCCGCCCTCCTCCGACCGCTCCGCGACCACCCTCCTGCTCCAGCAGCCCGGCGGCCTCGTGGACACCGCAGCCGTGGCCGACGTGCCGTGGCAGCCCACCACCGGCCACTGGGTCGACGCCGAAGGACGCCGCGAGAGCTTCGGGCCCCGCCGCATCGACACCCTGCGCATCACCAGCGACCTGGCCCCCGCCGTCCGGGCCCACACCACCCACGGCGGGCCCCTCGGCGCCAAGCTCGCCGGCGTCGTCCACCAGCATGTCGCCGACGGCCACGGCTCGATCTCCGAGAAGGCGTCCACGGTGATCGCCGAGCACATGGCCACCGGCACGCTGTCGGCGGCCGAACGGGCCAGCGACCACCTGCCCGTCACCACCGACCTCGACCTCACGGCAATCTCTCCAACCGCCCGGGCCACGCCCCGCCCATGAGCCGGCGGACGCAGCTGGCCATGGGAATGCCGCCTCCTGGGCACCGTCTCCCATGGCCACCGGTCCGGTCACCATCCGAGCCGGTGCGGCGAGCCGGGTCACCGCCGGCCCGGCCGCACCGCCCACCGGCCGAGGTCCCTCACCGTCCGCCGACCCGTACCCGCTCCGCCGCAGTTGCCCCAACCCCGCCCTGCTGCCGCAACCCCGGCCGCACCCACACCACTTGGAGGCACCATGTCCACACCCGGCAGCCCCAACCCCACGTACACCCACGCGGTGCCCGTGTCCGCTCCCGACTGGCAGGGCTTGCTGCAGCAGGGAACCGGCCCGATCCAGGCCGAGTTCCGCCAGCTCGTCGAACAGACCACGCACTACCAGGGGGTCAGCCCCGACCTCGTCTGGGGCAACCTGCAGACCCGCGCATACGCCAGGGAGGTCCTGCGGCTGGTCGCCGACCTGCACGACATTCCCCGCGACATCGACGCCGGAGCCGCCGAGCGCGTTGCCCGTGCCCAGTACCTCGGGCAGGGCGGACGTACTTACCACGTCCTGCTGGGCGAGCAGGCCCTGCTCACCGGCATCGGGGGCCCGGCCGTGATGCGACCCCAGCTCAACCACCTCCTGGAGGCGATGGACCTGCCCGGCCTCACCCTCGGCGTCATCCCCGCCCGCGCCCGGCTCCTCGTGTACCCGGGTGACGGCTTCGGGATCTTCGACGGCGCCCGGGTCGAGGTCGAGGGCTACCGCGGTGGCGAGACGATCACCGACGACCGCGTCCAGATCTTCCAGCGAGCCTTCGACCGGCTCAAGCAGTCCGCCGTGTACTTCGACGACGCCCGCGCCATCATCACCACCGCCCTGCAGAACACCTGACCGCCCCCATCCCTCCAGCCTGCGAAGGACAACTGCCTGTGCCACCGACCCCTGCCCCGTCCCTCCGTACCGGCGAGCGGCCCGGCCGCAACGACCGCCCCAGCGAGGACCGCATCCTGGCCACGCCCTCCGGCGACGCCTTCGTGGTCCTCGACGGAGTCTCCACGCTCTCCGACGACCGGCCTCGCGGCGGCTGGTACGCGGACACCCTCGGCAAGCTGATCGTCGACCGCCTCGCCGCGGGCTCGGGAGCGGAGCTGACCGATGTCCTGCACGACGCGATCTCGGCGATCACCCGCGAGTACGCCCTGGCGCCGGGGGCCTCGCCCGCCGCAACGGTGTCCGTCGTGCGCCTGGGCGACACGGTGGTGGAGGCGGCCGTCCTGGGCGACAGCCCCGTCGTGCTGATCGGCCACGACGGCACGGTGCGAACGCTCACCGACACCCGTCTGGCCGAGCTGGTGGAGACCCGGCCGCAGGCCGCCGAGTACCGGCAGCGCCTGGCCGCGGGCAGCGGCTTCGACACCCGGCACCACCAGCTGCTGGTCGAGCTGCGCGACGCCCAGATGGGATGGATCAACCGGCCGGGCGGTTACTGGGTGGCCGAGGCCGTCCCGGAGGCCGGCCGCCAAGCGGTCACGGCCACCTGGCCGCGCGCCGAAGTCGCCCAGATCCTGGCCGCCACCGACGGGGTGTCCAGCGCGGTCGACGACTACGGCCTGTACTCGTGGACGGAGCTGGCCGCCTCCTGCCGCGCCGACGGGCCGCAGGCCCTGGTCGACGCCGTCCACCGGGCCGAGGAGCAGGACGCCGACGGCCGGGCCTGGCCCCGCTACAAGCCGAGCGACGACAAGGCCCTCGCCCACCTCGACCTCGCGCCAGGCGGGACACCCGCCGGCTGAGCCCGCGCACGCACCTGTCGGGCGCGAGCGACACCGCTCGCGCCCGGCAGGCCGCCGTGGTCGCGTGCCCCCGGCCCGGCCGGCAGGGCAGTAGGCTCCCCGCCGCCCGGGCGGATCGCGGTCACTGCCGGGCCGGCACCTGCGCGCCCCTGTCGTCCAGTGCCCAGGCCAGCCACTCCAGGCCCCACTGGAGCGGGGTTCCGCGCCGGTCGGTCAGCGCGGCCGGGACCTCGAACATGTCGGGCAGCGGGATGTGCTCGCGCAGCAGCGGCTCGGCCAGCTGCGCCAGCCACTCGTACCCGGGTACGCCTGTGTGGCCAGCGACGAACCCCTCGACCACCGCGGCGGCGCGCACCGGATCGGCGACCGTGGCTCGGATCTCCGTCTCGGGCACATCACTCACACGGCCGGCGTGCTCGTCGGCACCGGCCAGCAGGAGCAGCGCCAGCGCCTGCAGCCCGTGGACGGCGTAGGAGTCGTACGGGCCCTCGTCGTCCTCCCAACGCGGCTCGACCAGTTCGGCCCCCCGCCACAGCGCGTCCGACCATCCGGCCGATTGTGTCTGCGCCGCCAGCGCGCCGGCCCTCCACCACAGCCTCTTCTTCTTGACCACTCTCGTCCCCTTCTCGGCAGCCCTGCACTCACTATGCCCGACCTTCCCCCGCCGCCGGTCCGCCCATCCGGCAGCCTCGTGCTGGGGTCAGCGGCCGGGGAATCCGACTGCGCGCCGCACCCCGGCGCCGGGGCCCGGCTGCACGACCACCTCGCGCGGGCCCGTGCAACCCGCGCCTCGACCACGGGCTGCGGCCCTGCACGGGCCTACGAATATTCTGTTGCCGCCACCACCGGCGGCGCGCTTCCATCTACGGATGGAGACAGCAACTCCGCAGCACCTCAACGAGTTTCGCGACAATGGGTACACCGTGGTGCCCGACGCCCTCACACCCGGCCAAGTGGCTTCCTGGCGCGCGTTGGTCGCCCGGCACGTCGACCAGCAGCCGCCCGAGAACGGCCGGACCGGACCGTACTTCCTGTGGCCCGTACTCGCGCAGGACCCCGAACTGCGCGCCCTGTACGGCGGCAATGCCGTCGCCGACACCGTCCGTCCCTTTCTGCGGGAGGGCCTCGCACTGGCGGAGCCGGAGGTCGCGCAGCTGGCGCTCACCCTGCCCCCGCACCCGCGCTATCCCGGCGCCCCGCACATCGACGGCCTCACCCCAACGGGGGAGGACGGCCGACCGGGAACGTTCACCGTGCTCGCCGGCCTGCTCCTGACCGACCAGCGCGACCGCGACCGGGGAAACCTGTGGGTATGGCCGGGCACTCACCTGCGCACCGGGGCGTGGCTGCGCGAGCATGGCGCCGACGCGCTGGCCACCGCGGCGCCGTACCCGCCGGTCGAGCTGGGCAAGCCGGTCCAGGTCACCGGAGCAGCCGGAAGCCTGGTCCTGGTGCACTACCTCCTGGCGCACAACATCGGCGGGCACTTCGGGACCGCCCGCGACGAGCGGCGCGAGACCGTGTACTTCCGCCTGCGCGTAGGCGGCCACCGCGGGCACTGGCGTGAGGCCGTGACCGACCCGTTGACGGAGTTCGCCCGCTGACGTGCGAGGTCCGAGGCAGGACTGCGGTGTCCGCCACCGACTTCCGCATGGCCACCACCAAGCCCTTCAGATCTGCGACCGCCTGACCGTCAGCAGGACCCAGAGCACCAACGTCTGGGGCGCGAGCACCGTCAACGGCAGCAAGGTCGCAGCCTCCGCCGCCGGACGAACCCGGCCCGGCCGCCCCCGCCCGAGGGTAACGGCCGGCGGCCCTTCCGGGTGGGCGGGAGCGCCTTTCTGCCCGGCCGTAGCCGGATGATCCGCCCCTCGACATCTCACCTACCCTTGCATCGGGATGCTGCGCAGGTGCCAGGTCCTGCCCGACCTGGCACCGTCCTGCTGTTCGAGATCGCCACCGGCAAGGCCCTCTTTCCGGCCGCCTCTACCGTCGGCTCATCGCCGAGGGGAACTCAGCTGGCATCTCCTCCCCGCCCCATGTGAGGGGGGCGAAAACCCGTTGCCGCGATCATCCGACCGCGCGATCCTCCGGTCATGGACACTCCACCCGCAGTGATCACCCTGGCCGAGGGGCTGGTGCTCCGCCGCTTCAACGGCGAGGCGGACCTGCCTCAGTTGTTCCGCGTTATCAGCGAGTCCCAGGACCATCTGCGGCCCTGGATGCCGTGGATCGCCGAGCACAGCCCGGAGGCGACGCGCGCCTTCCTACTCACCCGCGCCGAACGCTGGGACAGCGGAAAGGCCTACACCTACGCGATCGTCGCCGACGGCGCCATCGCGGGCACCTGCCAGCTGTTTCGTACCGGCGCCCCGGCGGACGGGATCTTGGGGATCGGCTACTGGCTCCACCCCGCCGCGACCAGCCGCGGCCTGGCGACTCGTGCTGCCCTTGCTCTGGTGCGCGAAGCGTTCGCCCTCCCCGGCGTGAGCTGCGTCGAGATCGTCCACGACCCGGCCAACCGCTCCAGCGGCGCGGTTCCGGCCAGGCTCGGCTTCACCGAGCACGAGCGCCGGCCGGCCGAGCGCCTCGCACCCGCCGAGACCGGCGAGGAGCAGGTGTGGCGGATGCCCCGCGCGCGGTTCGAAGACGGCGCTACGGTGTTTCGAGGAGATCGGCCGTAATCCGGTCCCACGTTGGCCGGCCCTCGCCGATGCGGCGGACCACGGTCAACAGCCGCCCGTTCAGGTGGGTGTCCAAGGCCTGTTCGCGCCGCGCGCTGCGAGTGCGCCGGACAGCCGGCTCGGGCAGGCGGTGGGCGAGAACTCCCAGTAGGACCTCGTGGGTTGCGGGGCCGAGCCGATCCGCCGCCACCCATCGCCCGCGCACCAGGACGCCGCCAACCTGGCCCTCGACCTCACCGTTCGTCTCGAAGCGGCGCGTCAGCGCAGCGTCCGTCCGCGCCTCGGCCCGCTCCAGCTCCTCCCTCAGCGACGGTGCCCCGACATCGGTCGGCAGCGAATGGAGGAGCGGGCCTCCCGCGCCGGTGTCGTCGTCCTCTTCGTCCGTCGCTGGCCCGGCGGGAGCTTCACGGTAGGCGTCCCTGCGACGTTCCGCCCGAATGTCCCAGACCGCATGCCCCGGCTCCTCGATCCAGGACCGGTCCACGCCGCTGTCCAGGCCGTCAGCGGCGGGCAGGAAGATGTCGACGCCCACGCCCGCGTGCCCGATCCACACCCAACTCATGAAGTAGGCATGGCCGGCATGCGCAGTCGACCACTCGGCGAGCTGAAGGAGTCGGCGCCGCTGCTCGGGTGTCTCCTTCCCGGGGAATAGCTTCTTGGTACTGGTCCTGCGCCGTCCGCGCGCCTCCCCGGCGAGCGGGCCGGTGCCCAGCTGGAACAGCAGGTCCGGACGGACTCCACCACCGCCGTACTGCTTCACCAGGTGGCCGGGCAGGACATCGAAACTGTGCAGAGCGTCGCCCTCGGACCACCCGAGCAGGCACTCGCTGGCCGCGGTCATCACGCCCAGGCCAGCGGCTTCCGCGACGAACCGGCTGATGTGCCCGGAGCTGGCGAGGAGCGCAGGAACGTCGGCCGTCAGCGGGGCACCGGGCGTGCTCGAGGTGAGGTAGCTGAGCAGGAGCGCCACCTCATGGTCCCGCACACGCGGATCGACGATCTTCCGCGTGTCGCAGGCAAGGGCGTTGATGTGGACAAGCCTCGAGAGCGCCACGGGCAGCGGCCCCTGGCCGACCTCGGTGGCAACGACGTCCGAGGTGCCGTCCGGATTCGGCTGGACACTGAACTTCCACAGGCGGGCACGCACGCTGGTCGTCATGTCCTCAGCCTACGAAGCGCTACCGACACCCTCTGTGGCAGCCTGCCGAACAGCACACCTACAGCGCACCAGGCCGCCGCGGGCAGCTTGCCCGGCCCATGATGGTGCCACGGTCGGAGCGTCGGTCTTGGGACGGCTTCGTCCCGCCCGCGCGGGAGCGGCCCGCGCCCGGAAGCAGGCAGCACCGCCCGTTGGCGTGATCATCCCGCCGCCGCCACGATGCCCTGCGGCTCGGTGTCTTACGTCGCGCTTCGGGAGGTTCGCGGGCGCAGGAAGTGGAGGAGGTCCGCGGTGATCACGCGGTAGCTGCCGCCCACCTCCACGACGGTCACCGGGTAGCGGCGCTCGCGGGCCATGCGGTACCCCGCGGTCCTGCCGAGTGAGAGCAGCTCGTTGGCCACCGACAGCGGGATCGCCGGCGGGAGAGCAGCGAGAGCCTCCGGGGTATACCTCCCCGACCGGGCAGTCCGGACTGCGTTCACGGCAACATTCCCTCTCGCGCGATGTTCTCTGTGCGAGAAACTTCTATCACACCTGCCCTAGCCGCAGAAGACATCTCATGTATCCTCCCCTCATGGAAGAATCAAGTGAGCACTGGCCGGCCTCACTCACGGCGCGGATCGCCCGGGTCGTCAAGGAGCAGCGCGGTCGGCGAGGCATGACGACGCATGATCTCTCGGAGGCATGCGAGGTCAGGGGGGTGCCGATCGCCGCCAACACCATCACCAAGATCGAAAAAGGGCAGCGGGACTCACTCAGGCTTGAGGAGGCCATCGTTCTGGCCCACGCCCTCGATCTGCCACTCGTTGCGTTGCTCATCCCGTTGGAGGCCCAGGCCGACATCGACCTTCTTCCCAACGTGACCATTCCCGTGTGGGAGGCAGCGGCCTGGGTCACCGGCGAGGACCACCTGGGCGAGGCCCCGCCGCCCGGCTCGGCCCGTGCCGTACTCGGCACCTTCCGTGAACACGACGTCGATGTCCGAACCGCGCTGATCTCCACCCGCGAAGCCCACAGCCGCCGCGTTCAGGCCCGCCAGGCCCTCGGCTCCGCCCGCTACGAGCAGCTGGCCCGACAAGCGGACGAACTCGACCGCATGGCCCATGAGGACTGTGCGCGCCTGAAGACCGTCCGGGACCGGATGCGGGCCGACGGGCTCCAGCCGGCACCGCTGCCGGCCGCTCTCGAGTTCGTCGACGCTCCCGAAAGGCCGGCCTCCGGCTGACTCGAACGTCCTGGCCGGGGCCCGGCGCACACCGCCGCAGCTTCCCCCGGACATCCTTCCCACCGTCACACCTGACGGTCCCCGAGACGGCTTTCGCCTGGCAGCTTCCGTCCGTCCCGGAGACCCAGCCACCCCTTGGCCATCGACCAGAGAGGGCTCGCCCCATAATGCCGCATGCCCGCACACGGGCCGCACGCAGTGCGCTCCCCCCTTCCCCTCCGCCCACCCCAGGCTGCGCCTGCGCGCCCCCGGACGCTTCCGCACTTCTCCACACCGCAGACGAGGCCGCCGCGATCCTCAAGGTCAGCCCAGGAACGCTGCGCCGCTGGCGCCGCGAGAACACGGGGCCGGCCTACGTCAAGGTCGGCGGCCGAGTCGGCTACCGCCACCAGGACCTCGTCGACTACCTTGCCAGCTGCGTCGTGGTGCCGGAGGTGGCGGCCTGATGACGACGCCAGAGCGCATCGACGCCCCGGTCGGCGTCAAGATCTCCACCGACATCGAGTACCGGCCCGGCAACCCGAACCCTTACCGCGCCCGTGTCCGCTGGGTCGACCCGATCACCAAGGCCCGTCCGTCGCGCTCGACTATGTTCCCCACCGAGCCCGATGCGCAGGACTGGCTCGACCGCATCGCCAAGGCGGCCGGGCGCGGCGTCGGCGTCGACCTCGCCACGACGTCGCTCAGCGAGTACGGCGACTCCGTCATGGATCTGGCAATGCGGGGACTCGAACTCAAGACCCATGCCCCGTACATGGCCGGCTGGCGTCTTCGCGTCAAACCGACCGTCGGCCACCTCCAGGTCGTCGGTATCACGGCTGGCATCGCCGACCGCGCCCTCAACGCCTGGATCGCCGACGGTGCCGGAATTTCCACCCTCAAGAACACCATCGCCGTGTGGGTCAGGGTCATGGAGCAGGCCATCCGCGACGGCATCATCGAGATCAACCCCGCCCGCCTGAACGGCTGGCAGAAGCTGATCAAGACCGCCGAGGACGAGGAACACGACCCCCGCGGGCTGGCACTGCGCGACTGGGACACGCTCGACCGCCTCGCCGATGCCCTGGTGACCGCCTCCTTCAACCAGTACGACGGCTGGGGCGACATCGTCCGCTTCGCCGGCGGCACTGGCGCCCGCATCGGCGAGGTCTCCGGCGTCCGCGCCGGCGACATCGACACCGACAAGTGGATCTGGCGAGTCTGCCGACAGACCACCACCGCACCCGGCGGGCTGATCGACAAGGGCACCAAGGGCAAGCGCTCCCGCCTCGTCCCGATCATCCCGGAGCTGCGGCCCAACATCGCCTGGCGGATCTCCCGGGTCGGCAACCGGCCCGATGCCCGGCTGTTCACTGGCCCCCGCGGCGGCCGGATCACCACCGCGGTGCTGCGCGACGCCACCCACTGGGACGATGTCGTCGTCGGCCTGGGCTACGAGTACCTGCGCCGACACGACCTGCGCCACACCGCGCTGACCTGGTTCGCCGACGCCGGCGTCCCGCCCCACGTCCTCATGCGAATCGCCGGACACGGCCAGCTCACCACGACCCAGCGCTACCTCCACCCCGACCTGCGCTCCATCGAACGCGCCGGCGCCCAGCTCACCACCTACATCAACGCCTCCCGGGGCTTGCCCGGCCCGAAGGTCGAGGTCGAACAGATCCGCCAACTCGCCCTGACCGGCTGACCCTGGCCAGCCCCGATCAGCGCGAAGGTCCCCGTCCGACGGACGGGGACCTCTCCAGCGTCGGCATGGCGCAGCCGGTCCAGCACTCAACGTCCCTGACGCCGAGTTCGGGGCGTAGGAGTTGCCATGTCGAACAAGAAGTCGCGGCGCCAGCGGGACGCCCCTCGCGTCAAGGCGAATGAGGTGCAGCGGCAGTGCCTGGGCACCCGAGAGGACTTCCACGAGGCACGCGTCCGAACTACCGAACGGCACCTGACCCCCGCTTCGCGATTTACCCCAACTGCGTGGCGCCATCCTGCGATCATCGATTCGTCCCGGGCAAGCGACACGAACTGAGGCAGCACCATGTGGAACTACGCGGAACTCGCCACGGAGGCCAGCAAGCGTGGCGGCCCAGTCGCGTTGCGGTACTTCTATCGCGGGCAGGGCGTCGTCATAGGCGGCGTCCTCACCGGCGCGGCCGTGGCCGGGACTCTGCTCTACGACAAGTGGCGCGCCCGCCGCACCGATGCTGCCGAGCCGGCGCACGAGAGCACCACGGAGGTGTCGTCACCCGGCGACGCCCCGGCGACCGGGCACGCCTGACCCCCTGGCGGGTCAGTCCTGCTTAATCCGCCAACTCGCCCTGACCGGCTGAAGCTGGTCAGCCCTCACCAGCTGCGGAGGTCCCGTCAGACGGGCGGGAACCTCCCCAGCGTCGGCACGGCGCAAACCGCTGTGCCGCTAGGCTCCCCACAGCCGAGTTCGGGGAAGAGGAGCTGCCATGTCGAACAAAAAGTCGCGGCGCCAGCGGGACGCCGCGCGCGCCAGGGCCGACGAGGTGCAGCGGCAGCGTCTGGGCGCCACGGAGGGCTTTCACGAGGCACACGCCGGAACCGTCGCCGAACGGCACCTGGACCCCCGCTTCATCCAACGCCGCCACACGGACGAGGGCCACGAGATCTCCTGGCACCCGGACACGAAGACCGGCCAGGACCTCCAGGACTCGATCCAGCGCCAGCTCGATTCGTTCCGGGAGAAGTTCGGCCGGGAGCCTGGACCCGACGACCCGCTGTTCTTCGACCCGGACGCTGACGAGCCCCGCCCGATGCCCGAGGAGCGCATCAGCGAGCTGCTCGGCGAGATGGCGGTGATCGCCGAGCAGGCCGGAATCGACCCGGCTTTCATCCACGCCTGGCGGGACCTCGGGTACGTGGTCACCGAGGACACCCGGCACCTGTTCAGTGCCGCCGAGATCCAGGTGTTCTCGGACACCGTCAGGGCGTACCAGAGCGAAGGTGGCTCCCAGCCGGAGGAGCCCCAGGCCGACACCCCGCTGGAGAGCCTGCGGAACGTCATCGACGCCATCATCACGCGACGTGACCCGCGGATCGCCATGCGCGTCGTACTCGGCATCGACCAGGCAGGGGCAACCGAAGGCGAGGAAGCCGCCGGTCTCATGGCCTCCCTCCTGTTCGGCGCCCTCGCGGGCTGGCTCTCCGGCGCCCGCGAGGCCGAGCTCACCCCTGACGACGCCATCGTGGCCGTCGACTGGGTCCGCGAATCACTCGGCACGGCTCACAGCCGCAAGGTCATGCACATCGCTGGCATCCTCGGACACCCCGACGCATCCGGCGCCACCGTCAACGAGGCAGCCGACCAGCTCGGCGACGATTTCCTCCCCACGTTTATCTGGCTAACCGCAGGCGTGGTCGCCACCGCAGGGAAGGGCGACGTCCACTGGCTCAACCAGTTCGACATCTCCCTCGGACGCTGACTCCTACGCTGGCGGGAGTAGTCTCAACGGCTCCCGCCAGCCCATGTAAGCGCCCTCCACGGTGCTGCTGCAGGATCTCTCCAGAGTGCTGGCGCAGACCGAACAAATGGCTCGCGACGAACCCGTTGGTTCGACGCCGGCGTGGCTGCCGAAACGCTGCGATGGCCTGCGCAGTCCAGGTCCCCTGGCGTAGACGGAGAATGCCGGGCTCGGCTCACTCGACGACGGGCACGACTTCCTCGCCAACGGTGGCGTCTTCGACCGGGCCTCCGTCGACATCCTGGTCGGCCTCTGCTGTCCGCCGGTGGTAGGGGTGGCCAGCATCCATCCTGCGGGCAAGGTGCAGGGGGGTTGGGGTGCTCTGACGGACATCCGAGGTAATGCCCTGGTTGGTCAGGACAGCGGCGACGGTCCCGATCAGCTTGCAGTCCACCTCGTCGCGCTGGCTGATGATGGTGTACCGCGTCGCGGTGTGGGCGTAGCCGTTCTTGTTCTGGCGGCTGCTGTCGAAACGCGTTTCGTCCTTCCCAAATCGGCCGGTGACGCTGGCGGAGTAGGTGCGGGGTACGTTGACGAGCATGAAGTCGGGGTAGAGCTGGGTGCCGTCATCGTTGGCGAGTTGGAACAGGCCGTTGGTGGTGTCGGTGGCGCGCCAGGTGCCGTCGGCGGTGCGCATGTAGGCGCCGGTGGGACGGCCGATGCGTACCAGGTCGCTGATAACTCGAACGGTGGCGAGGGGGCGTTGGGCCCGGGGGAGGCTGTGGCCGGGTAGCCAGGAGGCCGGCCGAGGCAGGTCTGCCGGCGGGGTCTGGCCGAGTGCTTCGTCGGTGAGGCCCGTCCAGATGTACTCGGCCGCGTCTCCATCTACGTAGAGCACCGTCGGTTCCTGCGCGGGTAGTTGTGTACGGGCGGCGACGAGGGCTTGCTCGACCAGTTGCGCGGCTGCACTGGCCTGCTGTGTCTCGTTGCCGATGGCGGTGTAGGGGGTGACGTCCCAGGCGAGGTCTGCGGCGTGCAGGGTGGTCGTGGCTGGGCCGTGGGTCGTCCAGTGCCCGGCTTGGGGGCTGTAGGCCCAGATCTGCCAGGGGTCGTCGGGTCCGCAGACGGGGCGCATGGCAGTGAGGGTGACGGTGATCGGTGCGGGGGTGTTGGTGCGGCGCTTTCCGTACGCGCGGCGCTGGGCATGGCGGCGGACATGGATGCCGATGTGCCACCACGGTTCAAGGGGCAACTTGCCGAATGCGGCGCCGAGGCGGTGGTCGGTGGCACCGACGCCGGTGAGGATCTCGCGCAGCACGTTCTCGGTGGAGCTGTCGAGACCGCTCTGGCGGGACTTGACCTTGTCGGCTCGGTACTTCTCGTTGTACGGCTTGCCCTCCCTGGTGTGGGTGGGCACCGGCGGTGGGGCCTGCTTGACGTACTGGGAGGTTGCCCCGATACGGGCGAGGGCCTGCTTGGAGGGCCACTTTCCGTCCTCAGCCTCGGCCGTGGTGCGGGCCTCGACGGTGGGGTACCAGCGGTCGGGGTCCCAGTCGGTCTCGCCGATGACCGCGGTCCTGATGCCTTCGCCGGTGTAGGGGGCGAGCATCTCTTCCAGGATCCGCTGGCGTTCCTCGCTCGTGTGCGGTCCGTGGCTGAGGGCACCGGCCTTGTCGTGGAGGAAGACGACCTTGATACGACCGCCGGCCGCCGGTTCTTCGGTGCCTTCGGCCGCCTTCCATTCGGGGCCGAGGTCCCACTGGTCGGCGATGGCGGCTTTTACGCGGGCCCGGACCTCGTCGGTGCTCCACAGGACGACGACGAGGAGGGTGCTGATGCCGGCCGTGTCGAGGGCTGCGGGGATCCGGTCGGCGGGGATGGGGCCGGTGATGCGCGAGCCGCTCTCGGTCGGCGGCAGCTTGACTCCGGAGACTTCCAGGTAGCGGGGGCTGCGGTGGCTGTACTTCTCGCACTTGGTGTCGAGAAGTTCCTCGATGCGGCGGAACAGCTCCATGCCGTGGCCGCGGCCCAGCCCGGGGGTGCGGGTGCTGACCGGCGCGACGGCCCAGACCGGGCCGGGGGCGGTGTCGGCGAGGGCGTCGTCGGCGAGGTGCTCGGGGAAGGGCGGAATGTTCGCGCTCAGGCGGGGCAGGGCTGCCAGGCGCCGGCTGGCGGCGACCGCGGGTACGTTGAGGCGGCGCTGCCACGGCGGACCGTCGGTACGGGCGGCGACGACGAGTGGCTGGTCTGGGTTGGCGAGCAGGACCGTGGAGACGCCTTTCCAGGCGGTGGCGAGGAGGGTGGTGACGGCGTTCACCGTCAGGGCGTGGCGCCGGGAGTGTCCGGTGGCGGCGGTGCCGATAACAATGCGCGGGAGCAGGTGTCGGATGCGGCCATTCCGGTCGGGTGCGCTGGGCAGTTCGTGGCCGATCGCGGCGAGACGGCCATCGGTGCACAGGGTGAAGCGGACCGGGTCGGCGCCGTTGCGGGGCCAGTCGAGGGCGGCGAGTTCTTCCGCCAGGCGCCAGCGGGCGAGTTCGCCCGGCCACCAGCCGCGCGAGCGCCGTCCGGTGCGCGGTGGTGGGGGCAGTGTGGCGGGGCGGGGTTCGGCCTGGGCGATGAGGTCGGCGAGTTGCTCGCCGAGCTGCTGGCCGGCTGGGCCGGAGACGACCGCTTCGGCCCAGTAGAGGAAGACGTCGCGGCGGTCCTCGGCGCTGATCGGGGCAGCGGAGAGGAGTTCGTGCTGGCCATCGCTCCACTGCCAGCGCGCCCAGGTGCCGACGGCGGCCCGCAGGACGGCTTCGAGCGCGCGGTAGGGCGGCTGTACGTCCAGGCCGGAGCCGACGTTGCGCGTGTACTCGCGGGACAGTTCCTCTGCGAGCTGCGGCGCGGGCGGCGCGGGCCGGTAGGCGAAGACCTGCCCCAGGTCGCTCGGTTCGGTGCGGTAGCAGAGCAGGCGGGCCTGCTTGCGGGTGCTGTCGTCGAGTGGGCGGGTCATACGCGCTCTCCCAGGTGGGTGAGGAAGCCCGAGTGCAGGGCCGGGACCAGGTGCCCTGCGTGGGCGTACTCGGCGATCTCCTCCATGGAGTAGCCGTAGCAGCCGCCGAGCTGGGCGAGTTCGTCCTGGGTGTACTGCCCGAGCAGCCCGCGGATCAGGGTGGGCAGATCGGAGCCCCAGGTGGCGTCGTGGAACGCGCCGTCGATGAAGTGGAGTTCGACGTGGGTCTGCCCCCGGCGTCCGCGGCCTCCGAGTTGGATGGTCTGGCCCAGGAGGGTGGCGACGAGTTCGTGCTTCAACTCGTCGGGGAGGGCGGAGAAGCGCTTGGGTGCGCCGAGGTTGAGGCGCAGGTGCGCGACAGCCAGGTCACGGGCGTGGGCGAGGACGGCTGCGGGATCGCGGCTGGGGACCAGGTCGCGCCAGGCTCGGGCGGCAACGCTGGCGGCCAGGACGGCGGGATCGTCGGCCGGCATGACCGGCCTGATGGCCAGCCCGATCAGGGTGACGGCCGAGACGGCGACGCCGTTGAACACAGTGAGGACGTTCAGTCCTCGCTCGGTGCGTGGCAGCGGTGCGATGAGCACCTCACCGTCGAGGTCGGCGAGTTGCGCGAAGCGGTCGCGCGTGAGCAGGCCGATGCTGTCGCAGACCGGTGGGAGGGCGGGGTCGGGCTTGTCCGCGACGGCGACGTAGATCCGTAGCTTGCGGCCGGCGGCGAGTGCGGTGTCGTGGAGCGCCTGGGCGAACAGGCGGGCCTGCCGGTAGGAGTTGACGGCGATCAGAGCCCGTGCTCGGTGCGCGGTGCGGCGGTCCGCGGCAAGGCGGGTGAGATCGCGAACCAGAGTTGGGGCGTATCCGGTGGCCAGCGCGATGACCCGCTGGTCGCGTTCGTGGAAGGGAGTGCTGCCGACGGCGAGCAGCTTCCCGTCGGCGACGGGGGTGCTGTTGAAAATGGTCAGGCCGCCGCGGAGAGTGTCGGGCATGGCCCAGTCGGGGCGGGCGAGCAGGTGGGTGCGGGCTGCTCCGGGCATGAAGCCGGTGGCGGACATGCCGAGGACGACCCGCTGGTGACCGGTCAGGGCGAGGGCGACGATGTCGCCGAGGTACTGCGTCTCCGTGTGGGGATCGCCGCGCAGGACCTCCATGCGCAGGCTCGCGGGCGTGTTGGGGTCGTCCAGCCCCTCGAAGCGGAACCCTCCCAGCTGTCGGCCCAGCGGGCCGAAGGGTACGACGGTGCCGACGCCCTGATGGCCGATGGCGTCAGCGAGCTTGGAGGCCGCCTCGATGCCGTGCCCCGCGAGTTCGCCGGCCCGGTCCGACAGGTCGAACATGGTGTGGGTGAGGGCGGTGAGCCATGCCTTCATCATCAGCGCGTGCAAGACGCCCGCGGTGACCTCGTCGTGCGTGGCGGCCGAAGCCGGCTTGGCCGCGCTGCTCGCACGCGGGGCCGGGACCGGCACGTCCTCGGGAGTCGTGCGTTCGGTTCCGACGGGGCTCAGAGCCGAGATGGCCGCGGCGAGGGCATCACGCAGCTCGTCCTTGAGGACGGCCAGCTGCCACTCGCCGCCTTCGTCGATCGTGAGCATCCGCTCCAGCAAGTTCGGGACTGCGCGCAGCCGCTGGGGCAGCACAATGGCGGCGGGGCGGTCGGCCGGGCGGGTGGCAACGCGCGGTAGAAGGGCCTGCAGCAGGTCGGTCTGCTCGTCGGTGGCTGTGCTGGAGGCGCCGACGCCGATCAGGTACTCCAACAGGTGGCGGTCCCACTGGTGGGGCTGGTACCAGCGCTTGCGGTCCTGCAGGATCCGGCGGGTACGGCGCGGGTCCTGCCCTCGGGCCATGGCCCGTGCCTGGCCGACCTCGGTGCAGATCTCCTCGCCGGCCACCAGATCGAGCAGCTGCTCCGCCAGGAACACCGCGCGGGTCAGGGTGCGGCGCACGGCGACCGCCAGCCGCGGCGGCGCCCGGTGCAGACCGTCTCGGATTTGCCGCAGCACCGTGTCTGGGTGGGAGCGAGAGGCGAGCTCCAGGTGACCCGACTGGTCGAACGCCTGGGACTGATAGGCGTCGACCTCGTCGATGACCACGAAGGACGCCAGGCGCAGGAGGAACTCGCGCACGCTGATGCTGTTGCGGATCTCGCCGTCGACGTCCACCGGAACCTTGATCATCCCGGACTGGAAGCACGCGTGGGTGGTCACGATGATCCGGGCCGTGGTGGCGGCCTGCACGTGGTCGAACTTGCCGCAGGCCGACACGAACGGGCACAGCGCGCGTTCCGGACGGTCGAAGAAGCCTGATTCCGTGACCGTGCACGGCTCCTTGCCTCCCTTGAAGGCGTCGCGGCCGTCGAGCTGGGACTGCACCGCGCACCCGTAGGCGGAGTGGTCGAGGCGGAAGGCGATGTCGGCGGGGGCCTGTGAGAGGGGAGCGCCGCTGCCGTCCATCTTCGCGGCCGTGCGCAGCGCGAAGTCGTAGCGGCTGTTGGGTGCGATGAACGGGGTGGCCGTCGCCTTGACGCCCAGAGCCCGAAGCTCAGCCTGCAGGGTTGCGGCCTCCCCGTAGACGTCGCCGTTGTCGCTCACCACCAGCACGGTGGTGTACCCGAGCCCCGCCTGCTGGATCGCCAGTGCTCTGCCGAGAACGTTCTTACCCACGCCGGTGGGTGCGCTCATGAGGTGGATGCGCCCCGGCGGCAGGACGCCCGGGTCGCGGGGCCGTCGTCCGCCTCCGATGGTGCCGCTGAGCAGCAACGCGATCTGCCGATCGCGAAAGGCGGGACCCTCCATGAACAGGTCGGTGTCCCGGCTCTGCCAGCCGAGCTCGTCGGCGTCGAGGACCAGGTCAACGGGTGGCGCGGTCGTGATCCGGTGCGGGATGTACTCGCTCTGCTCGTCGGGGAAGGTGAGCTGGACCAGGCCACGGGAGGTCACCGCCGACCAGCCCGGTCCACGGGCGGTCCGCAGCGGCCGGCGCCGTCGGGCCGTTGCGAGAAGGCGGTCCGCGACATCGGCCGGAGTCTGGCCGTGGCCCGGCACCATTTCCAGGGCCCGTCCCCGCTCACTGCGCGCGACGCTGTAGAGGGCCAGCAACGGGTCATCGGCCTGGGGGTCCTGGAAGATCTCGTGAACGGCTCGCTCGATGTGGTGCAGCAGCGCTTCCTCCCGGCGCCGCACGCGCAGCAGCGCCCCGACCCGCTGCTTGTCCTCGTAGGACCACAGCTCCCAGTCCTCCACGATGCGGGGGGCATGGCCGGTGAGCAGGGCATGGGCATCACGGACGAACACCACTCGCTGCCCGTTGCGGAAGCGCGCAGGTAGGAGGTGTTCGGTGAGCGCAAACGCCGCCGCCAGTGCCGTGCTCAAGCCCTCTTCACCTCCGCCAGCAGGTCCGTGTCAGTCAGCACCCGCGCTCCGGTGCCCTGCACACCCCGGCGAAGGACGGACAGGTAACCGCGCAGGTGCTCGGGCACCACGATGCACAGGTCCCCGGGGTCGTCGGGGTCGTCGCGCAGATTCTGGGCCAGGCCGTACGGATCGGCCCACGTCTTGACGTCAATGCGCCACCGCCGTGGGCTGCCGGGAAGGGTGACGTGCAGGTCGTAGGAGTCGCCGAACGGCCACAGCTCGACCGTCGCTGCCATGGCGACCAGTCGGTCGTGCAGGTCGATCTCCAGCAGGCCCGGCAAGGTGACCCACAGCCACAGCGCATACGGCAGAGCTACGTGGCCGTCCACGGGCAGCAGTTCGGGCACCGTGCGAAGCTCGCCTTGCGCGGTGAGGCGCCAGCCCTCCGCCGAGGATTCGGCCCGGTAGCGTGCACCCAGGAGGCCGTGGCGCTCATCCTCGCATTCCAGTCCGACAGTGCCGTTCGGCCGGTAGGTGGCCCGCATGGTCCACTGGCACAGAGGGCAAGGGGCCCAAAAGCCGTCGAACTGCCTCGTCGGGGAGATGGCGGTGTACGCGCCCAGCTCGGTCAGGGCCGCGTTCCGGGACAGGGCGCGGCGGCGCAGGACAGGTGTCCGCACCATGGCCTCGCGCCCACGGGTGTACTCCTCGAAGCCGGCGGCGCGGAGCGCACGAAAGACAGCGTGCTGGACGGTCTCGCCAGAGATCCGGGACAGCCGGGCGCCTTCCGGAAGCAGGCCGACGGCGCGCAGGAGGCTGTACATGTGGCGGATATCGGCACCGATTCCCGGCGCCTGATACCCGTGCTCGCTGGCTTCCACCGCCATCCGGTTCAACGCCGGGCTGGGCGTGCCGTCTTCTTCGAGCAGCCGCAGCTCCCCCAGGGCGAACTCTGATGGTCTCCGCGGTAGGAGGTCCGCCAAGTGGCTACCGCGAAGCCGCTTAACGAACGTCGGGTACGGCGGCGCCGGGGTGAGCACGCCGAACGCAGCCACATAGCGTCCGAAGCATTCCATCAGAAGCCGGGCGCGTGCCTCGCTCTCACCCTCAGGACTGCTCAGAGCCAGCGCCGCAACCACGCATGCGTCCAGCGCCGCGAGCTGGTCCTCGTCCAGCTCTTGAACAGCCGCAGCTGCAGCGGCAAGCGCCAACACCTCAGGCCTCCTCATCGCGACTGGTGGACTCACCCTCAGCAACCGGCAGACGGGGTTCCAGACACGTGGCCCTGGGGAAATTCACACGATCTGGCTACCACCCAGGTCGTTCAGCGGCGTTCGATGCTGAAGCCGCTGCTAGCAGAGCGTCGGTTCACACGGACCGGTCGAAGCACTTGGTGATGTCCGACTTGATCGAGGTGATGGTTGCCATCCGGGCCTCCCAGTCGTAGCTGGCGTCCCCGCGAGCGCCTTCGCACCCCTCGCACCCGTCCTCTCCGTGGAGATGACCGACCGTCCAGGCGTTCAACCCCGACACGCGTTTGGCAGCAGCACCAGTGCCGTGGCCGATGCCATGGACGCCGTGACAGTCACCGCCTGTCGGGAGAGCTGCTCCCTGACCCCTCCCGGGTCCGAAACAGTTCTACTCTGCTCGAAGTGAGAACCTGACCGGTCCGGACAACACAGTCGTCGCCGAGTCGAGGTCTGCCAAACGAGTCGCGAGCGTGGCCATGGCCAGACGTTCGGGGAGGGCCTCGTGAAACTTCAACCCGCGCATCGCCTTGACGTCGACGTCCGGAAGGCACAGCCGTGAGACCGCATCCGCCGTGCCGGCCTTCCACATCTGCGGTGTGAGGTCGGTACGCAGGCGCAGGTATTCGTCGGAGAAGCGCTGGCGCTCGTCGGTGACTCCCGCGAGGGTGGCGGTGAGGGTGGCGTTGGCCCGGTATCCGGCCCAGGTCCACCACCGGATGTCGTCGCCGGCTCGGGTGATGACGGTGCCGCCGGGGTGAACGGTGTCGACGTTCTGCTCTCGGACATGGGCGAGTTGCTGGGTGGCGCGTCGGGTGAGTTTGACCTGCGGGTCGGCTCCGAGCAGGACGTCCCGGGCGGCCTGGTTGAGGGCGTAGGAGGTACCGCTGTACCCGGTGCCGAACCAGCGCGCGCGGCCGGTGAGGTCGGAGGCTTCGACGTAGCAGCGGCGTCTGGTCCAGTCGATCCAGGTGACCTTCCAGCTCCTTCCGCCAAGGAGCAGGACCCGTGGTCCGTCGATCTTCTCGGTGAGGAGCATGGGGTCGGTGCGGCCGATCTCCTGGCGGCCGGCGAGGACGGTGAACTCGGGTGGGGCGGTGAAGACGGCGGTGATGCCCATGAAGTGGCGGCGGCCGAACTTCTCCTCGGCGGCCGGGCCGATGAACAGCAGTTCACCGTCCTGGTCGAGGAACCCGTGGTCGACGAGGTGTCGCAGGATGGGTTCCGCGCTGCGGTCGAAGGGGGGAAGGCCGCCCCAGCCCTCGTCCCACAGCCCCTGGGCGATCTTGTGTTCCTGCAGGCTCAGGGCGAGGAGCTGCTGCGCGACGATGTGCCTGGGCTCGGGCGGCGCGGTGACGGGTTCGACGTAGCCGCGGCCCCAGAGGACGAGGAGGGCTGCGGCGCCGAGGAGGGCCTCGTGGCTGCGTGCGAGGAACAGGCAGTTGCGGTTGGAACCGGGGCGACGGCCTGTACGGCCGATGCGTTGGAGGAAGGAGGCGACGGTTGTGGGGGCGTCGATCTGGATCACGCGGTCCAGGTCGCCGACGTCGATGCCGAGTTCGAGTGTGCTGGTGGAGACGATGACGCAGTCGCGGGCTTCGGCGAAGGCCGCTTCGGCTCGGCGTCGTTCGTCCAGTGAGAGGGAGGCATGGGAGAGGAAGGTGGTCACGCCTGCGGCCCGGAGTGCGGCGCCGAGCTCCTCGACGAGTTGCCGGGAGTCGCAGAAGACCAGCCGTTTCTCCCCGCGGTGCAGGGCGGCGATGACCTTGGCCGCGTTGGACGTTGATCCGACGTAGTCGAGTTCGATGTCCCCTGGCGGCGCCGCGACCTCTGCGCCGGCGCGTGGTGTGAGGTCGACGCCTGGGGCCACGACGTGGGCGGGGCGCTGTCCGCGGCCGGATCCCTGGAGCCAGTGGAGCAGCTCGTCGGGGTTGCCGACGGTGGCGGACAGGCCGATGCGCTGGATGGGCCGGCCGGCCAGGCGTTGGAGGCGTTCCAGGACGGCGAGCAGGTGCCAGCCCCGGTCGTCTCCGGCGAAGGCATGGACTTCGTCGACGACGATGGCGCGGAGGTTGGCGAAGAGGCGGTGCTGGTCGACCTTGGTGCTCACCAGCATCGCTTCGATCGACTCGGGGGTGGTGAGCAGGATGTCGGGTGGGTCGGTGAGGATGCGGCGCCGTGCGGTCTGGGGGATGTCGCCGTGCCAGAGTGCGGCGCGGCGCCCCAGCCATCCGGCGTACGTCTCCAGGCGCGGCAGGAGGTTGTTCAGCAGCGCCTTGAGTGGGCACACGTACAGCACCGATAGGCCCGTCCAGCGCCCCTGCTCCATCGCGGATAGCAGCGGGAAGGACGCGGCCTCGGTCTTCCCGCCGGCGGTGGGGGCGAGCAGGACGGCGTCGGCGCCGTCCATCAGCGGGGCGATGGACTCCTGTTGGAGGGGGCGCAGGTCGCGCCAGCCGAGGGAGTTGACGATGTGGTGGACCAGCGCGGGCTGGAGCCTGCTCATCGCGGCCGGGCCGCCAGGTCCGACCGTGCCGGCGCTGCTCACAGGTCGAGCTCGATGTCACCGGCGGAGGCAGCACTGCGTTCCGCCTCGCTCAGCTCCGTGGCGGAGAGGGTGAGTGCGTAGTGCTGTCGGGGGTCGAAGTCCTCGAAGTCGTCGACGCGGTCGAGGATGTCGGCGACGAGCTTGCGCAGGAACACGCGCGGGGCGATGCCGACCTGGCCGCCGAGGCCTCCGGTGACGGCGGTGGCGAGCTCGGCGATGTAGGCGTTGTCGACGCGCTCGCCGATCCGGTCCGGGTTGCGGGCGGCTCCGGCGTAGAGGTCTCTGACGCTGCGGCCGAGTTCACCCAGCCGCTCCAGGTCGAAGCCGGCAAGGCGCAGTTGGACCGCGCGGGGTGAGTCGAAGCGCGGGTCAGTCGTGAAGTCGGTGGCCAGGCGCTGGGCCAGCGGGGGAAGCCGTTGCGCACCCTGCTGTCCGTCGTAGAAGGCGGGCGTGCCGGTGATCACCAGGAACAGGCCGGGGAAGCGCCCGGCGTCGATCTCGTCCAGCAGCTGCCGAAGGGCATTGAGGCCCTTCTCCCGGATGTCTCCCCGCACGCGCTGGAGGGTCTCGATCTCGTCAAGAACGAGCAGCAGCCCGGGGTGGCCGCAGTCCCGCAGCACTGTCAGCAGGCCCTGGAGGAAGCCGAGGGCAGCGAAGTGGTCCAGGTCGCCGCGAACGCCCGCCGTCCGGCGGGCACCGGCGGCTACGGACTTCTGGCCGCCGAGCCAGGCGATGAGCGCTTCGGCGGTGGCGGCGTCGCCTGCGGCCTTGGCGTGGCGGTAGCCGCGCAGGGCTGCTGCGAACGCGGGGGTGGTGCGGGCGACCTCGGCGAGGCGGGATTCCATGAGTGCGTCCACGGCCTTGCCGAGGGCTTCGGTGTCGTCCTCCGACACGTCGTCGGCGTCGAGGACTTCCTCTTCCAGGGTGTAGAACCAGGAGTCGACGATGGCGCGTAGGGCGCTGGGGGCGTGGCTTGCGGTGGACAGGCGTTCGGTCAGGCGCCGGTAGACCGTCTCCAGCCGGTGTAGCGGCGTCTCGGTCTCGGAGATCTGGATCTCGGCCGTGGCGAGGCCCATGCGCTTGGCCCGCTCGGCCAGCCATCGGGCGAAGAACGTCTTGCCGGATCCGTAGTCGCCGCGGACGGCGTGGAAGGCGGCGCCGCCTCGAGTGACGACGGTCAGGTCGTCGTCGAGGGCACGCTCGAAGCGGTCAAGGCCGACGGCGAACAGGTCGAGCCCGAACTGGGGCACCGTGCCGCGGCGCAGGGCATCGACCACATCGCGGCGGCGGGCCGCGCTCACGGTAGCCGCGTGACCACCGGAGGGGGGCTGGATGGTGCTCATCAGCTGTCCACCTGGAACTGTTCAGCGGCGAGCGGCACGTTGAGCCGCAGCCTGGTTCCGTTGTCGCTGAATTCCAGCACGGGGTAGCCCTCTACGTTCATGAGTCGTTGCAGTGTGGCGGCGAAGCCGTCGGCGTTGCGTCCCGCCTTGCCCGCTGCCGCCGCGACAGCCGTCAGGGACAGAGCGCCGTCTGCCGCCACCAGCGCGTCGACGACGGCGGCCATGACCTCGGGCTCGGGCGGCTTGCGGACGTACTTCCGCTGGAAACGGAAGGTCTCGGACGCCACCAGCTTCGCCCCGAAGGAAGAGCGGTCCGCGGTGGTACCCACCGTGGTGGCTTCACCTGTCTCGTCCGCAGCCTCCTGGCCGCTCGTGTGGCCGGCCGCGCTCGACGGCTGTTCGCTCTGCTCGGCGGTACGTACCGTCTGGCCAGCGGGGCCGCCTGCGTTCCACCAGCGCGGGGTGATGTCCTCCGGTGCGAGGAGGTGCCAGTCCCTGGGCGGGTCCGTGTCCGCGGGCAACAGTGCGAGGACCGGCACGGTCATCTCGGCGAGGGAGGCGCCGCCGTGGTAGCCCGCCTTGCGGGGCGTGTAGCGGATGTCCTCGCGCCAGGGCGCGACGATGCGGCCATCGCCTTCGAGGACGCGCGGCCCGGTGAGCAGGACCTCGCCGGCGTCCGGCTCGCCGCGGCGCCAACGCGCGGCACCCGCGTTACCAGTAGCTGTCGGGGCGTCGAGTCCCTCGCCTCGTTCGAGGACATGGCCGTGGTCGGCGACGATGACGACGGGCCGGCCGTAGAGGCGGGCGGCGGCGAGGAGCTCCTCCAGGTAGGTCACATCGGACAGGCGCCAGCGGGTGCGGTCGCCCTGGGCCGCGTGATCGAGTGAGTCGTCGACCGTGTTCAGCACGACTCCGACGACCGCTTCGCCAGCCAGCTCTCGCTGCAACGGGTCGGAGAGCCGCTGCCCGGCTGCCCCTCCTATGTCCGCCTTGTGGAAGAGCACACCTGACCGGCGCTGCCGGGACCAGAACGCCTCGAAGCCGGGCTTCTCCACGGACTGGCCGCCCTGAGTGAGGCTGCCGGTGAGGAGTGAGGCCCGGCTGATGCGGGTGAGTGAGGGGATCGCGGCGACTGCGGCCGTGCGGCGGCCCCGCGTGGGGCCGGTCTCCAGCCAGCCGCGGCGGGCGAGTTCTTCGCCGAAGCCGACCGCGACCTCGCTGCTCATGCCGTCGACCAGCAGGATCAGCGGTGCCCGGCCCGACTTGCCGGCGAGCTTGACCGCGATGGTGTCGAGCACGTTCTCCACCAGGAGCGCGCCGCCGGGCGTTTGGCTGGAGGCGGTGCGCGTCCAGTCGCGCAGGTACCGGGCGAAGATCTCGTCGATCACTGCGCGCCGCCCACGGGCAGCGTGATAGATGCTGTGGTAGGCGGCAGTGACCGGTTCCTGGGCTTCGGCGTCGCCGGCCCACAGGACAGTGAGAGCAGCATCCACCCAGCCCCAGTCGGCGAGGTGCTGCTCGACGGCGCCGGCGACAGAGCTGACCGTCGGGTGAGGGCCGGCCAGCCAGCGGGCGAGACGCACTGCGGCCTCAGCCGTGCGGACACGTGCGCCCCGCAGGCCCGCGAGATGGTGGCGGCGCAGGTCCTCGAGTGCCGCCTCAACTGCGGCGAGGTCGTGTGTGCGGGTACCTGATTGGTCGAGGACGGAAGCCAGTGCGGTGAGGCGCGCCTGGAATCCGGAGGGAAGGTAGGCGTTGCCCGCGAGGGCTTCGGTCAGGCCGGCGTCCTGGGCCTGCCGGTCTGCCTGTTCGAGGACGTCCAGAGCCCGGTTGCGGGCCGCGTGCTGGTCCGGGCCGGCCTGCTCGGCCTGCAGCAGCCAGCGGATCAGCGTTCCTTCGACGGCGAGAGTGAAGGGACGCAGATCGGCGGGCTTGATCCGGATGGTGCCGAAGAGTCCGCCGAGCGCGAGGCCTGTCTCGGCCGACGTGGCGGGGCCGGCCACCGCGGAGCCGACGACGCCGAGGGCCATGGCGTCCTGGCCACGGCCTGCGGCGCAGAGGTCGAGCAGCAGCGATGCCGCGCTTCCGGCGACCTTGGTCAACCAGGCCTTGATGCCCTGCTGCTCGTCCGTGGTCAGTGCCGCGTACGCGGCGGGTCCGAGCGGGCTGCGCGACCACGCCAGCAGGGTGTCAGCGTCCAGCGGGGTCTCACGCCGTGCTTCGCCGCGGGTGCCGGCCATGTCCGGGGACGCTTGGCTGATCGACAGCCTGGCCTCGACGAGTGCGCGCATCGCCGCGTCCAGGGTGAGCACGGAGCCGAACCGCGGCCAGCCGCCGTGGGGCTCGCCTTCGAGGAGGGCGTTCACGAGCCAGGATTCCGCGCGGATGCGCGGGTCGAGGCCGGTGGCGCCGAACCGCAGCCTGACGATCTCCGCCCGGTCGACGCTGAGGACCTGGCGGCGCAGGGCGTGGCCGAGGACATCCCAGCCAAGCTGCTCGTCCTCGACCGTCGTGGCGACCACCAGCACCGCGCCCGGGACCGCGGCTTCCTCCTGGTAGCGGTGCCAGGCGTCGGAAATACCGAGGACGGAATGCTCCTCCATAACCTCGATCCGGCGCTTGTCGTCGGCCACGGAGCTGGTGAACTCAGCTGCCGCACCGGCTTCGTAGCGTCCGTGGACCAGGACGAGGCGGCGCTCCGGTTCGTTGGGGAGCTCCAGGCGCAAGAGCGCCTCGATGACCCGGCGGTTGACCAGGGGTGGCTGAGCCGACATCAGTCCGCCGTCCTTTCGCTCACGGTACCGCCCGTTCCGGGCTCGTCCGCAGGCCTCCACCCGATCTCGATCTCCGTGTCAGGGTTGGTGGCGGCAAACGCCCGGATCTCGCCGAGCAGATCCGCCAGCGCGCGTTCGAACACGGTCTCGCCGGCGCGGGCTGCCACCCTGCGCGTGGAGCGACGCGGCACACCGGTCCCAGGACCAGCCGGAGTGGTCGTGCCGGCGGGAGCGGTAGGGCTGCTCGGCTCCCCGGGGGACGTCGGCAGAGGAGGCTGGCCGTGGAACGTCAGACTGACCTGCCCGGCCTCGGTCGGCGCCTCCTGGGGAGCAGGCGAGGTCACGGGCGGCGCGGCCGGGGGTGCCGCCGGTGCGGCCACGGCGGCCAGCCGGGCGGCGTCCCTGATGAGTGCCAGCGCCTGCGGCTGGATCCCGTCCAGGACAGGCGCGAGCTGACGGGCGAACTCGTCCTCGTGAGCGGCCCGCTGGACCTCGGCAATCAGCCGCTGTGCGCGGTCGCCGATCCCGTCAGTCCGCCCGGTGTACTCGCGCACACTCTCCAGCAGGTCCCACTGCGTACGGTCGAGCGCAGAAAGGACGGTCTTCGCCGAGCCAAGGGCAGCCCCGAGCTCTTGGTCGGTGATGTCGTAGGCGACCGCGGCAAGTTCCTTCACCAGCGGAGTGTCGTCCTGATGCCGCGTCAGCCGCTGGACGAGGTCAGCAGCATGCCGGGCCGCCAGCAGACGGGGCGCACGCGGGTCGGTCAGGCCCAGCGCCTCGGCGCGCTGCGGCTTGCCGAGAGAGCTGCGCACTCCCTCGACGGACTTCTCCATTTCCTCCGCCTTCGTGCGCACCGCAGCCGCGAGCTTCGCGACGTTGCGGGCGAACAGCACAGGCGGCACGCCCGAGACGCCGAACAGGGCAGCCGCACGCTCCCGCGCGGTCGCGAACTCGGCCTCGCTGGGCTTCTCCTGGGCCCGCAAGACATGGCCGGCCCCGATCGACTGGAGGGGAGGTGCCGCCGATTCGGCCTTCCCGTTGTAGACCCAGGACCGGTCGGCCAGCAGCGCGTAGGTGGCGATCAGCAGACTGCTGACCTGCTTGTCCAAGCCAGTCCAACCCAGCTTGGCGATCCACTGGCGGATGTCCTCCACCTTGTACTCACCGGTGACCTGCTGCTGAGCCGCGTACTGGTCGATCCGCCGGCGCCACTCGGTGCTGAGAGTCAGCGGACCGTCGTGGACCTCTCCGAGCTCCAGCGGGTGCACGATCTTCTTGACGACGGCCATCTGCCCGCGGTCGAGTTCCACGCGCCCGGAGCCGTCCTCCATGGCCTTGGTGATCCAGCCGAGCACGGTTTTCAGCTCGGCCGGGGTGATCGCCTTGCGGTTGCCGGACGGGTCGAAGTTGGGGTGCTTCGGGTACAGCTCCTGGAAGACCCCGTCGGCAATGCGGAGCATGTTGCCCGCGAAACCGGCCGCGGCCTCCAGCCGGGGCCGGTGGCCAGGCAGCATCGACAGCAGGTGGCCGTCCTCCCCGACCGGGGCGCCGGCGTTGGCCTCATCCAGGCGGCTGATGCCGTACAACTGGGCCAGCGTGACAGTGATCTGGGACGTGAGATTGTCGCGCTGCGCCTGGAGCTGGTGGCGCATGCGGATGCGGTCCTCGGTGGAGTAGTTGACCGCGAGGTCATCGAGCCGTTCCCGCTCCAGCAAGTAGTTGATCTTCAGGAGGCGCCCGAGCTGGCCGGCCCGCTGACGCGAGAGGTGCGCCGGCAGCCACACCACGGTGGGCTGGCGGTGCCGTTCGTCCCGCAGCAGCTGACGAACCCGTGCAGCGTCATTGCTCGGGTACTGACCTGCGACATCGAACGGGTAGTCGACGACGAAGCGCACCCGGCCGTCCACCGAGGGGATGAAGTGGTCGTCCGGGATCTCCTGGGCGTCGCGGACGTTGCCGAAAACGAACTCGGCGGTGCGCTTGGTGCCGCGCCACACGATCTCGTGCTCGCAGACGAAGCCCTCGGTGTCCTGGATGCCCAACGCGCCCCAGAGGGCCTCCTTGATCCACACACGCCGAGCGCTCACCCGGTCGACCTCACCGACAGCATCCAGCAGCGGCTCGACGTCGAGGTCGGACAAGTGCAGCGCGAACACCGGGTCGTTGCCGCCGTCCGAACGCAGCTCCCCGCCGAACTCTCCCTGCAGCTCCTCCAAACGCGCCAACGCCACCTTGTCGTCGGTGATCGTCCGGGTGCGCTTGACGGAGCCGTGATTGAGGTCCGCCAGCCGGCGCGCGGTCAGCCGGGCCAAGGCCGGGACCTCGGGCGTTAGGTAGGCCAGCAGGAGGGTCTTGACGAGCCGGTCGGTGGCCCTGAATTCGGGGCTCTCCTCACCCTGGTAGCGCTCCAGCATCCAGAGGCGGACCTTGCCGTAGAACCGGTTGGCCTGCTCGCCCTCCTTGCGGAGCTTCTCGGTGAACGCGTCGCCCATGCCGCCGGAGAGGACGTCCCACAGGTCACCGAGCGGGATGATCTGGCCGACCTTCATGTCCCCGCGGCGCCGCCACAGCAGCTCCTGGAGCAGTTTGAGACCGGTCCGCTCACGCTGCAGCGCGCCGGACAAGGCCACGAGGACGTTCAGCAGGGCCGGCGTCAGCGGGTATACGTCGCGGAAGTCGGACCAGTCGGCCTGCGTGGCGCCCTGGGAGTCGAGCAGAGCGTCCTTGACTCGTGCGTTGGCCTGCTCGAAGTCGGCGAACGCCGCATCCAGAGCGGCCCGCGCTTCCGGGGATCGGGGCTTCAGCACGCGCTCCTTGATGATCGCCGGGAGGTTCCTGTCCTCCAGGCTGATCACGTCGAAACGCTGGGCGAGGTATCCGACCTGGGACTCCAGGTTCTTCACCTCGGCGCCGGTGACGTCCTCGCCGACGAGCTGGGAGAGGTTCCTCTGCCGCGAGACGAAGGAGATGATCGGCACCGGCCGGTCCGCCACACCCGATTCGATGATCTTGACGAGCTTGCCGACCTCGGTCTTCACGAAGTCCTGGTCGCTCATCCTGGCCTGGAGCCAGAGGACCAACTCGTCGAGGAACAGCACAATGCCGTCGTAGCCAAGTGACTTCGCGTGCCGGCTGATGACGGACAGCCCGTCCTCCAACGGGATGAAGGCGTTGGCATCACCGCTGGCACCGCGTGCGTAGGACTTCATCGGACCGCTGAGCAGCGCGGAGACCAGCGCCTCGCGGAGCGGATCACCGGCTGGTGCCGTAAACGCCCGGTCCAGGTCCTCGCTTGTCCAGCCGGCAGCGGGCGCCTCGGCTTCCTCCAGCGGCACCAGGTCGTCGTCCGCGGCACCGGGGTGGACGTTGCTGTCACCGACAGCGCGGTCCCCGAGCTTGCGGATGAACAGCTCGTCGCCCTCGATGTTGCGGTTGTAGCGGGCGTCATCCAGCATCGCATCGGCGCGGTATACCGGCGGCGTCGGCGCGTTCGGGTCTATGCGGCGGATCGCGCGGACGTATCCGCCGAGCAGTGCGGAGTCCAGGTCGGCTGCGCCGACCAGGTGGTACGGGACCATGAGGAATCGGCGGTCGCGCAGCCAGTCGTCGTGCTCGGCGATGACCTCTTGCAAACGCGGCTTGGAGCGGGCAGCCGGCTCGTTGTTGAGCACCGCGTGGAGCACCGACATGAAGTGGCTCTTACCGGAACCGAACGAGCCGTGCAGGTATGCGGCGTTGGACGAGCCGTCGCGGACGGAGCTGCGGACGAGGGTGAGTGCCTTGCCGAAGGCTTCCTTCAGCTGATCGGTGACGACGTACTCGTCGACCAGGCGCTGGGTCTCCTCGAACCCGCCGGACAGCTCGACCTTGAACTTACCGGCGAGGACCGCGTCGGGGATGTCCAGGACGTCCCGGAGGAAGAGCTCAGTGCTGGACATCGCGGGTCGCGGTTCCCTTCGTCGTGGAATTCATGTCGGTGCGATCGTGCAATGGCTGCACGTTACTTGGCCGCGCCCCTGCTGCGCTTGGGCGCGGACGGACGCCAGGAGAGCAACGCATCCGTCGTGACGCCGTGCTCACGCTGCTGGGCTTCCAGCCACTCCTGGCAGTCGGTCGCGGGAACGCCGTCCCAGTCGGGATCGAACCCACCGTGCCACTGCTTCAGCCACGGCAGCAGCTCCAACATCCCGGCAAGGAGCGGAGCCAGTTGCTCACCCTGCCAGTTGTCCCGCTCCACGCGATCGGCCGCGAGGTTAATGATGGCCTGTGCCTGGTCACGGTGGTCCCAACCAGCCAAGCCGAGAACCAGCTTGGGATCAGCCTCCGGTCCGGCATCCGGGTACGAGATGAACCGCTCCTTCGGCATGTCGAGTTTGCCCCGATTCGACCAGTACGACTGCTTCAGGAAGTCCGCACTGGAGTACTTCGGCGGCACAGCGATGTCCAGCCGCTCGCCAATCCGGTCCTCCTCGCGCTGCCGCTCCCACACCTTCTCCCACTGCTCACGCTTGCGAAGCCCAGAGTCCTTGTAGCGCAAAGCGGAGAGGTAAGGAACGTGCTCGTCGGCGACGATCTCCCGAAGCACATCAGCAAGCCGGAGATCCGGCTTACCGAGGTGATCCGCTGCATAGAGCTCAGCAACGGCGTGAACGTCGGAATCACTGGTGAGGAGGTCCGCCAACTGAGCAGGGGTAAGCGTCCTAGGCTGGCGCATGCCATCGCGGTTATGGAACCAGAGATCCTCTCGCTCACAGCGGCCCAGGAGCCATGCCTTAAGGGCCTCGGCTTCCTTCTTCTCCCAGCTCTGCGGCGACCAGCGCCGCTTGCATTCCGGCCGCTCGATGAGCGCAATATCGCGGCGCTTCTTGATGGTGTCAATTCGACGCTGAACGATCTCCCGGTACCATTCCGGCCACCGGGCAGGGATCTCCAAGCTAGGCATGGAGCCGTGCCGATCGAACCAGGCAGAATCCGCTTCACTGTCGATCCCCCTCTGAGCGAGGAAGATCTCGAAGGCGCGCTCACCCAGGGCAACGTCGGGGACATCATCAATGTTAGCGACCACGAGGGACTCGGCTTCAGCGTCCGTGAGTAGCCCGTAGGACCCGTAGACCTGCCAGTCCAGTTCCTCCTGAAGCGCGATCATGCGATGGCGAGTCGCAGTGTTCACGGCGCGAGCACTGTTGAGATCGGCACGAGTCGGTACTGCAGAGGCTGCGGCCACGGCGGCGGCCTCATGGCCTACAAGCTGCTGGGCAAGCGAGTCCAATACGCCACCCAGTTGAACCGGGAGCACCGTAGGGAGCGGCAATTCCTGGAGTTTTGCTCCAGTGAACTCATAATACTCTTCCCACTCCCATCGGCCCGTTGAGCGCTCCCCGCCCCGGTTGCCCTTTCCTTGGCAGACCTGCTTCAACCAGAAACACGTCGCCGACGAGTTCAGTAGGCCAACCAGCGCCAGGTGCTCCTCCTCCGATGCCCCATCAGGCAGCTTGATCACTGGCGCATGAGCATCGAAGACCTTGCCTCCCCGATCAAGCGCAAAATGCAAGTGAGTGGCTACATTCGAAAACACGATGGAAAGAGGGGTTGCGTACGCCGATCGAGTGTGCTGCATGTACTCCCACCACGCCCGGCCCGCGTCTTCCATTACCCCCTGAAAAGTTCTGCGTGCTGCTAGGTGTGTGCGAAGTGACCAGAGCTCATTCCGAAGATCATCATGAACTGAACCATCCTTGGCATACGGATACCAGATCAGCCCAAGGCCGGAGATGCCCCAGTCTCGAACATTTTCGCCGCGCACGATTGGCCGCAACGCTTCAAGTGGAGCCCGCGCACCCGCCATTGATCGATTTGGTCGACTAAAAGCCTCATCGGACCCAATTCGAACAGCGCGCCCGATGGGTGGATCGATCGCCTTCGTGAGAGCCTTATTCGATCGCCCAATGGTCCGCATGACATCAGTTGCGACACCGCCGCCGAGCGTCCACGGGTGTGCGGTGAAACGAATCCGCGAGACGTCTTCAGTAATCACCCAATCTGTTTCAACCGGCGGCCTTTGGGCATTCTCCACAATCGCGCGCCAAACTTTGCCTTCTGCGGCTACCAGCGGCTGCCCTGACTCCCCACGTACGCCCATCACCGATCGAACTGGCTCCGCCCAGCCCCGATCCGTGTTTCGACCAATGAGGATCACGGTCGGGGTTCCATGTCCGGGAATAAATGCCCCCGAGGTGTCAATGACATGGGTGAGCTTCACTGTGCGAAAGAAGTCCTCGATGAGCTTCTTTCCGAACTCGCGCTTCATGAATGAATTTGCGGTGATCTGACCAGTGAATCCTCGATCACCTCGCGTGGCCAACTCGAAGATTCGCTGAGCAAATGGCACCGACAATGCATAAGTTCCCGCACAAGCGTCGTAGATGCCCCGATAGTTCTCGTTCTCTTGCTTGTCCTTGACCGTGATGTAGGGCGGATTGCCGACGACGACGTGGTACGAGTGTTGCCCCAGCAGGTCGCAGCTACGGACGAACTCGTTCACATCCTCCGTCGAGTACGCGAACGCCCCCTCCGACTCCTCCTCATTCCCGTTATCGGCCAGCCCCATGGCCGAGAATAGGTCGTCTTCCGACTTCCCCTTCTGCTTGCGCCTGCCGACCCCCCGCCCGTGCAGCAGTGAGTCGCCGACCGCGACGTTGATCGGGAACTTCGGCGCCTGGTCCAGCTGCTCGACCCCGGCCTCCTTCAGCGCCGCAACCAGCAGCCGGAAGCGGGCGATGCTCACCGCGAACGGGTTCTTGTCGCATCCGTGCACTGCCTCCAGTGCGGCCCGCACGTTCGCCCAGTCGTCGACGCCCGGCCCTGCCTCTTCCCGGTACTTCGCCAGCAGCCGCTGGAACATGCCCAGCAGGAAGTGCCCGCTGCCGCACGCCGGGTCGATCGTCCGCAGCCCCCGCCGCTCAACGACACGCGACTCGCTCTCGCGGATGGTCAGCTCGGGCCAGAGCCCGAACTCCTCCACCGCCGGCTCCAACGTGAGGTCGAGGATGAACTCCTCCACGAACTCAGGCGTCTGCAGCAGCGCGTACGTCTTCCGGGCGTGCTCACTGAGGTTCTGGTACAGGTCGCCGAGGAACCGGGTATCCCAGCCCTCGCTCCCGAAGAGGTGGACAGCCTCGCCGTCCTTGTCCCTGCGCCGCCAGAACACCAGCAGCGCCCGCGCGGCCTCGTAGCTCGGTGTGAGCCCCCACAGGGGGTTGTGGTTCCGATCGAAGAGCCCGCCCGCCGTCTCGTTCGACGCCGCGAGGTGGTCGAACGCGGCGATGATCCAGTCGCGGTCGTTCTGTTCCGGGTTATCGCGGAAGTAGGCCTCGTGGCGCTCCTCCGCGATCTCCAGCCGCTCCCCAGGGCCGGCGAGCCACGGCCATTCGATCAGCCCGTTGTCCTCGCAGAAGCGGATGAACACCGTGCCGAGGACCCAGGCGACGGCGGCCTGGGTGATGCGCTCCTCGCGCCAGCTCTCGTAGGTGGCTGCCGTGCGCTCAGCTGCCCGAGCGCGTTGGTACTCGTCGTCCAGCTTCTCCGCGAACTCCGGTACGTCTTGGCTGCGCTCTCGCAGGTCGTCCTCCAGCGCTGCCACCTGCTTGCGCAGGTCCTTCAGCAGCTCGTTCTGGTCCACTCCCCGACCGGTCACAGCGCCCGTCCTTTGTCCGTCCATCCGTCGGTCCCGGCGGACCGTGCGGTTCCCCATTTTGCCAGTTCGGCGCACCCGAACGATCGGCCGTTCCGAAAGGTCGATGTCCCCTCCGCCGCGGCGCGTCTCGTCAGGCTGCGGTACGCCGTGCTCGGAGCTCGTCCAGGAAGTCCTTGATCAGCACGGCCCGCTCCGCCTCACCGAGCACCTCAACGATCATGCCGTCCAGTTGCGGGCTCTCGTGGGGCGCCTCCTGCGGGCAAAGCAGCCACAGGCCGTGCGGGGCATCGAACTCCCGACGGGCCGCGTTCTGCAGCGTGACCAGCAGTTCCCGCCCGCCGGCATCCTGGTATCGAGCAGCCAGACCGGCATCGTGAAGGAACAGCACGCCTGTCGGCCCAGCAGTCTCGAGTCGCTCGCGCAGGCGTTCACCGACGCGGGCCCAGGTGCCCCTGACGTACGACGCCAGCCCTCGCGGCAGTTCGCCGGACTCGGTGAACTTGGTGTCGATGGTCAGGACACGTCCCCAGTCCGTGCCGTGCTCGGTGGCCAGCGCGCGGAACTCACGGAGGAAGAGCCCGCCCAGCGAGACCGGCTCCACGCCGTACGCGGCGGCAAGGAGGTCGGCGGCCCCGGGGAGGTGCTTGCCTCGCAGAGTCAGAGCTAGAAAGCCTCCGCGGCGCAGGGCGTCGTCCAGCTTGGCCCCGAGGAGTGCCTTCGGGTCTCGGCCGGCCGCCGCCGACGCTGCGGCTACGCCGGCCGCGCTCGGGAACAGCGTGGTCGCGGTCGCCGATGCGGTCATGGAGCGGACGCCCTCCGGAACCGGCGCGCGGAAACGCTTGGTTTCCGCGTCGTATTCGAGGACGAATCCCGCGTGCTGAAGCGCCTGCTTCATCGCCTCGGCCAAAGCCTCTTCCAGCTCGACCGCGGTCGGCTCGGCCAGATCCAGATCAGGGAAGCGGAGTCGCACCTTGGCGAGCAGCTCATCCGCGGTTGCACCCCGGTCGCGCCGGATACCGGCGGCGGCCTGCGAGATACGGATCGCCTGAGCGAGGCCGAGCCCTCTCGGGTAGAGCTCGAGACGCGGTGAATACAAGGCGTCCTGCGCGGCTGCCGAGGCAAGTGCCACCAAGCGCCCATCCGACACCGGAGTCATGCCCGACGGCACCGGTACGGACCGCAGGTCGCGAATCACGACGGCGCGGTCCGGCAGTGGTTCGGTCTGGGCGAGCCGATCTGCCTGCTGTCCGAGCGCCCGTGCATAGTCCGCGAGCTCGGGAGCGCTGGGGTCGCTGGTCCCCGAGAGGGACTCGCACACGATGAAGACACGTCCGCTGCGCCGGAGCACGGCGAGCCGCGGCTGGTCGCCGTCTGCGTCGTCAGGCGGCCAGGCTTCTGCCTCGACGGCCGCGCGCACCACGGCGAGCGCCAGTGCCTCGGCACGCTGCGGGTCCTGCTCCCGAACGCCCTTGCGGATTCGCAGGTCGGTAGCCGCTTCCTGTGCGGTGACCACGCGCCCTGCCCCGGTGACGAACGCGACAATTTCCTCCCTGAGAGTCGTCAGGAGAGGGTCAGCCACCCAGGACTGGATCGCGGCCACGTGGCTCCGCGAGACGGTCGCCTGCGAGATGGGCAGAGCCTTGGCGATATCCGTCTGGGAGCACCAGGGCGGCAACGTGGAGGGCGCTCCGTCCACGCCGGGCAGGCCGAGCGTGAGCCGGATGATCTCGCGCCTGCGCGAGCCCTTGCTGTTCGGGCCCGGGTCAAGGTGAGCAGCGATCTCGTCGATACTGGCGCGGGCAGCAATGTCCACCGGCAGCTTAGCCAGGTCCATCCGCGGGGCCGTGGACGCACTCTCCGCATTCCCGGCGGGCTTCGCGGCAGGTGCTGCGGCCTTGCGGAGCTTCGCCGTCCACTGCTTGTGCCGACGGTTGAGCTCCTTGCGGATCACCGCGCCGGCGCCACGTGCCCGGGCAATCTGGTGCAGCGGAACGTTGAGAAGCTCCCCGACCGTGGTCGCACCGAACGAGTTCGCGACGGACTGCGCGCGCGGCGAAAGACCAGCGTCCTTGAGCAGGGTGTCCGGCGCGGCCTGCGCGGCGACACGATCGCGAGCGGCCTGCAGGTCCTCCGTCTCGTCATCCTCGTCATCCGGCGCCATCGCATCGGCCTTGGCGAACACGGACTCCCAAGCCTCGTGCATCTGCCGCAGGGTGTCGAAGCGCCGGTCGGCGTCGCGATGAAGCGCCCGCCGGAAGAACGCCGTCAGTCCGTCCTTCAGGGCAGGCTCGAACACATCCTCCGCGATCACCGGGTACTCGTCGTCGGTGGTACGGGGATCGGTCATCTCGTCGCCCCAGCGAGGGCGCTCGCCGGACGCCATCTCGTGCAGGGTGACCGCTGCGGCGTAGTACTCGGCGTGGTTGTCGAAGACCGATCGGCGCGGTGTGTCGAGGAACGGGTCAAGGTAGCCGCGGGTACCGGCCTTCACATCCCGTTCCGACACCTCCGCAAGGGAGAAGTCGAAAAGCACCAACTGCCAAGACCGATCGGCCCGTTGGAGCACGCCGAAGTTGTCGGGCTTGAGGTCACGGTGCCACACCCCCTTGCCGGCAAGCTGGTCCAGGGCGGTGAAAAGGTCCCGGCCGAAGCGCTCCAACTCGTGATAGGTCAGGCGCCCGTCTCCACGCAGTCGGGCTCCGAGTGAACGCTCGCCTGCGTACTCGAGGTCCAGTACCGTCCGGTTGTGGATCTTGCGCGGGCCTGCGAGAAGCCGCACAACGGCGCCCCCACCGACCTTGGCCAACGCGTCCGCCTCGGACTCCAGGCGGTCGTCGCGGGTCTCATCCAGGGAAACCTTGAGCACGCGTCGTTCGACCCGGATCGTGCCGCCGAGATCTTCCACTTCGCGCTGGACTAGCAGGGCTCTGGCCGTGGCGCCGGTGCCGAGGACCTTCTCGACGCTCCACTCCGCGTCAACGCTCTGTCCCGCCATCGCGATAAGCGGGTCCACGCCAACGGGTGCCAACGCTTCCGTGGCCGCTGCGTGCTCGATTCGGTCGAGCTCGTCCAGGAACCGGTCCACCGAGTCGAGCCGTTCGGCGACGTCTGCCCGGGTTGCCTGATACACGAGGCCGTCGAGCTCATCCGACACGGCGTCCGACACAGCCGAGGGGCGCAGCCCACCGTCGTTCGTCAGCCGCTCGATCATGGCGCTGCGGCGCTCGGCCGGCGGTTCGCCGCTCAGGATCAGGTGGGCGAGGGCGCCGAGGCCGAAGATGTCCAGATCGACTGGGTCGGCGAATTCCATGTCGAACTCCGGCGCCAGGTAGACCTGGGCGGCGTTCTCGACGTGGTCGCCGCCCGCGCTCGGGGTCCCGAGAGAAGGGTGCGAGGAGCTGTCGAAGTCGCGGGCGGCGACCTGCCAGTCGACGATGCGCACGACCGGGCTGGACCCGTCGGGCTTGCAGGAGACGTACACCGACCGGGCCGCGAGAGCGCGGTGGTAGAGCGAGCGCTGGTGGGCGTAGCGCAGCGCGTCGGCGATCTGGCGAACGAGCTCGAGTCGGGTCTCGTGGGTCAGCGAGGCGCCGTGGGTGGCCAGGTAGGCGTCCAGGCGCAGGTCGGAGGCGCGGTGGTTGAAGAGGATGGCCGGGCCACCCTGGTGGTCGCGGAACTCCCGGGCTTGCGCGATGCCGCGGTGGCTGATGCCCTGGAGGACCTGGTACTCGCGCCGGGCTGCTCGTTCGACCGAGTTTCGGGTCTCCGCGGTTGCCTGGAGGCTCACCAGGTAGACGCGGACGCGGCCTTCCTCGCGGATGGGCTGCTCGCGGATGGCGAGACGGTCCTCCCACGTGGGGCCGCCGTCGAGGGGGCGCCCGGCGAGGTTCCAGCCGTCACCAAAGCTCAGGTGGGCAGTGGATGCCCGGACGCCGATCCTCTTCATGAGGTCGGGCAGCGCCCGTGCCAGGTCGAGTCGCTCGCGCCGGGCAGCCTCGGAGTCCCGCTGCGGGGGCAGGCCGAGGAAGTCCTGCCAGATCCGGGGCAGGCCGCTGACGCCGTCGTCGCGGCCGTAGACGTTGGTCTGCTGGACGGTGTCGAGCTCGGATCGCAGGCTCGGAGCGGACAGGAACACTGCCGGGGAGATCCACGGGATGCGCACGCCTGCGTTGGAGGTCTGTGCGGCCCAGGTCAGCCGGGCCCGCAGTTCCTTGGACTTGAGGTCGGTCAGGTGCAGGGGATTGTTGATCGTGCGGACCCGGTCGGGGCCGTGGAAGTTCCAGGTGCTCCCGTTGTTGACGAGGCGCCCCGGGTGCGCCTTGAGCTCCACGAGGAACAGGCCGCGCGGCACGAGGATGAGCAGGTCGCACTCGTTGGTACGCCCCGAGGCGGCCGTGAACGAGAAGGTCGCCCAGGCCCGGAAGGGCTCCGCCTGCGGCATCAGTGCCTTGACGTGGTCGAGCGCTTCCTGCTCGTGCGGGAACGGGGAGGGGCGTTCTTGAAACCAGCGCTGCACACGCGGCGGTGCAGGCTTTGGCCGACGCGCCCCCGAGTTGCCGTCCTTGCCCGCTGCCGACACCCCTGTACCCTCCTGGTCCTTGCTGCCCGGCCGCGGACGAACCATGGCCTTCTCCACGGCCTTGACCCTATCGGTCGGGGCCGACAGGTGGAGGCGTGTAGTCCTTCCCGTGATCAAGCGGGCCATGGATCACGGTGCGCCGGCGCCCTGGGTCGTCCCCAGGCATGCGGCATTTCGGAGCCAGCTGATCACTGTCAGGTACAGTCTGCACTGCTTCGGTGATCAAGCAAAGGGGGAATGGTGATCTTCGCAGCTCGCGGGCACTGCCAATGGGTCGGCGCTGCCGGCCTGGTCTTGGCACTGGTCGGCTCGTTGTCCGCCTGCAGCAGTTCAACTCCGTTGTCCGCGGACGGGGTCGCTCCTGCTGCTTCCCGGCATCTCCAGGCTTTCGACCCACCGACGTCATTCGACTTCGGCGATGGTCCGGGCACGGGGGACGCACTCGACGAGGGGGTGCAGCCCTCGACATCAAGCCCCACGCGGCAACGTCCGGCGATCTCTCTGAAGGACACGACCGCGTTCGTGACTACCGAGGATGGTCTGAAAGCCGTCGATGTCGTCACCAGGAACACGCTCTGGAGTGCGGTCAGCACCATCCCCGCTTCGAAGAGCGGCTTCGGCTCCGAGACGGCCGCGCCGCTGCCTGCCCATTTCCACGGCATTGACGCCGTGCTCGTGGCGTTCTCCCGCTACGTCCCGGGCACCGGGACGGGCCGGGGTCGGAACGTGATCGAGATCCTGGCCGCCGACTCCACGACGGGCAAGACGGTCTGGAGCGCGCAGGTCGACCTCGTGGAAACGCCACTGAGCCAGCAGGCTGTGACCCGCGACGAATCGCTGCTCGCCGACGGCATCAGGGCGGCCCAGGTGGTGGCGGTGGACGACCAGAACGTGGTCGTATCCGACGACGAGACGACCTACGTGGTCGACGCGGGATCCGGGCAGCTCCGATGGACCAGGGCGAATTTCCACGCGATGCAGCTTGTCGATGGCATCGTGGCCGGCGCCGAGGCTCCGACGTACGGCGAGCGTCAGCTCGCAGGCTACGGCGCATCAGACGGCAGTCCCCGGTGGTCAGCCGTCCACACGGAAAGCCGAGCGGTCGCATCTTCCGCCGGCCCCGGCCTGCTCGCGATGTCGGCCTCGGACGGGTTCGTCATCGTTGACGCCCGTACCGGAGCGGTCCGCGCCCACCCGGGGCCAGGGGCGTATGTGCACCCCTGGCACTGCGACTTCGATGGAACGTCCGTCATCCTCTGTAACGACCAGTTGTTCGGCCAGACTCACTCGATCGCGGCCTTGGACGCGACGTCGATGAAATGGCTCTGGTCAATCACTGCCTCGCAGGGCGGGCGACTCGTTCCGCAGGTCACCGCGGTCTGGCACGGATTGGTCTACGGCAACACCACCAATGGGAATGTCATCCTCGACGCGCGCACCGGAGCTGACCGGGCAACCCCGAAACTGGCTCCCTTCCTTGTCAACGCCTACGTCGGCATCGAGAACCGAGGCCGCAGCGTCACCCTGATGCGCACCACTGGGTAGCAGTACACCAGCCCAGGTGACCCGCTTCGACGCCGAAGCCTCCGGGTGGGCGGCCAGTGGCCGCTCACCCGGAGGCTTGCCCGGCTACAGGCGTTCGGGCGTCCCGATCCCGAGGAGGTCCATGCCCTGCCGGAGGGTCTGGCCGGTGAGCTGGCACAGCAGCAGCCGGGTCTCCATGACCTCGCGAGTCGGCGCCTTGAGGACGGGGCAGTGCTCGTAGAAGGTCGTGTAAGCCGATGCCAAGTTGTGTAGGTAGGCGCAGAGGCGGTGGGGTTCGAACGTCTCGGCGACGAGGTCGACGGTGGCGCCGAACTCGTCGAGGAGGAGTCCGAGGGCGCGTTCGGCCGGCTCCAGGGCCAGGTCCCGGTGGGCGGTCGGGGTGACACCTTCGGGGGTCTTGCGCAGGATGGACTGAATGCGGGCGTAGGCGTACTGGAGGTAGGTGCCGGTGTCGCCGTTGAGGGAGACCATGCGGTCGGCGTCGAAGATGTAGTCGCGGGTGCGGGAGGTCGACAGGTCGGCGTACTTGACCGCGCCGATGCCGACCTGCTTGGCCCGGTCTTCGAGTTCCTCGCTCGCGAGCTGGGGGCTCTTCTCGGAGACGACGGTGCCGGCGCGGTCGACGGCCTCGTCGAGGAGGTCCATGAGGCGGACAGTCTCGCCGGAGCGGGTCTTGAAGGGCTTGCCGTCCTTGCCGAGGACGGTGCCGAACCCGAGGTGCAGGGCGCGCACGTCATCGGGGAGCCAGTCGGCGCGCCGGGCAGTCTCGAAGACCATCTGGAAGTGGAGGGCCTGGCGGCTGTCGACGATGTAGAGGAGCTGGTTGGCGCCGAGCATGCCGACGCGGTCGCGGATGGCGGCGAGGTCGGTGGTGGCGTAGCCGTAGCCGCCGTCGCTCTTCTGGACGATGAGCGGGGTCGGTTCGCCGCCCTGGCCCTTGATGTCGTCGAAGAAGACGCACAGGGCTCCGTCGGAGCGGACGGCGACACCGGAGGCTTCCAGGTCGGCGCACACGTCCGCGAGCATGTGGTTGTAGTAGCTCTCGCCGATGGCGTCGTTGTCTTCGAGGAGGACGTCGAGGTTCGCGTAGACGGCTTCGAAGTACAGCTTCGATTCGTCGACCATCCGTTGCCAGGAGGCGACGGTCTCCTCGTCGCCGGCCTGGAGGTCGACCACGCGCAGACGGGACCGGTTGGCGAACTCGGTGTCGCTGTCGAACAGAGCACGCGACGCCTTGTAGAGGCGGTTGAGGCGGGACATCGACGGACCGGAATCGGCCGACTCCTTGCCTTCGTCGAGCTCGCCC
Organism: Kitasatospora sp. MBT63; assembly: GCF_000710465.2. Lineage (GTDB taxonomy): Bacteria > Actinomycetota > Actinomycetes > Streptomycetales > Streptomycetaceae > Kitasatospora. Next base: position 26,164 of record NZ_JAIZ01000806.1, on the reverse strand, counting down.
GGGTGCTCGAGGAGGTACTGGATGAGCATGCCGAACTGGGTGCCCCAGTCTCCGAGGTGGTTGCGCTTGATGACCGTCTCGCCGGAGAACTTCAGGATCCGCACCAGGGCATCGCCGATGATCGTCGAGCGCAGGTGGCCGACGTGCATCTCCTTGGCGATGTTCGGCTGGCTGTAGTCGATCACCGTCACGCCAGGTGCAGCGCTGCTGCCGACGCCCAGCCGGGTGTCCGCCGCGCGGGCGGCCAGCCGCTCCAGGATCGCGGCATCTGTGACCGAGACGTTGATGAACCCCGGGCCCGAGACCTCCAGGTTCGCGATCACCTCGTCCGCGGCCAGGTTCTCCAGGACGCGCACGGCGACCTCACGCGGATTGGCCCGCAAGGGCTTGGCGAGGCTCATGAAGCCGTTGGCCTGGAAGTCCGCGCGGTCACTTCGTCGCAGCTGAGGGTCGCTGTCCGCAGCGTCGGGGAACGCGATGGAGATCGCCTGCGCGAAGCGCTGCTTCACCGCGTCGGCGATGGAGAGGACCGTAGCCATAGATCGAAGGACCGCTTCCTGAGACGTGTTGGGGCCGCGTGTCGGTCGCCGAGCTGCATCACGCCTGCGCGGCGACCGGAGCTGCAGTCGAGCATCTCATGTTCGTATGCGGCCGAGCTCCTGAATATTGCTCACCTGTGGGAGCTGACGGCGATGTCAGCCTTGTTGGGACGGCGGCACAGGGGTCGCCTGGTGGTAGTACAGCTTCCATTGGTGCCCGTCCGCGCTGCGACGCCAGAGGGAGCTGCGACGCGCGCGGTGCCCCGATCTGGTCGTCTGATAGGTCAGGTGCACAAGCCCCGGCGCAAGCAGCACACCGGACATCTCCGTGGCCAGGTAGGGGTCGTCGCCAGCGCCCGGTAGATCGGGTAGGGCCGCGAGCATGTCAGTGCGACTCCAACGCCGCCCGGACGAGCCGACTTCCACGAAGTCCGGGTCCAGCAGCCCTGCCGCCTGCTCGCTCGACAGGCGTACGTGTGGATCGATCAGGCGCAGCTCTGAGCGGATTGCCTCGTTCACATCATCCGCGGCGTTGTCCATGCGGGCATGGTCGCATGGACAACGCCCGCTGGGCAGTGCCGGTCTCGGAGCGACGGCGTCAGCGGCCTGTTCGTGATCGACGCCCGTTGGCGAAGCGGGTCAGCGGGGAGCTTGGACTCCGAAGCTCGGCGTCCTGCCGGGGCCGGTGGCGGGCGGGCGGCTGGTCGGTCCGCTGCAGGTCGGGCAATTCGCTAATTGCCTCGAACGCAGGGTCACCGAGCGGCTACGGTGGCATACCTTGCTGCCTCCCGTCGCGGGCTGGCAGCGGTCTGCCTCACGGCACCACCAGTGAGGCCACTACGTGCGCTACGACAGAGCGAAGGAGTGGCATCATGGTCAACTTTGACCCCGCGCGGCACATTCGGAACGTGCTCGCCGAGGCCAGCACCGTACTGACCCAGTCGGATGGCACTGTCCTGGAGGGCATCAGCGGTCGGCCGGGCGCCGGCGAGGAAGCTCTCGCCGGGATGCGCATTGGAGTCGACCGGATCGTCCTGGAGCCTGGTAGCGAGTTTGAGCTCCACACCCATGAGGGCGACCACATCCTGTATGTCCTCGCCTCGGAGGGCTTCATCCATGTGGACGGGACGGACTTTCGGATGCGGGCGGGCGACACCGTGTATGTGCCAGCGAAGTACCCGCACGGCGTCAAGACGGACCCTGCGGTCGAACTGCCCCTGGAAATCCTCGCGTTCGGCGTTCCGCACGCGCCCCTGGACTCTCCCCATCGGATGACACTGGTCGGCAATGGCGAGATCCGCGAGTCAGCGGGTCACCCGGACGCGCAGCGATAGGAGCCGGGCGACGTGACCGAACATGTGCGCATCGCGGTGTGTGGGATCGACGGGGGTGGCAAGTCCACGTTGTGCCAGGCGCTGCAGACGGAGCTCGAGACGCGGGGCACGCCTACGCGGGTCGTCGGGAACCTGCCCCGTGCTTACCGGCAGAACAACACCGGCATCATCGATCCCAGCGATCCGTTCCTTTCGTCCTTCTTCTTCAACTACGCGGCCGAGCACCACGGCGATCCCGGAAGTGCCCGATTCGCCTTTGACGCTCGGTATGTCGACTACGTGATGGCGCTGGAGGAGGTGCGGCTCGACCGCGCGGCGGCCAGGACGGTCGGACCCGGGACGGTGCTCCTCCATGACCGACACCTCCTCGACCGGCGGGTCAACGCCTACCGGGCCGGGTGTCCCCGTGCCGACATCGACGTGATCTTGAGCCACGCTCCGGCTCCGGACCTCACGGTCGTCCTCGATCTTCCCGCCGAACTGGCGGTCGAGCGGGTTGCGCTGCGCGGCCGACCAGGGCGCGATGAAAACGTCGCGGACCTGGCCGAGTACCGCGAGCTGTACCTGTCCTGTGCACAGGCCCAGCCGAACGTGATGGTGGTCGACGCCGCCCGGAGCCGCGAGGAAGTGTTCGAGGTGGTCATATCCCAGGTCGAGGCGGTCTTAGCCAACGCGGGCGCGACGTCCGGGAGCCTGCGGTGAGCGGGCCACAGGTCAGCGCCGCCGATGTCGAGACACTCTGGACCGGCGATTGGGAGCCGAGCCTGTCTCTTCAACCGCAGGGTCGCCTGGAGTGGCAGGAGCCGGCCCGCAGCACTCGCCAAGTGCTGGCGCGGGGGCCGTTCAACGTCGGTGACTTCACCCGGGTGCTGCGCGAGGCGCAGATCCTGGACAACCGCGCGATCGATGCGACCGGTGCGGCGGTGGTCCTGCCGTACGGGGTGGCGCTGATGGAGCGGTTCCGGCACCTGGTGCGGGCGGCGTACGAGGACGCGGGCCTCGCCGAGCACGAGTACCCCCACACCGTGCCCCTGTCCGTGGCGGAACCCACCCGGGAGGTCGTGGACCTCCACGACAGGCTGCTCCTCGTCGGCACGGACACCGACCTGGCACAAGGCAAGCCCCGGCTGGTGCTCACACCGACCGGGGAGATGGTGATCTACTCCCACTGGTCTCGGGCCGTCTCCGGACGCGGTGATCTTCCGATCCGGATGTACCAGCGCGCCCGGTACTTCCGGCCGGTGCGCGGTGGGCGGCACGGCGGCCGGGGAGTGTTCCACACCACCGAGCACGACGATGTCTTCGAGTTCCACTGCGCCCACGCCGACCGGGCGGCGCAGCAGCAGGACCTGCGGCGGCTGAGGGACATGGTGGCAGGTCTGATCGGTCGCTTCCACGTCCCGGTGGTGTGGAGCACGCGGCCTCCGTGGACCAATCGGGCCGAGGTGGCGGACCTGGCGGTGGCGGCCGACGCGCCGCTACCGCTGGGGGCGACGGGCCAGATCGCGTGCCTGTACGACCAGGGCACGCGGTTCTCCCGCCCGTACCGGATCGGCTTCCGGGAGCAAGGCGCCTTCCACCTCAGTCAGCAGCTGGCGGGGTACACGTCGCGGCGGATGCTGATGGCCCACCTGATGCTGGGCCTGCATGGGCGGCAGCAGCTGTTCATCCATCCCGATCTGGCGCCGGTCCAGGTGCTCATACTCGTGCGCGCCCAGGCCTCGTCGCCACAGGGCGGCAGCGCCCTGGCCCGCGGTCTGGCGGGAAGTGGGGTCCTCGTCCGGGAGGTCGTCTGCGAGAGTGCGGGTGCGTTGACGAAGGCTCGGCGGGAGTGGCAGCCGCGTGGAGTGCCGGTCATGGTCCAACTGTTCGAGCCGCGCACTGCGGGCGAGCAGTGGAAGGCGGTGATCAGGCGCGCCGACACCGGCGAGGAGTGCACCGTCCATTGCGGCGATCCGCTGGAGGTTTCGGCAGAGCTGCGGGCTCTGCTCGCGGACCTGGGTTCCGCCTTCACAGCAGGCGCGTGGGAGTTCGCTCGCAGCCGCCTGGTGCCGGCTACGGCGTCCGACCTGCCCGAGGTGCTGGCTCAGCGTCTGGTGGCGGTCTGCGGCTTGTCGGTCAGCGAGGAGGCCGTGCGCGAGGTCGCGGCGCTGCGCCGCGGCGAGGTGCTCGGCTTCTGCCGCACCGGCCGGTCGCAACCGTGCGTCGTGACCGGTAAGCCGGTGGAGACGGTCGCCTTCGTCTCGCCTCGGATGTGAGCGCATGAGCGAGATGTCCGGCGAGCGGCCGGAGACGATCGAGCTGCAGCCGCGCGAGGCACTGGACGTCGGGCGGCGTGCGCTCCTGCGGATAGGGACACCGGCCGACATCGCGGAGCGGGTGGTGGGCGATCTCGTCGCCAACGAGGTCGGCGGCGTGCGCTCGCATGGGATTCTGCGGCTGACGGACTACGTGCAGGACGCTGCGGCCGGCCTGCTCGATGTCGCTGCCCGCCCCACCGTCTGCGCGCACAGCAGCCAGGTGCGGGTCGTCGACGGGCAGGGCGGGTTCGGTGTGCTGGCCGCGGACGCCGTGACGGCGAACCTGTCTGAGCTGCTGGAAGCCCATCCCTTGTGCGCGGTTGCGTTGGCCGGCGCCGGGCACATCGGGCGCCTGTCCGGGATCGGCAGGGCGGTGGCCCTGCGCGGGGGCGCGGTGCTGGGCTTCGTGAACTACCTCGGGGCCGGGCAGCGCGTCATGCCCTGGCAGGGCGAGGACGGGCGCTTGTGCACCAACCCTCTGCTGATCGCCGTACCCGCCGAACCGGACCCGTTCGTCCTCGACATGTCGACGAGCACCGTCTCCGAGGGCAGGATCCGGCAGCACTGGCTCGACGGAACCCCGGTGCCTGGCGAGTGGCTCGTCGATGCGGCCGGGTCAGAGGTGACCGACCCGGGGCGGTTGTACAGCGACCCTCCGACCGCGTTCATGACCCCCCTCGGCGGCACCCACGGGTACAAGGGCTTCGCCCTCGGGGTAGCAGTCGAGCTCCTCGCCGGGGTGATCTCCGGGGCTGGCTTCGTACGGGACGACGCCGACAAGCGCGGTAACGGCGGCCTCTTCATCGGGCTCTCGCCCGCTCTCGCGGGCCGCGCCTACGAGGAGGTTCTGCAGGACATGCAAGCCGTCCGCTCCCACGTGGAAGCCTCCTCTCCCACCGTCCATTGGCCCGGTAGTAGTCGTGCCGACCTCGGCGAGACGATCCGCATGAGCCAACGCCAGTGGCTGGCCCTCCTCGACCTTGCCGACGGAAAGGACCTCCTGTGAACCCCCTTGCGCCTGACGCGGCCCGCCTCCTGTACTGGACTAGCCAGGCCATGCGGGGAGACTCGGACGTGCGGCGGCGCCTCGCGCTCCTGGAGCACAGCCAGCGCTGGGAGCCGACCAGGGTCCGCGCGTTCCAGTTCCGCAAGCTCCAGGCGCTTGTGGCGCACAGCTACGAGAACGTTCCCTACTACCGGGCGCTGATGGACCGGCACGGCCTGCGCCCGGAGCGGATCCGTGACGCCGAGGACTACCGGCGCCTACCCGTCCTGTCGCGGGCAGCCCTGCGTTCCGCGGGCAGGACCCTCATTTCAAGCACCGCAGCCAGCAGCCCGTTGCAACGCAGGCAGAGCAGTGGCTCCACCGGGGAGCGGGTGGAGTTCTGGCAGGACCGCGACTTCGACCGGTGGTGCCGGGCCCACCAGCTGCGCACCTACGCCTGGTGCGGCAACTGGCGCCTGGGAGAGCCGTTCGCACTCGTGTGGGGAGCGCCCACCTACTTCGAGACCCGAAGCCGGCGCGACCGCCTCGACAATGCCCTGACCAACCGGATCGAGCTCAACGCCTTCCGGCTCGACGACGAATCCCTTCACCGGCTCCTCGAGCGCCTGGTCCGTCACCGGCCGACGTTGATCAGCGGCTACGCCACCGCCCTGTACCTGCTGGCGCGCCTCGCCCGCGCGCAGGGCGTGCGGCTGCCGGGCCTGCGAGCGGTCCAGCCGAACGCTGAGCCCCTCAACGCGGTGATGCGGGCCGAGATGGAGGAGGCATTCGGCTGCGAGGTCTTCGACAAGTACGGCAGCCGCGAGACCAACATCATCGCCCACGAGGGACGCGACCACGCGGGCCTGCGGATCCAGGCCGAACACAGCTACGTCGAGATCCTGGACGACACCGGGCAACCCTGCCCGTCCGGAACGGCCGGCCGGGTCGTGGTGACCACGCTCAACAACCGCGCCATGCCGCTGCTGCGCTACGACACCGGCGACCTCGCCACGCCCCTGGCCACTCCGGCGACCGCCGACTGCGCACTGCCCTCCATGTCGCAGGTCATCGGGCGCAGTCAGGACCTGCTGTGCACTCCGGAAGGCGGCCTGGTCCACCCCCAGCTGTTCTCGAACGTACTGCGCCAATTCCCCGACGTCGACTGGTTCCAGGTCGTCCAGCACCGCGAGGACGCGCTGCTGGTCCGCATCGTCGCACACAGGGCTGTGGACGACTCCGTAACGATGCAGGTCGCCGGCCTGATCCGGGAGCTGGCCGGTTTCCCCTTCCAGGTCACCTTCGAACGGCTCACGCAGATGCCGTCCTCGACAACGGGCAAGTTCCGCCTGTGCATCTGCGACCTGCCCGTCAACAGGCAGGACCGCGGCTTCGGCGCGCTGAACGCCTTGCGGCAGACCGATCCCGGTTGAGCGGTGTCAGTCTGCGCCGCCCGACCCTTCGGGCAGCGCCGGTCCGCCGGGCGCGCGAACCGCCGCGAGAGTCTGCTCGATACCCTCGCGCAGGAGCTTGATGTCGTTGCCGACGGCGATCATGTCGAAGCTCTCCGCCCGGTACCCCCGGGCCAAAGGAAGTGAGTAGGCGAACGCCCCTGCGAGCTTGCCGTGCCTGCGGGCGGCCTTCAGGACCTGTGCGCGGGTCTCGTCCATCAGCGGGCCGGTCGTCACCCCTGGCTGGCCAAGGTCCATCGCCAGGTCCCCCATCCCGAGGAACAGGCCGTCAATGCCCGGTACCGCCGCGATCGCCTCGGCGTTCTCCACTGCCGTGCCCGTCTCGATCTGCACAACGCACAGAACCCGTTCGTTGGCCTGCTCGAAGTAGCCGGGCAGGTCACCGAAGTAGCCGGAGGCACGCACCGGGTTGACCCCGCGGTGCCCTGCCGGCGGGAAGCGCGTCGCTGCGGCCACCGCCTCGGCTTCCGCCAACGTACTGACCTTGGGCACCATCACGCCGTCGGCCCCGATGTCCAAGGCGTGCTCTATGGCCTGCTGGTCATGTGAGGGGACTCGCACCAGAACCGACACTGGCCGACCTGCGATGGCCTGCGTCATTCTCAGGACTTCGGGCCTGCCGAGTGCCCCGGCCTCCATGTCGATCACGACGAAGTCGAGCGGGAGCAGGCCGCACAACTCGGCGATGCCGGGCTCGCTCCAGAGCAGGAACAGGCCGAGCAGGCCCGCATTCGCTCCGTCCCCTGGCTGCGGCTGCCGAAGGAGCTGTAGCCGGCTCAGGAGCCCGTTCGGTGCGCTGTGATGTTCAGACAGGCCAGTCACCCGCTGGACGCTACCAGCGGGTGACTGATCATCAATCTTCTTTGACGAAAGGTGCTTCTACTTGGCCGAGTCGATGCCCTTGCGCACGCAGGCGGCGATCTCGTCCAGCGGGATCCGCTGCGTCTCGCCCGAGGCTCGGTCGGTGAGTTCCACGACGCCGTCGGCGAGTCCGCGCTTGCCGACGGTCACCCGCAGCGGGATGCCGACGAGCTCGGCGTCCTTGAACTTCACGCCCACGCGCTCGGTGCGATCGTCGATCACCGTCTCCACGCCCGCGGCGAGGAGCTGCTGATAGACCTGCTCGCCGGCCGAGGCAGTCGCCTCGTCGTCGGGCTGGGCCACGGTGACGACGGCTTCGAACGGCGCGATGGAGACCGGCCAGACGATGCCCTTGTCGTCATGGTGGCACTCGACAGCGGACGCGATCGCACGCTCGACGCCAATGCCGTAGGAGCCCATGATGATCTTCTTGGGCGTGCCGTCAGTGTCCAGGACCGTCACGTCGAAGGCGTCGGTGTACTTCGTGCCGAGCTTGAAGATGTGCCCGACCTCGATAGCCTTCTGCACCTGCAGCGGCTCACCGCACTGCACACACGGCTCCCCGGACGCGACCTCACGCAGGTCGGCCCAGGTGGAAACGGCAATGTCCCGCTCCACGTCCACGCCCCGCAGGTGCACGCCGTCCGCGTTCGCGCCGGTGAACATGTCCGTCCGCCCGCGCAGGGCCTCATCCGCGAGGACGGTGAGCGACGTGACACCGACTGCGCCGAGGCTGCCCGGCAGCGCGCCGAGGGCTTCCTGGATCTCCTCCGGACGTGCGGGCCGCAGTGCGTTCGCCCCGGTGGCATCCGCGAGCTTCTGCTCCGCCAGGGCGTGGTCGCCACGCAGCAGAACCAGCGTCAGCTGCTCGTCCAGCACGTAGACCAGCGTCTTCACCTGCCGGTCCGCCGACGCGTCGAAGCGCGAGACCAGGTCCTCGATGGTCCGCACACCGGGGGTATCGAACCGCTCGGGAGCACCAGGGCCGGCGGCGTCCGCCGCCGAGGCCAGCCGGGAAGTGGCCTTCTCGATGTTGGCCGCGTAGCCGCAGGAGGGACAGTGGACGACGAAGTCCTCGCCGACCTCGGCCGGGCACATGAACTCCGTCGATGCCGACCCGCCCATGCTGCCGCTCGACGCCTCCACCGGAATGGCGGGAATTCCCAGACGGGCGAAGATCCGCACATACGCCTCGCGGTGCAGGTCGAACGAGCGGTCCAACCCGTCCTGGGTGAGATCGAAGCTGTAGGAGTCCTTCATCGTGAACTCCCGGGTCCGCATCAGGCCGCCCTTGGCACGCGGCTCGTCACGAAACTTCGTCTGGAACTGGTACCACATCTGAGGAAGCTCGCGGTACGACTTCAGCTCCGCCGCCAACGACGTGAAGATCTCCTCATGGGTCATCCCCAGAGCCAGATCAGCACCCTTGCGGTCCTTGAGGCGGAACATCTCATCGCCCATCACCTCCCACCGGCCACTGCGCCGCCAGATCTCGGCGGGGTGCATGGCCGGCAGGGTGAACTCCTGCGCTCCGATGGCCGCCATCTCCTCGCGGATGATGGTGATGACCTTCGAGCGCACTCGGACGGCGAGCGGCAGCAGAGAGTAGTGGCCCGCCATGAGCTGACGGATGAAGCCCGCGCGAAGCAGCAGCTGGTGGCTTGGCGCGTCAGCTTCCGCCGGGTTCTCACGAAGGGTGGGGATGTGCATCTGAGACCAGCGCATGACCAGCAACTTTCGTTCGAGCAGCCGATGGATTGGGGCGACCGTCGCCTAGGGCTCTTGGCAGGACACGGATTGTAGTGCGTTGCGCCTGGGCGCGGCGGCCCATTAGCGGCTGCCGGTCAGCCCCAGCCGGCGCCCACTGCGTGACGACTCGCGAGCCCGACCCACCGGATCAGCTGAGGATCTCCACGGCAACGACCGGACGCACCGGGAGAACTCACGCCGATTCTAACTGCCCATCAGCTGAGAGCCGCTCGCCATAACAGTGCAACGGTTCGACGGCCCACCGGCATGCCGAGAGCGGCGTCGTCGGCGTCGTCCGCACGTTTCTCGGCTCGACCTCGCCTTGCCAGCCTCGGAGGTCGCGCAGCTGGCGCTCACCCTGCCGCCATACCTGCGCCACCGAACGGCGGCTCGGACATAGCGAACGATCAGCCCGAAGAAGTTAGCTGGTTTCCCACGGAGCTGGCGCTCCTCGGTGGGAGCCGTTGGCTAGCCTGCACCCATGCCCCTCGACCCACGCAACTACCGCCTGGACCTCGGCCGCGTCCTCAGCACCGACGTGCCGCTCGGCCCCTTGGCGGGCATCCCTCTGAGCTGCTTCACGGCCTCTTCCCGGAACGGGAAACTCCACGGGAAGAAGACCTGCGGATCGCTCCGTTCCTCCCGGACCGTCGAAGCAGTAACGGTGAAACTGGGCGAGGCGGCGGAGCGGTTGTGCGGCACCTGCTTCTGGCCGATGCCTTTCGGTGATCCGCTGGTCACATTTACTAACGCGGTCCGGGACGTACTGGGAGTGACGTCGTATACCGGCCCGGATCCTTCGCCGGACGTGGACTTCGACCCCTCCAAGGAGGCTGACGCCGCTGCCGTGCTCGCCCAAGGCGACTACCCCCGAGGAGACGAGCACGACGAGGCGGAGTCGGACCGGTACGCACGCGCCCGTTTCATCCGCGAGCGTCACCACGGACACTGGCGCCACCTCCACGACTCCATGCTTGAGAGCAACTCCGCCGTGGCGGCCCACCCTTGGCTCGCAACATGGGCGAAGCCGACCCTGGACGCGCTCGCAGCCGTGATCGAATCCGAACGGCATGCCTTCGCCGCGCTACTGCGCCCCGACGCCCTGCTCGATTCCGCAGCCATCACCCGACTTGAGCCACCTCACGACCTCGCGTCGAAAGAAGGCTTCACCGGCTTGGGGGATCAAGCCGCGCCAGTACTGCGGAGGGCCTGGGACGATTGGGCCGCGGACACGGCCCGCTCGTGGCTGGCGCTCGAGGACGACCGATCCTCAGCGTCACTGGTCCTGCACGGCGCCTTCGGCCAACGCCGCAAGGGCCGCGACGAGGCATACGCTGCGCTCGACGAGCTGGTCGCGTCCTGGTGCGCGCAAGCCCGCTCCGTAGTCGACATGCACAAGGCGGCGCCCCGGCGGCTACTGGCCGTGTCGGTACCGCCCACGACGTTCGACAGCTACCTCGGCCGCTCCCGGGATCCGCTGAGCCAGTGGGAAGCGGGGGTTCTCGCCATGTACCAGGTGGCCACGAACTGGCCGGACGGAACGGTGGCCCTGCTCGTCCCGCAGCTGATCGCCGAGCGGCTCATCTCTGACACCGATATCGCTATGCCAGTCACTGCGCTCGACACCAGAGAGGCAGGGTTTCCAATCGACCGTTTGCTCGTGCAACTGGGCCCTGCGGCAAGCTGGTAGGCCGTGGCCAACGCCCGGCCAAGGTCGGCGCGCAGTCGGCGAAGGAGCGGGTGGTGTGGTGCTTCACGGCGACCTGGCCTGCGATCATCACCGCTCAGGGGTCGAGCCTGCCCAGGAAACGGCGCCCGCGCGTAGGTGGTCATCGCCCGCTCTGACGACCCCCGGACGGCGCCACCGAGCCAACCGAGGTGTCTGCGGTTGGCGTAGGTCGGCATACCGGACCACTGCTTGAGGGCCGGCCGTGCGCACCCACAGCGGAGCCCCGACAATGATCCGCTGGGTGCCTTCAAGGTTGGTGCCGTCGAAGTCCCACCGCTCGGGGTCGAGCGTGACGTCGCTGTAGATCACCGCGAGCCATTCGACGTCGGTGGCATGACCGAGGGCCCACGGGCGTGTCCACGGTTCTTCCGGCGAGCCGCCCTGGGCCCCTTCCCTGCCCCCGAGTGCGATCTTCAATGCCTCGATGGCGAGTCCTGGCTCGTCCCACTGCGAGGTGGTCCGGGTGCCTCGGCTTTCGAGGAGTTGGGCGACGGCGGACCAGGCGGACGAAGAGCTCCCCTCGACCGCCTCGCCGGCCCGGAAGTCGACTGTGTTGTCCACGCTGCCGAACAAGCACAGGTCGACCCTCCGGCCAGAGCTGCTCTCGGTACGGGCATGGAGCACGACACCCTTCTCCCGGGCAGGTCCGTCCGTGAAGGCCGAGAACGCGACCCTACCCAGCCCGCTGGCAAGCAGCACCTGGGGCTCGTCGTAGGTGACGGCGATCTGATCTCGCAGTGCCCTTACGAGCCGGTCGGCCACGTGCTTCCGACTCCGTTCGCGGCCTTCCGCGTGCTGGAGGCCGACCGCGGGAAGCGAGATGCCGAATAGGGAGGATGGGGTGCTTGCGGTGGAAACTGCCACGCGGCCTCCAGGCGGAGGCCATTGTCCCGCCCAAGGGCGCGGATCTGCCGTTCCGACCAGTACCGGTACCTCGTGACCTCACTGACCCGTCGCACTGACACCTCCTCAGGCCACCGCGAGCCTACCGAGAACTTCCACGGCCACCCCGCCTTCGGCGCCTTGCCCCGTTCGGGGAAGAGATCATCACAGAGAGCCACCAGCCCATGCACATGGCGCGCCGTTGGGGTCGCCCGCGCTAGTCGGGCCGGGGGGATTGTGTCGGGCTAGACACGGTCACGCCACCTGAGGGGCGGTCAGGCGTGGCCAACTTTCGCCACACAAGCCTGATTTCCGCCAAGAACGTGACCGAAAATCGACTATTACGGCTTGACAACGGTCACTTAGAGTAGCCAGGAAAGCGGGCATTTCGGGCCCACGCGCACCCGCCGGAAGGGCTCCAGGCTCCGCTGGTCCCAAAGTGGTCCCAAACAGTACGCGAACCAATTCCCTTGGTTCCTGACGGGTCGTCATGCAAAAGGCCGCTGACCTGGGTGTTAACCCGGCCAACGGCCTTTCCGACTTACGTCGGGACGACAGGATTTGAACCTGCGACCCCTTGACCCCCAGTCAAGTGCGCTACCAAGCTGCGCCACGTCCCGTGGTCTTGGCGCCTCCGGTCACCTTGCGGTGATCTTTGGCTTCTCGACCTTGTCCCCGGTCTCCCGGCGACGTGGAAAACAATACAGCACGTGGAGGGGTGCTCGCTGCCAGGTTTCCGTGGGCCCGGGTGCGGCGTGGTGAGGGTGTCGCCCGGGCCGGGGTCTGGGGGAAGGAGCAGGTCAGGGGGTGGGGTGGCGGGCGTCGTAGCGGAGGAAGGCGGGGCGGCGGGCGGCGAGGAGGAGGACGGCGGCGACGCAGGCGAGGCCGCCGGTGACGACGGAGACGGTGGGTGACCAGAGGGAGGCGACGGTGCCGGACTCGAAGTCGCCGAGGCGGGGGCCGCCGGCTACGACGACGATGAAGATGCCCTGGAGCCGGCCGCGCATCTCGTCGGGGGCCGCGACCTGCATCATCGTGTTGCGGAAGATCATGCTGACGGTGTCCGCGCAGCCCGCCGCCGCGAGCAGGAGCAGCCCGAGCCACAGCTCGCGTACCAGCCCGAACGCCGCGATCGACAGCCCCCAGGCGCAGACCGCCGCGAGGACGGCCAGCCCGTGCCGGTGCACCTTCCCGATCCACCCCGAGAACAGGGCGCCCGCCAGCGCGCCCACCGCCGGTGCGGCGACCAGCAGGCCGACGGTCCCCGGGCCGCCGCCGTAGAAACCGACGGCGATGGCGGGGAACAGGGCGCGGGGCAGGCCGAAGATCATGGCGGCGAGGTCGGCGAGGAAGCTGGTCCGCAGGTTGGGCTGGTCACGAAGGAAGCGCAGCCCGTCCAGGACGGAGGCCCGCCGACGCTCCCCGCCCGAGGCGTCCGCCGCCCCGCCGTCGGCCCTCCCACCGTCCGCCGCCCCGCCGTCCGCCGCCAGCGGTCGCATCGCCGGCAGCCGCCACATCGCGTACAGCGTCGCGCCGAACGCGACCGTGTCGACCAGGTAGGCCGCGCGGACGCCGTACGCGCCGATCAGCATGCCGCCGAGCATGGGGCCGACGGTCATGCCGAGGTTCATGCTGATGGTGTTGAGAGCGTTGGCGGCCGGCAGTTGGTGACGGGGGACCAGGCGCGGGATCATCGACGACCGGGCCGGGGAGCTGAGCGCGAAGAAGGCCGCCTGCACCGCCACGGCCGCGTACAGCAGCGCGACCACGCCCAGTCCGAGCAGTGCCTGCGCGGCCAGGAACGCCGAGACCACGGCCAGGCCGGCCGAGCCGATCAGGCCGAGCTTCCGGCGGTCGACGCGATCGGCGACGGCGCCGCCGTACAGTCCGAACGCGACCAGCGGGCCGAGCGAGAACAGGCCGACCAGGCCCGTGGCGAAGGTGGACCCGGTGAGGTCCCACACCTGGACCGCCACCGCGACCGCGGTCATCTGCTGGCCGATGGCGGAGACCGACTGGCCGAGCCAGACCCGCCGGTAGTCGGGGTTGTCGCGGATCGGGCCGATGTCCGCGAGGGCGCCGCGGGCGGCTGCGGAGAGCCGGCCGGTGCGTGGGCGCCGGTCGGCTGTCAGGTCGGGGTGGGCCCCTGGTTCCCCGGGGCCGGCAGGGGCCGCGGGTTCGGGGGAACCGGCGGGGGTCTCAGCGGCGGTTGGTTGCTCTGTCGACACAGAGACTTATGTTCGTCCACCCGCCCATCGGCGCCCACGCCGGGGTCGTCCCGGAACGACGACCCGCAGCGCTCGGCCACCCCGGACGGACCGGAACCGTCGCGGACACCCCGGCCGCCCCGCCCGCGGTCACTTCGAGAGCACCTGCTTCTCCCCGGCCTCCACCGCGACCGTCAGCCGGTTCCCCGGCGGCGGGAAGGGGCAGACGAAGTGGTCGGCAAAGGCGCACGGCGGCAGATAAGCGTGGTTCAGGTCGAGCACCGTGCGGCCGTCGGCATCCGGGGCCGGGAGGGTGATGAAGCGGAAGCGGTAGGTCTCCCGGCCGCTGGTGCCGTCGGCGATCACCCCGGACAGCCGGTCGCCGGAGCGGCTGACCGTGAGGGTGTGGTCCTCCCCCGCCAGGCGGAACGCGATCCGGCCGGCCACGTCCAGCGGGCGCTCCCGGCCGTCCGCGTTGGGGACCACCACCGCCTGCTGGTCCTCGAACGGAGTGAAGACCGCCTGCACCGCCCACTCCGGCGCGTACGGGTACACGGTGATCCCGGCGAACGCCGCGCGGGCCGGGGAGGCGGGGTCGAACACCCGCAGCGCCAGCTCGCCCTCCCGCTCGATCGGGACGAGCCGGATGTCGCCGTAGGTCAGCGGCTGGGACCCGGGATCGGTGTCCGGGAGCAGCGTGACCTCGCCGTCGAGGGCCGGCCCGTCCTCGGCGGCGCCCTCCGGCCGGATGCCGTCGGCGGCGGCGAGGCTCACCTTGACCGCTCCGTCGGCGGCCCACCAGCGGCCCGGCAGCCCGGGGATCGCGGCCGGTTCGGGCTCGAGCCAGTGCGTCCCGGTCAGCGCGAGCGGCCCGTGCGGTGCGCCGGCGGCGGCCGTACGGGCCTCGGTCCAGTGCTTCCAGTCCTCGGCGGCGGTCATCGGACCATCCCCTCCCAGCTGTGGCTCGATCGGTTGGACGGATTGCGCGGGTGCTCGGTCTGTACCTCTCCGGCGCCGGCCCTGACCCCGGGGGCCTTGGCTCAGCGGCCGGCGAGCGGCCGGAACAGCCCTTCCTGCATGACGGAGACCACCAGCTGCCCGCTGCGGTCGTAGATCTCCCCGCGGGCCAGGCCACGGGCGCCGTGCGCGATCGGCGACTCCTGCTGGTACAGCAGCCAGTCGTCGGCCCGGAACGGGCGGTGGAACCACATCGCGTGGTCGAGCGAGGCCATGTCGAAGTTCCGCTGGCCCCACAGCGGCTCGACGGGCGCGCGGACCGCGTCGAGCAGCGTCATGTCGCTGGCGTAGGTGAGCGCGCAGACGTGGATCAGCGGGTCGTCGGGCAGCGCTCCGTTGGTGCGCAGCCAGACACCACTGCGCGGCTGGACGCCGACCAGCTCCTCCTTGGTCCATCTCAGCCGGTCGACGTACCGGATGTCGAAGGGCTGGCGGCGGCTGATGAACGGCGGCAGCTCGCCGAGCTTGGAGCCGACCTCGTCCAGCGCGCTCGGCAGGTCCTCGGGCGCGGGCACGTCGGGCATGGCGTCCTGGTGCTCGATGCCGCCCTGCTCGGGTAGGTGGAAGTCGGCGGTGAGAGCGAAGATCGAGCGGCCCTGCTGGATGCCGAGGACCCGGCGGGTGGTGAAGGAACGGCCGTCCCGGATCCGGTCGACCTGGTAGACGATCGGCACCCCCGGCACGCCGGGGCGCAGGAAGTAGGCGTGCAGCGAGTGAACGGGTCGCCCGTCCTCGACCGTGCGCCCCGCGGCCACCAGCGCCTGGCCGGCCACCTGGCCGCCGAACGTCCGCTGCAGGGCCTCCTCGGGGCTGCGGCCCCGGAAGATGTTGAGCTCGATCTGCTCCAGGTCCAGCAGATCGACGAGCTGGTCGACGGGCGTTCCCATGATTTCTCCCTCTCCGGGCCGGGGTTCCCGGCCCGCGGCCGGCCCCGGATGGCACGCTCCACCCGGTCCCGCCGCCTTCGTCTACCCAGAAGTCTGCGCGCCGCCGGGGAATTCCCGCCGTCCGGGTGAGCGGCCGCCGGGGCCCGGGCGGAGCAGCCCGGGCAGCGGCAAGCCCAAGGCGGCGGCAGCGCGGGCAGCGGCAGCTGCGGGGCTCCGGGATCAGCTCAGCCCGGACTGCCGGACGGTGATGTTCAGCCGGCCGCTCAGCCCCAGCTCCGGATCCGCGGTGCCGGGGAGGGTACGGACCACACCGTGGTACGCGAACCGGGACGGGCCGCCGAAGACCAACAGGTCGCCGCTGCGCAGCTCCAGATCGGTCCAGGGACGGGTCCGGGTCTCGGTGTTGCCGAGCCGGAACAGGCAGCTGTCGCCGAGCGACAGCGAGACGACCGGGGCGTCGACGCGCTCCTCGCGGTCGCGGTGCAGGCCCATCCGCGCGCCCTCGGCGTAGTGGTTGACCAGCGCGACGTCCGGCGCGTACCCGGCTGCCCCGGCGATCTCCGGCCGCGCTGCCACCGGGCCGGCGGCCTCGTGGTCCAGGGCGTGGGCGCCGGCGCCCGGGCCGTACGCGTCGGCGACCGCGCGAAGGGCGAGGGTGCCGAGCAGCGGCGGGAAGGGCTTCACCGGTGAGCCGTCGCCGTCCACCACGGTGCGGGCGTAGCCGTACGGGTACCAGTGCCAGCCCAGGCAGACCGTACGGACGGACATCTCGCCGCCGGTCGGGAGGCGTACCGTCCGCAGGCCGGCCGGCGGGCGCGCCCACTCGCGGCAGGCCGCGACCAGCTCGCGCTGCTCGGCGAAGGTGAGCCAGTCGGGCAGCAGGACGGCCCCGGGGGCCGGGTCGGAGCGTTCGCGGGGGAACAGTTCGCCTGGCACGCCCCCATCCTCGCACCGCCGGCGGGACCCGAACTGGTCTCCCGGGCAGGGCTCGAGGGCAGGGCTCGAGGGCGGGGCACGTGGGCTGGGCTCCAGGGCGCTCAGTCCGGCAGCAGCCCGAGGTCCGCGGCGCAGCCGGGCCAGGCCTCCCAGCCCTGCTGCCGCAGGATCTCCTCGCCGACGGTGATCTGTTCGCGGCGGGTGGCCAGGTCGGGGCGGGCCGCGAAGCGCAGGCCGTCGGCCTCGCGCCAGGTCGGCGGCCAGATCTGCAGGCCGCCGTAGTAGCCGTTGCCGGTGTCGGCCTGCCAGTCGCCGTCGCTCTCGCACTCGGCGATCCGGTCCCAGACCTCGTCGGGGGTGCGCCGCACGGCCCGCACGGTGCCACCGGCCCGTACGACGGGGACGGACCGTACGGCGCCGACGGCCCGTACGGAAGCGGCGGCGGTGCGGACGGCGGTCGAGGCCGGCTTCGCGGCCGCGGCCACGGCCTGCGGGGTAGCGGCCGCCGGCAGGGGAACACCGGCAAGCACGGGAACGGCGGCGACAGCGGTGGCCACGACGACCGCAGGCACCCGGTTCAGCGCAGCTAGGCCCATCCACCGACGGTAGGGGCGGCCGCTCCGGGACGCCTGCGGCGACGGCCGCAAAGCGGCCGTCCGGG
>NZ_JAIZ01000806.1:0-8535 GCF_000710465.2 Kitasatospora sp. MBT63 | reverse complement strand
ACCCACCACCCACCACCCACCACCCACAACGCCCGCAGGCCGCCGGTCACACCCCGGTGGGGTGCGGCCGGCGGCCTGCGTGGGTGCCGATCGGACAGCGCTGTCAGGCGGCGCCGATGCGGAAGATCCGTCGGAGATCCCTCAGGTCCGTCAGACGGACAGGACCTGGCCCGGGAGGATCAGATCCGGGTTGCCGCCGATGACGCCGGCGTTGTTCTTGTAGAGGGTCTTCCAGTCGAGGCCCTTGGCGGCGGCGATGTCGCTCAGGGTGTCACCGCTCTTGACGGTGTAGTCGGCACCGTTGGTCTTCTCGGCCGGGGCGGCCGGAGCGGCCGGAGCCGGCTTGTCGGCGGCCTTCGGGGCCTCGGCGGCCAGCGGCTGACGCTCGGTGCTGCGGTTGGCGCGGTCGTCCTGCTTGGGCGCGGCCGGCTTGGCGGCGTCCTGCTTGGGGGCGGCCGGCTTCGGCGCGGCGGGCTTCGGGGCCGCCGGCTTCGGGGTCTCGGTCTTGGCGGCGGCCGCGCCGGTGTCGACCTGGGCCGGGGCACCGCCCGCGGTCAGGCCGGCCTTGACGGAGCAGACCGGCCAGGCGCCGGGGCCCTGGGAGGCGAGCACCTTCTCGGCGACGGCGATCTGCTGGGCCTTGGTGGCCAGGTTGGCCTGCGGGGCGTACGCGGTACCGCCGTAGGCGGCCCAGGTGCTGGAGGTGAACTGGAGGCCACCGTAGAAGCCGTTGCCGCTGTTGATGCTCCAGTTACCCGTGGACTCGCACTGCGCAACCTTGTCCCAGGTGGACACGGAGGCGGCGGAGGCCGAGGTGGCCGTGACGAGGCCGGCCACCGGGAGGGCAACGACGACGCTGCCCAGAACGGCCATCCGCACGCGGTTGCGCTTGGTGGCGGTGGTGGTGGCAGCGGCGGTCTCGTTACGGAAGGTCATGAGTGTCCTCTCAAAGGCCCCGGGCGGGCATGCGGAACCAGGCCCTGGGGGCGTGGTTCCGTTCGCCGCGTCCGCTGGACGGCTGTGCACGTGTCCGACGTGCCGTGCCGTCCCGGCCACCCTTCCGGCTGCCGTGCGCCGCGCCCGCTGCTCGCGGGGTCTGCGCTCCGGCCGATGCCCTTCGCGTCGCCGGTGGTCAGCCGGCCGCTCTGGCACCTGGGGGTGAGCCCGGGTAGTGCTCGTTGCACTGGGAACGAAGCTACGAGCCGGATAAGGGAGCGCCAAACGTTTTCGGGTCATCCCAGGTCAATCGAGGGTTACCGGCGGTATTGATCAAGCAAATCAAAGCCAAATGACCGGTTTGACCACATTTGCGAAGTTCGAATTACGCTCCGTTGTGGCCCGGGCCACTTCTGAGGCCCTGTGAGGTCGGGCACATCATCGACAGGATGCGACCACTCGCTCACCTACGGCAGTCAGATCTGCGGCAAATCCCGTCGGAGCCGGGCTCACCCGTGACCCCTGACACAGGGGCCCGTTGGTAATGGCGGCCGGGCGCGCGTCCGAGCCGGGTCCCAACCGACCGCCGCGATTCCCCGACACCCGTGTCCCGGACCAGACCAACAGAGGAGCCTTCGTGCCGCGCATGCTCGATGTGAGCGAGGACGTACGAGCCGAGATCGGCGACGACGAGGCCGACCGCCTGCTGGGCGGCGCCCACGCGCCGGATGCCTATGACTGCACCTCGTGCCGCCAGCCCGGCGATTCCCTCCGGGAGCCCACCAGCACAGTGCTGTTCGTCGGCGACGAGACCGCGGTCCTCGCCTTCGCGCACTCCCGCTGCATCCCCTCCCAGGTGGTGATGGTCTCCGAGGAGCAACTGCTGGGGGCGGTCCGCAGCATCAGCCAGGCCCAGGGCAGCGCCACCGGCCCGGCCGCTCCCCCGCTTCCGGGGGGCGCTCCGGCCTTCGCAGTTCCGGGGGGACCCGCCACGGCCGCCGGGATCCCCGCGCCGGCCCCGGTCCAGGCGGCCGGTGCGGCCGCACGGGCCGCGACCGCCCCTACGGCCCCGACCGCTCCCGCGGGCGCCGCACCCGTCGCCGGGAACCAGCCGGCCGTACTAGGCGTGACCTGCGGGCTGGTGCTCTGCGGCGACACCGGACACGCCGCCCTGGTGGTCGAGCCCACGGGTCCGGTCGGCCGGCCGGGCAGCAACTCCGGCGAGGACGAGTTCCTCTCCCTGCTCGTCGAACACGGCTTCCAGCAGGTCACGGAGGTCAACCGGGCCCCGGCCCGCCCGCTGGCCGGATGGTCGGTGCTGATGGCGATCGGTCAGCTGCACGCGATCCTCCAGCCCTCGGCGACCGGCGGCAGCGCCGCCTGGTGGCAGGCGCACCAGCCGCTCCAGGTCACCGACGCCTGGCGGGCGGCGGCGGCCAAGCAGTCCGAGGTGATCATGTACGCGGTGCCCGCCGAGACCATCGGCCGCCAGCCCCGGGAGGACCTGCTGCGGTTCGCGCTGGACCGGGCGGCGAGCCAGGGGCGCCTGGTGGCCGGCATGCTCCCGCTGGCCGGCACCTGAGCACGCGAGTCCCCGAGCACCTGGGCACCTGGGCACGCGAGTCCCCGAGCACCTGAGCAGCCGAGCGCCCCGAAGCGGCCGAGCGGCCGGCATCGGTGCCCACGTCGCACGCACCCCGGCGCACCGCCGGGGTGCGTGCCCGCGCGCGTGACAGCTGGGGGGCGTGTGGCGCGCGGTGACCGCCCCTCAGTAGCTCAGGGCGCCGTGCGTCACCCCCGCATCCCCTGACCGGCTCACTCGTTGGCCCCCATGTGTACAGCTATGACGTCGCCTCCCCCAGCCGTCCCTCCGCCGCCGGCCGCTCCATCCCGAGCATGCGCCCGTCGTACGACGCGGAGCACCCGTCCTCGGCCACTCCGATCTACGACACGCTGTACTCCGAGTACCGCCGGCTCTTCCGTGCGCTACCGGGCGACCGGTCGGGCGAGGAGAACATGCGGTTCACCGGCTTCGCCGTGCGGGAGCCGGTGCGCCACGAGCTGATGCCGTACCAGCAGCACCAGAGCTTCCAGACCTTCGCGGGGCAGACCCACGGAGCGCCGCAGTTCATGCCCGCGCAGCAGTCGGCGCCCGGCCAGTTCGGGGGTGGCGCATTCGGGGGCGGCGCGTTCGCGGGCGGTGGTGCGTTCGGGAGCGGCGGCAGCGGTGGCGGGGCGGCCGGGAACGCCGGGCCCGGCCAGTACGGCGGCGCGCCCGGCCCCGCCAACGGCCAGGGCTGGGTGGCTGCCGGCTACCTCGCGCCGGCCCAGTCCGCGGCGGCGCCCGGTGCCCCGGCAGGGACGGTGGCGTCCGCTCCCCCGGACTCCGCGAACGGGAACGGCACCGGCCCGGGCGGGCGGCACCGTTCGATGCTCTCGCTGCCGCCGGGCCGGGCCACCGGCCCGAGCTGACGGCTGACGGCTGACGGTCGACGGCAGGCACCCGGTAGACGACGCACGGACGGCACGCAGACGGCGGAGGCCGGGCAGTACGTGACTGCCCGGCCTCCGCCGTCGTTCCACTCATCACCATTCCGGCCCACCCGGCCGGCGGCCGACCGGGCCCGGGCCGGACTACTTGCGGCGGCGCTTCTCCCGCACCCGGACCGAGATCGAGATCGGCGTCCCGACGAAGCCGAACTCCTCGCGCAGCCGGCGCTCGACGAAGCGCCGGTAGCCGGCCTCCAGGAAGCCGGAGGCGAACAGGACGAACCGCGGCGGCCGGGTACCGGCCTGGGTGCCGAACAGGATGCGCGGCTGCTTGCCACCCCGGACGGGGTGCGGGTGGGAGGCCACCAGCTCGCCGAGGAAGGCGTTCAGCCGGGAGGTCGGGACCCGGGTCTCCCAGCCCGCCAGCGCGGTCTCGATCGCCGGGACCAGCTTCTCCATGTGCCGGCCGGTGAGCGCCGACACGTTGACCCGGGGGGCCCACTGGACCTGGACGAGGTCGCGCTCGATCTCCCGCTCGAGGTAGTAGCGGCGCTCCTCGTCGAGCTGGTCCCACTTGTTGTAGGCGACCACGACGGCGCGGCCCGCTTCGACGGCCATCGAGATGATCCGGGTGTCCTGCTCGGCCAGCGTCTCGCTGGCATCGATCAGGACCACCGCGACCTCGGCCTTCTCCAGCGCGGAGGAGGTGCGCAGCGAGGCGTAGTAGTCGGCGCCGGCGGTCAGGTGGACCCGGCGGCGGATGCCGGCGGTGTCGACGAACTTCCAGGTCTTGCCGCCGAGTTCGATGAGCTCGTCGACCGGGTCGCGGGTGGTGCCGGCCAGCGGGTTGACGACCACCCGCTCCTCGCCGGCGACCTTGTTGAGCAGGCTCGACTTGCCGACGTTCGGACGGCCGATGAGCGCCACGCGGCGCGGGCCGCCGAGGCCGCCGGCCCCGAAGGTCTGCGGCGGGGCCTCCGGCAGGGCGGCCAGGACGGCGTCCAGCAGGTCGCCGGAGCCGCGGCCGTGCAGGGCGGAGACGGGGTACGGCTCGCCGAGGCCCAGCGACCAGAGGTAGGCGGCCTCGGCCTCGGTGGACTGGCCGTCGACCTTGTTGGCGCACAGGACGGTGGGCTTGCCGGCCTTGCGGATGATCTTGATCAGGGCTTCGTCGGTGTCGGTCGCGCCGACCGTGGCGTCGACCACGAACAGCACCGCGTCGGCGGTCTCGATGCCGAGCTCGGCCTGTGCGGCGACCATCGCGTCGAGCCCGAGGACGTCGAGCTCCCAGCCGCCGGTGTCGACCAGCTTGAAGCGCCGGCCGTTCCAGGTGGCCTCGTAGGTGACGCGGTCACGGGTGACGCCCGGACGGTCCTCGACGACCGCCTCGCGGCGGCCGATGATGCGGTTCACCAGGGTCGACTTGCCGACGTTCGGGCGGCCGACGACGGCCAGCACCGGAAGCGGACCGGCGGAGGCGCTGTCGAGGTCGGCGTCGATCTCCTCGGAGTCGAAGCCCTCCTCGGCGGCGAGGGCCATGAACTCGGCGTACTCCGCCGAGTCCAGCTCGCCGTGCACGGCCGGGGTCTCGTTGCTCATCTTCGTTTTTCCATTTCCCGGCGCGGCCCTTCCCAGGGGCGCGCCGTGCGTACCTGCCCTGGCGGGCAGCGCGAGTACTGCGTGGTGCGGTCGGTTACCGCGGGTCTACGGGTACCGCCGGCGAGGCCGACGGGCAGGGCGGAGGGGTCAGACGGCGGACAGGCCGGCCCGGTCCTCCACCAGGGTGGCGATCCGGTCGATCACCTGGTCCAGGGTGAGCGCGCTGGTGTCCACCAGGACCGCGTCGGCGGCCTGGGTCAGCGGGGCGGTCGCCCGGGAGGAGTCGGCGGCGTCACGGCGGGCCAGGTCGGCGGCCATCGCGGTGATGGTCGCCTCGTCGACGCCCTTGGCGCGCAGTTCGGCGGCCCGGCGCTCGGCGCGGGCCGTCTCGGAGGCGGTCAGGAAGATCTTGACGGTGGCGTCGGGGAACACCACCGAGCCCATGTCACGGCCCTCGGCGACGATGCCGCGCTCGGCGACCTCGGCGCAGCCCCGCTGGAGCTCGACCAGCCGGGCGCGGACGGCCGGCACGGCGGAGACGGCGGAGACCTGGGCGGTGACCTCGGGGCCGCGGATCGGGCCGGAGACGTCCTGGCCGTCGACGGTTATGGTCGGGCCGGCCGCGTCCGTACCGGAGACGATCACCGGCTTGCCGCAGGCGATGGCGACCGCCTCGGGGTCGTCCACGTCGACGTCGTTGGCCAGCATCCACCAGGTCATCGCCCGGTACATGGCGCCGGTGTCCAGGAAGCTCAGCCCGAGCCGGGCGGCTACCGCCCGGGAGACGGTCGACTTGCCGGAGCCGGAGGGTCCGTCGATGGCGACGACGACCGGGGCGTGCGCTCGGTCGGCAGTGTCCACGGGGCGAACCTCTCTCCATACAACCAGGGTGACTACGTCAAGGTTAGACGACCGCGGGACGGCTCCCGCCCCACCCGGTCGGACGGCCGGGGGTTCGGGGCGCCCTGGTGCGCGGACACTGGCCCCTGCCACACCCCCGCGCCCCGCGGTCTCAGTCCCGTACGCTCCAGCCTCGCTCGCGCAGCCCGGCCGTGAGCGGCTTGACGGATCCCGCGGCGACGGCGAGGTGGACGTGGCCGACCTGCTGGCCGGTGGAGTGCTCGATGGTGACGTCCTCGATGTTCACCCCGAGCACGCCGACCTCGCCGAACAGCCGGCCCAGCTCGCCCGGCTGGTCGCCGAGGACGACGGTGACCGTCTCGTACCGGGTGGGCGGGGCGCCGTGCTTGCCGGGGATGCGGGCCTGCCCGGTGTTGCCGCGGCGCATCACCGCCTCGATCCCGGCGGCGCCGGAGCGGCGCTCGCCCTCGTCGGCGGCCTGCAGGGCGCGCAGCGCGGTGACGGTCCCGCCGAGGTCCGCGGCGACCTCCTCCAGGATGTCGGCGACCACTCCGGCGTTGGCGGAGAGGATGTCCACCCACAGGGCCGGGTTGGAGGCGGCGATCCGGGTCACGTCCCGCACGCCCTGCCCGGAGAGCCGGACGGCGGTCTCGTCGGCGTGTTCGAGCCGGGCGGCGACCAGCGAGGACACCAGCTGCGGGGCGTGCGAGACCAGGGCCACGGCCCGGTCGTGGGCGGCCGCGTCCATCACGATGGGCATGGCCCCGCAGAGCGCGACCAGCTCCAGGACCGCGTTGAGCGTGCCGGTGTCGGTGTCCGGGGTCGGGGTGAGCACCCAGGGCCGGCCCTCGAACAGGTCGGCGCGGGCGGCCAGCGGGCCGGAACGCTCGCGGCCTGCCATCGGGTGGCTGCCGATGTAGTGCACGGTGTCGCAGCCGAGCGCGACCACGTCCGCCCGGGGCCCGGCCTTCACGCTGGCGACGTCGGTGTACCAGCGGGCCAGGCCGCGGCGCTGGCAGTCGGCGAGCACCTTGCCCACCAGGGCGGGCGGTACGGCGATGATCGCCAGGTCGACCGGGCCGTCGGCCGGGTCCGTGGTGCCGGCGCCGAGCGAGGCCGCGGTACGGGCGGCGTCCGGGTCGGCGTCCTCCAGGTGGACGCTCACCCCGCGGCCGCTGAGGGCGAGGGCGGCGGAGGTGCCGATCAGTCCGGTGCCGACGACGACGGCGGTGCGCATGGGTGCGGGTCTCCTGTGGTGCCGGTGGCGTGGGTCCGATCATCCTCCCTCACGGCGTCCCGCCGCCGCACGCGGTGTCCAGGACGAGCCCTCCCCACCGGTACCGGCAGGGCGCACCCGAACCACCGCGCCCGGTGGGAACCACCGGCCCGCCCGCGGTGTCCACACCCCCGACGCGCCGTGGACGTGCCCCGGAAATCACCGGACAGCCGGGTCGGGGCGCGGCAGACTGGCCCCGGACCGCCGCAGGCCGAAGCGCCGACCACGCAGCCGGAGCAGCAGCGGCAGCGGCAGCGGCAGCGGCAGCGGCAGCGAGACAGCCGGCCGGAGCGGCCGCCCAGGCCGCAGGAAGCAGGCACCGGGCCGCAGGCAGCGGGCAGCGGGCAGGGCAAGCAAGGGCAGGCGAAGGGGGCAGCAGGGTGACAGACCGGACAGCGCGCGGCTGGGAGTCGGGGCTCGACTCCGTCACGGTGTACGCCACGGGCGCACTCTGCCGCAGACGGGCCCGCGGCGTCGTACCGCCGGACGGCCGGGTCCGGCTCACCGGGCTGCCGCGGTCGCTGGACGCGGGTTCGCTGCGGGCCCGGGTGCTCGGCGGGGGCGGCGCGCGGGTGACGGAGGCCAGGCTGGAGGTCGAGGCAGAGCTCCACGACCCCGGCGACCTGCCCGAGCTGCGCCGCCGCCTGGAACTCGCCCGCGACGCGCGGGACGCGGCGGACGAGCGGCACACCCGCCAGCTCGGGCTGATCGCGGAGGTCTCCGCGCTGCGGGCCGTCCCGCCGCCGCGCCGCCGCGAGGAGCCGCACCGCCGGACGCCCGCGGAGGCCTGGCTGGAACTGGCCGACTTCGTCGACGAGCGGCTGGCCGCTCTGCACGAGCGGGCCGCCGCGCTGACCGAGGACCTGCGGCTGGCCGAGCACGCGCTCGCCGTCGCCGAGGACGAGCTGTCGCGGGCCTCCGACGCCGCTCCGGCACGGCCGGTGGCGACCAGCGCGACCGCCCTCCTGGCGGTCGTCGGTGCCGGCACCGACGCGGTCGAGCTGGAGCTGGAGTACGGCGTGCCCGGCGCGGTCTGGGTGCCGACCTACCGGCTGGGCCACCGCCAGGGCGAACCCACCGCGGAGCTGGTCCTGCGCGCCTCGGTGGCGCAGCGCTCGGGCGAGGACTGGACGGGTGTCCGGCTGTCGCTGTCCACCGCGGACCTGCGGCGCCGCACCGAGCTGCCGAGGCTGCGGTCGGTCCGGATCGGCCGCCGCCAGGAGGCGCCTGCGCCGTCCGGGTGGCGCGAGCCACCCGCGGGGCTGGCCGGCCTGTTCGCGGACTACGACGCGGCGGGCCCGGCGCCCGCCGCCGGCCGGGACTTCCCGCTGCCGCCGCCCGTCGCACCGGCCGCCGCCGTGCCCTTCGCCGCT
>NZ_JAIZ01000805.1 GCF_000710465.2 Kitasatospora sp. MBT63 | reverse complement strand
TCGACCGGTGCCCCTCAAGATCGGAACGACAACAGCCACTGAGGCCATCTCACAGAGTGAAGGGCCGGTACTCCAGAGCCTGATCGACGACCTCGGCAGCTGTCAGCTCCCGCCCCGTGGGCCAAAAGATCAAGTTGCCCACGTAGCCGGCCGGACAGCCAAAGGCCCCGCCCAACGCCTCCACTACGCCGTACGCCTCGGCATCGTCGGCATAGTCCGCATCCATGATCTTCTGCACCAACGCAACGGCCGTTGCACGAGCCATCACCGTCACAGTGCGCCCTGGCGCGACGTTCCCATCCGCTACGGCGAGTGGGAGACCGTCTACGGCCTCTTTCGGCGCTGGCAGCGCGACGGCACCTGGAGTCGGATCCTCACCCAGTTGCAGGCCGAGGCTGACACGAAGGGCCTGATCACCTGGGATGCGAGCGTGCACTCTACGGTCGCTCGTGCGCATCAGCACGCCGCCGGAGCCCGTAAAAGGTGCCCCTATGGTCTTCGAGGAGCTAACACAAAGCTCTGGTGTGGCCATGTCTGCTC
>NZ_JAIZ01000804.1 GCF_000710465.2 Kitasatospora sp. MBT63 | reverse complement strand
GCCGAGCAGCCCGCGCGCGACCCCGTCGCGCCCGCGGCCGTCACCGGACGCGGGCGCCCCACCCTGGCCTACCCGGGTACGCCCGCCGCCAACACCGCCGCCCCCCGCGAGGGCGCCCCGGCCCGGCTGCCCGCCGAGCGCGACGGCGGCAGCCTGTTCGACGTGGTGAAGGTCGCCATCGCGATCCTGGACACCGGCGGGCGGGTGGTGCTGTGGAGCCCCGCCGCCGAGGAGATGCTCGGCTGGCCCAGCGAGGTCCTGGTCGGCCGGCTGATCGACGAGCTGATGGGCGACCCGGAGCTGGTCGCCCAGGCCCGCGCCGCGATCGCCGAGACCCTGCGCCTGGGCCGCTGGCACGGCTTCACCGAGCTCGCCGACCGGGACGGCGCCCAGGTCCCGGTGGAGGCCCGGATCTCGCTGCTGGTCGACGGCGACGGCACGCCGTTCCTCCAGGTCGCCCTCGCCGACGCGGCCACCCTGCGGGCCGTCGAACGCGACCTCGCGGTCCGCGACGCCCTTTTCGAGCAGTCCCCGCTCGGCATCGCGATCCTCGACACCGACCTGCGCTACACCGCCGTCAACCAGACCCTGGCCGAGATGAACGGCGTCCTCGCCGAGGACCACGTCGGCCGCACCACCGGCGAGACGCTGCCCGAGCGGGCCGCCGACGAGATCACCGCGATCCAGCGCCAGGTGCTGGCCACCGGCGAACCCGTGATCGACGTCACCCTCGCCTCGCCGCTGACCGCCCGCTCCGGCTTCCGTTCGATCTCCTACAGCCGGATGACCGACCGCTCCGGCCGGGTGCTCGGCATCTCCGGCACCGTGATGGACGTGACCGAGCGATACCGGGCGGTCGCCAAGGTCGAGCACGCCCGCCGCCGCCTCTCGCTGCTCAACGAGTTCGGCTCCCGGGTCGGCGACCTGCTCGACGCCTCCCGGATCGCCCAGGAACTGGCCGGCGCGGTGGTGCCCAGGCTGGCCGACTACGCAGGCGTGATCCTGCTCCAGGCGGTCGCCCACGGGGACGACCTGCCCCGGCACGGCCACGACCGCCGGACCTCGCTGCTCCAGCTCGGGGTGGCCTCCGTCCAGGACGGCCCCGAGGTCGAGGCGATGCTGCGCCGCGGCGCCCGGATCACCTTCTCCGAGGACTCCGCGTTCGGGCGGGTGCTGCGCAGCGGCGTGCCCGAGCTGCTCTCCGGCAGCGACGAGCTGAGCGACCTCAGCTACCCGGGCGACCCCAAGGTGCAGGCCGCCCACGAGCTCGGGGTGCACTCCCGGCTGGTGGTCCCGCTGCGTGCCCGCGGCATCGTGATCGGGCTGCTGGTGGTCAGCCGCGCCGGGTACCGCGAGGGCTTCGACCGGGACGACCTGGCCTTCACCGTCGAACTCGCCGACCGGGCCGGCTCCTCGCTGGACAACGCCCGGCTGTACGCCCGCGAGCGCACCGCGGCGCTCACCCTGCAGCGCACCCTGCTGCCCCAGCAGGTGCCGCAGCCCACCGGCGTCGAGGTGGCCTACCGCTACGTCCCCGGCAGCAGCGGCACCGAGGTCGGCGGCGACTGGTTCGACGTCATCCCGCTGCCGGGCGACCGCACCGCGCTGGTGGTCGGCGACGTGATGGGCCACGGCCTGCGGGCCGCCGCCACGATGGGCCGGCTGCGCACCGCGGTGCGCACCCTGGCCGGGCTGGACCTCCCGCCGGACGTCCTGCTGCGGCACGTCCACGAGCTCGCCGACGACCTCGCCCAGGGCCCGGACGAGGCGCTCCTGGCGACCTGCGTGTACGCCGTCTTCGACCCGGCCACCGGCCGGCTGGTGGCCACCAAGGCGGGCCACATCCCGCCGGTGCTGATCGTCCCGAAGGACGACGGCACCGAGGTGCCGGCCCGCAGCGGCGGTCCGCTGCCCGGGGGGGTCGGCCAGGTGCTGGACCTGCCCTCGGGTGCGCCGCTGGGCGTGGGCGGGGTGCCGTTCGAGTCGATCGAGGTGGAGATCCCCGAGGGGAGCCTGCTGGCGATGTGCACCGACGGCCTGGTGGAGTCCCGCGACAAGGACCTCGACGTCGGCCTCAGCCGGCTGCTCAGCGTTCTCGAACAGCCGTACGCCTCGATCCAGCAGGCCTGCGAGGCGGTGCTGGACACCATGGAGCAGGGCCGCGAGCCGGACGACGTGGCCCTGCTGCTGGCCCGGCTCGGCCGCGGACAGGCCGGTGTCCCCACCGCCGGCTGGACGCTGCCCGCCGAGCCCACCGCCGTCTCCCGGGCCCGCCGGCTGGTCCGCGGCGCGCTCGCCGAATGGAGCGTCGAGCACCTCACCGACACCGCCGAGCTGCTGGTCAGCGAGCTGGTCACCAACTCCGTCCGGTACGCCAGCGCCCCGATCGGGGTCCGGCTCACCCTCGGCGAGACGCTCCTCGTGGAGATCTCCGACCCGCTGCCCGACCCGCCCCGCGAGCGGCACGCCGCCGAGGCCGACGAGGGCGGCCGCGGCCTCGAACTGGTCCGCCGGCTCGCCCTGCACTGGGGCGCCCGCTCCGAGGGCATGGGCAAGGCGGTCTGGTTCGAACTCCCGCTGGTCGAACACCCGGACGAGCCTTACCACTTTGACCCGGACACCGGGGTTCAACTGCCCGATTCGATGTTGTGATGTCAGGGACGTGTGCGCCCGTGCCCGGATGATGAATACTCGGACTTCGAATATTCGGTCTTCTCGACATCCGGATGGGCACGGGTTGGAGGGGTCGGTCCGTTGAACAGTCTTCCGGCGCGGAACGCCACGAGTGGCAGCGGTCATGCCGCCGTGCCCGGGCAGCCGGGCGCCCCGATCGGGGCACGGCGCCCGGTCCCCTCACCCGCGCCCGCAGGCTGGGGCCACGGCCCGGCCGGATCGATCTACGACTACATCCGGGTCGCCACCTTTGCGATCGGCCCCGACGGCCGGATCAGCCAGTGGAGCGACCGCGCCGCGGAGTTCTTCGGCGTCCCCGCCACCGACGCGGTCGGCGCCGACCCGATCACCACCTTCGTCCCGCGCGAGCTCTGGCAGCGCGGCCGGGCCCGGCTGGAGCGGATCCTCGGCGGCGAGGAGTGGGTCGGCACCGCCCCCTACCGCGACACCGCCGGCGGCGAGGGCCTCGCCGAGCTGTACGTGATGCCCGCCAGCACCGGCTGCGACGCCCCCGGCGCCACCTGCCTGGCCGTCGACCTCGGCCGGCTGCGCACCGTCGAGACCGAGCTCGCCGCCTCCGAGGCCGTCTTCGGACAGACCCCCACTGGCTTCTTCCTGTTCGACCCGCAGCTCACCCTGCAACGCGTCAACGACGCCTTCGCCGCCGCCGTCGGCCTCGCCCCGCCCGCCCTCCAGGGCCTCGGCCCGGCCGACCTCTTCCCGGCCGGCGACGCCGAACGCCTCACCGCCGCCCTGCGCAAGGTCCTCGCCAGCGGTGCCCCCATCCTCGACCTGCGGTTCAGCGGCTCCGTCCAGGTCGCCCGCTCCGTCACCGACGGCCGCGAGCACGGCCGCCGCGACGAGAACCGCGCCTGGTCGATCTCGCTCTACCGGCTCAACAGCGCCGCCGGCCACCCCATGGGCGTGGCCGGCCAGGTCCAGGACGTCACCAGCCGGCACATCGCCGAACGCGAGGCCGCCGGCGTCCGCCGCAACCTCGCCCTCCTCAACGAGGCCAGCAGCCACATCGGCTCCACCCTCGACCTGGAGACCACCGCCAACGAACTGCTCGACGTGATCGTCCCGCAGTTCTGCGACGTCGCCAACGTCGACCTGTACACCGCCCTGCTCACCGGCGACGCCGGCCCGCTCACCGGCCGCCCCGGCGTCCTCGACGGCTGCGGCGAACTGCGCCGGGTCGCCGTCCGCAGCAGCGTCGGCAACGCCTCCTCGGTGTTCGGCAACCAGGGCGGCACCGTCCAGGTCGCCGAGGCCGGCGGCACCCTCTGTTACCCGCCCCGCTCCCCGCACGCCCGCGCCCTGCGCACCGGCCGCTCCACCGTGCCCCAGCCCGGCCCCGACCCGCTGCTGCGCTCCACGCTGGTGGTCCCGCTGGTCGCCCGCAACCAGGTCCTCGGACTGGTCCAGCTCTCCCGCGCGATCGGCAGCGAACCCTTCGACGCCCGCGACGTCGCCATCGCCGAGGAACTGGTCGCCCGCGCCGCCGTCTGCGTCGACAACGCCCGCCTCTACCGCCGCGAGCACGAACGCGCCCTGATCCTCCAGCGCAGCCTGCTGCCCCCCGGCAAGCCCGCCGCCAGCGGCCTGGAGATCGCCCGCCGCTACCTGCCCAGCAACAACAACACCGAGGTCGGCGGCGACTGGTTCGACGTCATCCCGCTGCCCGGCAGCCGCACCGCCCTGGTCATCGGCGACGTGATGGGCCGCGGCCTGCGCGCCGCCGTCGCGATGGGCCAGCTGCGCACCGCCGTCCGCACCCTCGCCATGCTCGACCTCGACCCCGCCGAGGTGCTCTCCGCCCTCGACGAGATCGCCCGCGGCCTCGGCGACGACACCCAGCTCGGCGAGGAGATCTCCGAGGTCTACCTCGCCACCTGCGTGTACGCCGTCTACGACGCGGTCAAGCAGCGCTGCGTCTTCGCCAACGCCGGCCACCTGCCGCCCGCCCTGCTCAGCCCCGGCGAGCCGGCCCGCATGCTCGAGGTCCCGCCGGGCCTGCCGCTGGGCGTCGGCGGCGAACCCTTCGAGGAGGTCGAGGTCACCCTCACCGAGGGCGCCATCCTCGGCCTCTACACCGACGGCCTGGTCGAGTCCCGCAAGCACCAGCTCGACGAGGGGCTGCGGGCCTTCCGCGAGGCGCTCGAGAACGGCTCCCGCGCACTGGAGCAGCTCTGCGACGAGGTCCTCGACGAACTCAACCCGCACCACGGGGAGGACGACATCGCCCTGCTGATGGCCAAGGTCGTCCCGCTCGCCGAGGACTCGGTCGGCGACTGGAAGCTGCCGCCCCACCTCACCTCCGTCGCCAAGGCCCGCGAACTCGCCTGCGGCTGGCTGCTCACCCGCGGCCTCGACGAACTCGTCGACACCACCGAGCTGCTGGTCAGCGAACTGGTCACCAACGCGCTGCGGCACGGCCGCGGCGACATCAGGCTGCGGCTGCTCAAGGACCGCACCATGGTCTGCGAGGTCTGGGACGACGGCTACGCCCAGCCCCGCCAGCGCCGCGCCCAGGAGACCGACGAGGGCGGCCGCGGCCTCCAGCTGGTCAGCCTCCTCGCCGAACGCTGGGGCAGCCGCCGCACCCCCAAGGGCAAGATCGTCTGGTTCGAACTGGCCCTCTGAGGCCCCCGCCGGTCTCGCCAGGGGCACAGGGGTTCTCCTTCGGGGGCGCGGGCGTTCTCCTTCGGGGGCGCGGGGTTTCTCTTGGGGGCGCGGGGAACTGCGCGAGGGCGGGAGGCCTCGTGCGTGCCACCTGCCGGCGGCGTTCAGTTGCAGGTCCTCGGTCTTCCGTCTCGCGCAGTTCCGCCCCCAGCCTTCGGCCGGGTGGGTGGTTCGTGGGGGTGTGTCCGTCGTGGCGGCGGGGCGGGCCGCGGGGGGTGGCCTTCAGTGGTGATCCACCTGTGTGTTCGGACGGAGGAACGCATGCGCGCCACCCAGCTCGCCGCGGCAGCCCTCGCGGCCCTGCTCGCCACGACGGCAGCAGGCTGCTCGGACGACCCCGCGCCCGCCCCCGGCGCCGCCGACCTGGGCGGCACCGACCGCTCGACGGTCCGCGACGGCGGCACGCTCCGCTGGGCCGTGGACGCCGTCCCGGCCACCCTCAACGTCCACCAGCCGGAGGCCACCGCCGACTCCGCGCTGCTGGCCGGGGCCCTGCTGCCCAGCCTGTTCCGGCTGGACACCCGGGCCCGCCCGGTCGCCGACCCCGACTACCTGGCCGGCGCCGAGTCCACCCCGCCGGGCCAGAGCCCGCAGACGGTGACCTACCGGCTGAACCCCAACGCCACCTGGAGCGACGGCACCCCGCTGTCCGCCGCCGACTTCACCGCCCAGTGGAAGGCGCTCTCCGGCGCCGACCCGGCGTACCTCACCGACCACCCGGGCGGCTACGCCCAGATCGACTCGGTCACCCAGGGCGCGGACCCGCACGAGGTGCGGGTGGTGCTCAAGCAGCCGTACGCGGCCTGGCGGGAGCTGTTCAGCCCGCTCTACCCGGCCGCCGTGACCGGCACCGCGCAGGCCTTCAACCAGCCGCTGGCGGACACCTTCCGCACCTCGGCGGGACCGTTCACGGTCACCTCGTACGACAAGGCCGCCGGCAAGGTGGTTCTGGCCCGCAACCCGCACTGGTGGGGCGACCCGGTCAAGGCGGACGAGCTGGACTTCGTCGCCGTCCCGGCCGCCGACCGGCTGGACGCGCTGGACCAGGACAAGCTGGACATCGCCGCGCTGACCTCCTCGGTCGACCGCGCCGTCCCGGCGGACAGCGCCGGCGCCGCCCCGCCGGACGCGGCCGCCGCCGCGGAGGCCTCCGCGCAGGCGCTGAAGCGGGCCGAGGCACTGCCCGGCCTGACCCTGCACCGGGCCGCCGCCCCGGCCTTCACCCAGCTGACGCTGAACTCCACCCGCGGCCCGCTGGCCGATCCGGTGGTCCGCCGGGCGATCGCCCGCGCCGTGGACCGGCAGAAGACCGCCACCGCCGCGCTCGGCCCGCTCGGGGTGAAGGCCGCGGCGCTCGGCAACCACCTGCTGATGAACGACCAGGACGGCTACCGGGACAACAGCGCCGCCCTCGGCACCACCCCCGCCGCCGAACTGCTGGACCAGGCGGGCTGGCCGCTGAACGGCGCCACCCGCAGCAAGGACGGCAAGGAGCTGAGCCTCACCCTGCTGCTCCCGGACGGCTCCGCCACCGCCCGCCGTACGGCGGACGAGCTGGCGGCGGAGCTCACCGCGGCCGGGATCGCGGTCAAGCCGCAGCCCGTCGCCCCCGACACCTTCGTGCCGCAGCACCTGGCCACCGGCGACTTCGACCTGGCGCTGTTCTCCTGGCCGTCCACCGGCTACCCGGGCGACGAGCGGGCGCTGTACGCCAAGCCCAGGCCGGGCGCGGACGGGGTCCCGGTGGTGGGCCTGAACTACGCGCGCACCGGCAGCGAGGAGATCGACCAGCTCTTCGACAAGGCCGCCGGCGAGCTGGACCCGGGCGTCCAGCGCGACCTGGTGCAGGAGGCCGACGCCCGGATCTGGCAGCTCGCCCACTCGGTGCCGCTCTACCAGCGGCCCGACCTGGTGGCGGTCCGCAACACGGTGGCGGGCGCCGGCGCGTACGGCTTCGGCTCGCCGCGCTTCCAGGACGTCGGCTTCCTCAAGGGCTGACCGGGAGCCATCCGGGCCCGGCCGGTGTCACGCACCGGCCGGGGTGACCTCCATCAGCCCGATCCGGCCGGCCACGATCTCGATCCGGGCCAGCTCCGGCATCGCCTGCCGGGCCCGGTCCAGGGCGGTGCGGGCCTCGTCGGGGCGGCCGAGGGCGGCCAGCGCGGCGGCGGTCGAGCACTCGGCGTTGGCCTGCCAGAAGGCGTCGGTGGCGAGTTTGGCGGCGGTCCGCGCGTGCGCGAGCGCGGCGTCGCGGTGGCCCTCCAGCAGGGCCTGGTCGGCGCGGGTGCCCAGGTAGCGGGTCAGCACGGGGACCGCGGCGTGCGCGAGGCCGAGCGACTCGGCGAGGCGGGGCAGGTACTCGGCCGGCGGCAGTTCGCCGGTCTCCGCGGCGCCGACCAGCGCGGCGGCCCGCAGGTGGTGGGCGAGGCCCGACATCCTGGCGTGCGGGGCCAGCGTCGCCGCCTGGTAGGCCGCGGCGGCGGCCTCCTGGTACCTGCCCTCGCCGAGCGCGACCTGGGCCCGCAGCTGGGCCGACGCGAGGCGCGGCGGGCCGTCGGCCGGCGCCCGGTCGAGCGCGGCGCGGGCCTCGCCGAGCCGGCCCAGGCGCATCGCCCGGCCGCCCGCCAGCTCGTCCGGGCTCGTCGCGAGGGCTTCCAGCGCGCCGGGACGCAGCGGCATCAGGAACAGGATCCAGCCGGCCGTGAGCGGTATCCGGGCGAGCACGGTCAGCGACATCGCGGGCAGCATCAGCAGGCCGAAACCGAGCGCCCTGGGGAAGCCGGAGGTGCCGATGATCAGCAGGCCGGCGGTGGTGATCGGGACCGCGACGGAGACCAGGGTGGTCAGCCACAGCCGTACCCGCAGCCGGGGCCCGGCCACCACGGTGCTGTCGGCCGACACGAACGGGACGGGGATCCGGCGCACGGTGAGTGCCATCCCGCCGACCCGCAGGGTGGTCACCCGGGCGCCGAAGCCGAGGGCGAGAGCGGTGGGGGCCACGCCGCCGGCACCGCCGAGCAGCAGTTGGAGGGCGAGGGTGAACTGCAGGCCGAGCAGGGCGCCGAGCCCGGCGCCGAGGCCGTCCAGCAGCGGGTCGGGTCCGCCGGAGCCGCCGTCCTGCCGGGTGAGCAGGGTGAAGGCGATGGCTGCGCCGATCACCAGGTAGAAGGGCCAGCGGAAGCCGGACCGGGTGTTTCCGGGCCTCCCGGCACGGGGTGAATTCTTCATCCCGCCAGGTTGGGGCAGCGGGCTCAGGGGGTGGAAGAGCGGTGACCCAGTTGTGATCTTGACCCCCTCGGGGCCCTCCGTTTCGGCCCCGGTGGGTGGTTCCCCGTACGATAGGAACAAGCCGTGGCATGTCGTGCCCGGCAGGTGGACCGGTAGTAGCAGGCGGTACGGCGGCAGCGATCAACAGGGGTCGTCAGGTCGCAGGGTCGCAGCCGGGGCGCCGTAACCCACGATTTCGGGAGAGTTCGCTCCGCATGCCCACGCGCAATGACATCCGCAACGTTGCCATCGTCGCCCACGTCGACCACGGCAAGACCACGCTGGTCGACGCCATGCTGAAGCAGGCCGGCGCCTTCGCCGCCCACCAGCACCTCGACGACCGGATGATGGACTCGAACGACCTGGAGCGCGAGAAGGGCATCACGATTCTCGCGAAGAACACCGCCGTCAAGTACCACCCCAAGGAGGGTGGCGCGCCGATCACGATCAACATCATCGACACCCCCGGCCACGCCGACTTCGGTGGCGAGGTCGAGCGCGGCCTGTCGATGGTCGACGCGGTCGTGCTGCTGGTCGACGCGTCCGAGGGTCCGCTTCCGCAGACCCGCTTCGTGCTCCGCAAGGCGCTGACCGCCAAGCTCCCGGTCATCCTCTGCATCAACAAGACCGACCGTCCGGACGCCCGGATCGCCGAGGTCATCAACGAGACCTACGACCTCTTCCTGGACCTCGACGCCACTGAGGACCAGATCGAGTTCCCGATCGTCTACGCCTGTGCGCGTGACGGCGTCGCCTCGATGACCAAGCCGGAGGACGGCACGGTCCCGGCCGACAGCGACTCCCTCGAGCCGTTCTTCTCGACCATCCTGGAGCACGTCCCGGCCCCGTCCTACGACGAGGACGCGCCGCTGCAGGCCCACGTCACCAACCTGGACGCGGACAACTTCCTCGGCCGCATCGCGCTCTGCCGCGTCGAGCAGGGCGAGCTGCGCAAGGGCCAGCAGGTCGCGTGGATCAAGCGGGACGGCTCGATCCAGCAGGTCAAGATCACCGAGCTGCTGATGACCGAGGCGCTCACCCGCAAGCCGGCCGAGGTGGCCGGCCCCGGCGACATCTGCGCCGTCGCGGGCATCCCGGACATCATGATCGGCGAGACCCTGGCCGACCTGGAGAACCCGATCGCGCTGCCGCTGATCACGGTCGACGAGCCGGCCATCTCGATGGTCATCGGCACCAACACCTCGCCGCTGGTCGGCAAGGGCGGCAAGGGCCACAAGGTCACCGCCCGCATGGTCAAGGACCGCCTGGACCGCGAGCTGATCGGTAACGTCTCGCTGCGCGTGCTGCCGACCGACCGCCCCGACGCCTGGGAGGTCCAGGGCCGTGGCGAGCTGGCGCTGGCCATCCTGGTCGAGACCATGCGCCGGGAGCTGTTCGAGCTGACCGTCGGTAAGCCGCAGGTGGTCACCAAGCTCGTCAACGGCAAGGTGCACGAGCCGGTCGAGCGGATGACCATCGACAGCCCCGAGGAGTACCTCGGTGCCATCACCCAGCTGATGGCGACCCGCAAGGGCCGCATGGAGACCATGACCAACCACGGCTCCGGCTGGGTGCGCATGGAGTTCATCGTCCCGTCGCGCGGCCTGATCGGCTTCCGGACCCAGTTCCTCACCGACACCCGCGGTACCGGTATCGCGCACTCCATCTTCGAGGGCCACGAGCCGTGGTTCGGCGAGCTGCGGATGCGCAACAACGGCTCCCTGGTGGCCGACCGCGCGGGCGTCGTGACGCCGTTCGCGATGATGGGCATCCAGGAGCGCGGCACCCTGTTCGTGGAGCCCACCACCGAGGTGTACGAGGGCATGATCGTCGGCGAGAACTCGCGCCAGGACGACATGGACATCAACATCACCAAGGAGAAGAAGCTCACCAACATGCGTGCGGCGTCCTCGGACACCACCGAGAACCTGGTGCCGCCGCGCAAGCTCTCGCTGGAGCAGTCCCTGGAGTTCTGCCGCGAGGACGAGTGCATCGAGGTGACCCCGGAGACCGTGCGCATCCGCAAGGTCGTCCTGGACCAGAAGGAGCGCGGCCGCACGGCCTCGCGCGCCAAGAAGAACTGACGCGGTAGCGGCGCCGGCCGGCCCTCCGCCCTTCGGGGCGGGGTGGCCGGCCGGCGCCTTTCTTACGCTCCGTGGTCGACGCGCGTAGGAGTGGAGCGGAAGATGACCATTCAGTAGTTCGTTAATCGGACGTGACAGACCGTCGTTCATGACAACTGTCCGTTTCGACCCTGTCTGTGTATGTCCTGAATGTCCGTTTCTCAAAACCAACTCGCCACCCATGTGACCAAATTGAGATCCCTAGTGGTCATGTTCGTATCCGTGTGTGACCGATAGTGGGTTCAGTCGAGCTCGGGTCAAGGGTTACGCGCAGGGGTGCGCGCCGAACCTCGGGCGAGGAAAGCACCGTTCGGCAGTGGCAGTGATGCCGGCCGACCCCCGCGGTGCGCTCTCGTTTGAAACACGGATTCAGGAGGCACACCCATGCGCGGTGCCAGCCAGGCCAAGTGGGTCGTCGCAGCAGTCGCGGTCGCCCTCGCAGCTACCGCTTGCGGCAGCAACGGCGCGTCCAGCGGCGGTGGTTCGTCCACCGGTGCGGTCAACGCCCAGGGCACGTTCAGCTACCAGAGCAGCGAGCCGCAGAACCCGCTCCAGCCGGCCAACGCCATGGAGGTCGGTGGCGGTCGCATCATCAAGCAGCTCTTCAAGGGCCTCGTCGACTACGACCCCGCCGACGGCAAGCTGCGCAACCAGGTGGCCGAGAAGATCGAGACCACCGACGCCACCAACTACACCGTCACCCTGAAGTCCGGCTGGACCTTCCACGACGGCACCCCGGTGACCGCGTCCTCCTTCGTGGACGCCTGGAACTGGTCGGCGAACACCAAGAACAACCAGATCAACTCGGACTGGTTCTCCGACATCGCCGGCTACACCGACGTCCACCCGGACGCCGGTGACCCGAAGGCCGAGACCATGTCCGGTCTGAAGGTCGTCGACGACACCCACTTCACCATCCAGCTGACCGGCCCGGTCTCGTACTTCCAGTACAAGCTCGGCTACACGGCCTTCTCGCCGCTGCCGAAGGCGTTCTTCACCGACCCGGCGAAGTACGGCCAGAACCCGATCGGCAACGGCCCCTACAAGTTCGTCTCGTGGGAGCACAACAAGGCGATCACCGTCGCCGCGTACGACAAGTACGCGGGCCTCGACAAGCCGAAGAACGGCGGCATCGTCTTCAAGAACTACACCCAGCCCGAGGCGGCGTACAAGGACCTGGTGTCCGACAACGTCGACGTGCTGGACCAGGTCGACCCGAGCGACCTCGCCTCCTACAAGACCGACCTCGGCAGCCGTGCCGTGGACCAGGCCCAGGGCGCCATCCAGAACATCTCGTTCGCGATGTACCAGGACGCCTGGAAGCCGGTCGACAAGGCCAAGGTCCGCCAGGGCCTGTCGATGGCGATCGACCGTGACACCATCACCAAGACCGTCCTGAACGGCTCGCGCCAGCCCGCCAACAGCTGGGTCGCCCCCGGCGCCATGGGCTACAAGGACAACACCTGCGGCGACGCCTGCAAGTACGACCCGGCCAAGGCCAAGCAGCTGATCACCGAGGGCGGCGGCGTCCCGGACAACAAGATCACCATCGTCTACAACTCCGACGGCGGCCACAAGGAGTGGGTGGACGCGGTCTGCAACTCCATCCGCCAGGCCACCGGCGTCGAGTGCGTCGGCGACCCGAAGCCGGACTTCAAGACCTCGCGCGACATCATCAAGAAGAAGCAGGTCCAGAGCATGATGCGGACCGGCTGGGTGCAGGACTACCCCCTGAACGCCAACTTCCTGCGTGACGTCTACGGCACGGGTGCCGCGGCCAACGACGGCAGCTACTCCAACCCGGAGTTCGACAAGCTCGCCGCCGAGGCCGACAAGGCCACCACGGTCGAGAAGACCGCCGAGCTGTACCAGCAGGCCGAGGCCCAGCTGGCCAAGGACATGCCGGCGATCCCGCTCTGGTACTACAAGACCACCTCGGGCTACTCGAACAACGTCCAGAACGTGAAGTTCGACTCGTTCGGTGACCCGGTCTTCACCCAGGTCGAGGTCAAGCAGAAGTAATCAGGCCGGCACCGCACGGCTTGAACCGACACGGCCGGTGCCCTCCGCCCCACAAGGGCGGACCGGCACCGGCCTTGTCACGCCATAGAACCTCTGTGACGGGATGACGGCCCGGCAGAGCATTGGATGGAGGCATGATGGGGCGCTTTGTCGCGAGGCGACTGCTCCAAATGATCCCGGTCTTCCTGGGTACGGTCACCCTGATCTTCTTCATGGTGCACATCCTTCCGGGAGACCCGGTCGCCGCGATGTGGGGCGACAAGGCGGTGGACCCGGCCCAGCTCGCCGCGTTCAAGCACGCGAGGGGCCTGGACCAGCCACTGATCCAGCAGTACCTCGATTACCTGGGCAAGCTGTTCCGGGGCGACTTCGGCATGGCGATGGACGGCCGCCCGGTGATCGACAAGATCAGCGGCGCCTTCCCGGTCACCCTGCGCCTCGCGCTG
Organism: Kitasatospora sp. MBT63; assembly: GCF_000710465.2. Lineage (GTDB taxonomy): Bacteria > Actinomycetota > Actinomycetes > Streptomycetales > Streptomycetaceae > Kitasatospora. Next base: position 2,792 of record NZ_JAIZ01000804.1, on the reverse strand, counting down.
CTGGCGTTCGCCATCGAGATCGTGCTCGGTGTGACGATCGGCCTGTTCGCCGGTCTGCGCCGCGGCAAGGCCTTCGACAAGGGCACCCTGGTCCTCACCCTGCTGCTGATCTCCATTCCGGTGCCGGTGCTGGGCTTCATCTTCCAGAACATCTTCTCCACCCAGCTCGGCTGGGTGACGCCGACCGTCCAGGACTCGATGAACCTCGGCCAGCTGCTGCTGCCCGCCATCGTCCTGGGCTCGCTGTCGCTGGCGTACGTGGCCCGGCTGACCCGGACCTCGATAGCCGAGAACATCAAGGCCGACTACATGCGCACCGCGGTCGCCAAGGGCCTGCCCAAGCGCAAGGTCATCGGTACCCACCTGCTGCGCAACTCGATGATCCCGGTCGTCACCTTCCTCGGCACCGACCTGGGCGCCCTGATGGGCGGCGCGATCGTCACCGAGGGCATCTTCAACGTCAAGGGCGTCGGTTTCGAGCTCTACCACGCCATCAACCTGAAGGAAGGCGCCACGGTCTCCGGATTCGTGGTCGTCCTGGTGCTGGTCTACCTCGCCGCCAGCCTGATCGTCGACCTGCTCTACGCGGTCCTGGACCCGAGGATCCGGTATGCCTGACCTGACCGACACCAAGACCGAGATCCCCGCGCAGCGCGCGGCCGAGGTCCCCGAGGCCAAGCCGGAGAAGGCCCGCAGCCTCGGTCTGGACGCCTGGCACGACCTGCGCCGCCGCCCGATCTTCGTGATCTCCGCGCTGCTGATCGTGCTGCTGATCGTGATCGCCATCGCCCCGGGCCTGTTCACCTCGGTGGACCCGCGCGCCGGTGACCTGCGCACGCACTTCCTGACCAAGCCGAACTACGGCCACCTGTTCCAGCCGGACTGGTTCGGCTACGACGGCCAGGGCCGCTCGATCTACGCCCGGGTGATCTACGGCGCCCGTGCGTCGGTGGTCGTGGGCATCTGCGTCACCGCCGGTGTCACCGTCCTCGGCGGCATCACCGGCATGATCGCCGGCTACTTCGGCGGCTGGGTCGACACCATCGTCTCCCGGGTCACCGACATCTTCTTCGGCATCCCGCTGCTGCTCGGCGCCCTCGTAGTGCTCAACGCCTTCACCTCGCGCACCATCTGGAGCGTGGTCTTCGCGCTGGTCGCCCTCGGCTGGACCCAGATGACCCGCGTCATGCGCGGCTCGGTCATCACGGTCAAGCAGGCCGACTACGTCACCGCCGCCAAGGCGCTCGGTGCCGGCACCACGCGGATCATGGTCAAGCACATCCTGCCGAACGCGATCGCCCCCGTGATCGTGGTCGCCACCATCGCGCTCGGCGGCTACATCGCCACCGAGGCGACGCTGAGCTTCCTCGGCATCGGTCTGCAGGACCCGACCATCTCCTGGGGCATCGACATCAACTCGGCCCAGAAGGTGATCCGCACCGCCCCGTTCGCACTGTTCTTCCCCGCGGGCATGCTCAGCATCACGGTGCTGGCGTTCATCATGCTCGGCGACGCGGTGCGTGACGCCCTCGACCCCAAGCTGCGCTGAGAGAGGTGGCACGCACCATGACCACTGCGACCGAGAACAAGCCCACCGCGGCCGCCGAGCGGCTCGCCCCCGGCACCCCCCTGCTCGACGTCCGCGACCTGCACGTGGAGTTCAAGACCCGGGACGGCGTCGCCAAGGCCGTCAACGGCGTCAACTACAGCGTCGCCGCCGGCGAGACGCTCGCCGTCCTCGGCGAGTCCGGCTCCGGCAAGTCCGTCACCGCCCAGACCATCATGGGCATCCTCGACATGCCGCCCGGCCGGATCACCTCGGGTGAGATCCTCTTCCGCGGCCAGGACATGCTCAAGATGTCCAACGAGGAGCGCCGGAAGATCCGCGGCCGGAAGATCGCGATGATCTTCCAGGACGCGCTCTCCTCGCTGAACCCGGTGCTCAGCGTCGGTTACCAGCTCGGCGAGATGTTCCGGGTCCACCAGGGTGCCTCCCGCAAGGAGGCCAAGGCCAAGGCCATCGAGCTGATGGACCGGGTGCGCATCCCCGCCGCCGCCCAGCGCGTCGGCGACTACCCGCACCAGTTCTCCGGCGGTATGCGCCAGCGGATCATGATCGCGATGGCGCTGGCCCTGGAGCCGGACCTGATCATTGCGGACGAGCCGACCACGGCCCTGGACGTCACCGTCCAGGCGCAGGTGATGGACCTGCTGGCGGAGCTGCAGGCCGAGTACCACATGGGTCTGATCCTGATCACCCACGACCTCGGTGTGGTCGCCGACGTCGCGGACAAGATCGCGGTGATGTACGCCGGCCGGATCGTGGAGACCGCCCCCGTGCACGAGCTGTACGCCAACCCGGCGCACCCGTACACCAAGGGCCTGCTCCGCTCGATCCCGCGCCTGGACCAGAAGGGCCAGGACCTGTACGCGATCAAGGGCCTGCCGCCGAACCTGCTCAAGGTCCCGGCCGGCTGCGCCTTCAACCCGCGCTGCGACGCCGCCACCGACCTCTGCCGCACCGAGATCCCGGCGCTGCACCAGGTGCTCGACAAGGACGGCGCCGAGCTCGCCGGCCGCAAGAGCGCCTGCCACCTCTGGAAGGAGACCCTCCATGGCTGAGCCCATCCTGGAGGTCCGCGACCTGGTCAAGCACTACCCGCTGACCCAGGGCATCCTCTTCAAGAAGCAGGTCGGCGCGGTCAAGGCCGTGGACGGCATCTCGTTCTCGCTCCAGAAGGGCGAGACGCTCGGCATCGTCGGCGAGTCGGGCTGCGGCAAGTCGACGCTGG
>NZ_JAIZ01000803.1 GCF_000710465.2 Kitasatospora sp. MBT63 | reverse complement strand
CCGCAGCCGGAGGCGCCGAGCAGGGTGACGAACTCGCCCGGGGCCACGTCCAGCGAGATGTCGTCCAGGACGGGCGCGGCGGTGCCGGGGCGGCCGAAGGTCTTGTGCACGTGCGAGAGCCGGACGGCCACCTGGCCGGCCGGGGAATCGGTGGCGGGGACGTCGTGCGAGGTGGTCAGTGCCGAGGTCATCCGGGCACCTCCTGCGTGGTCGGTCTGGCGTGGGCTTCGGGGAGCTGGGGCCGGGGCCCGGCCCCGCCCCGTCCTGTGATTGGGCATCGACCAGGACGGGGACGGGGCGCGGACCGCGGAGTCACGGGGCGGGGGTCACTTGACCCCGAGGCCGGCGTCCGCGACGGACGGCTGGCCCTTCTCCTTGAGCACCTTGTTGAGCAGCGTGAGGTCGTAGATGCCGTCGAGGACCGGCTTCTCCAGCAGAC
>NZ_JAIZ01000802.1 GCF_000710465.2 Kitasatospora sp. MBT63 | reverse complement strand
ACGAGGTGCACGTCCTCGACGAGGCCCTGCGCCGCGACGCCCAGGGACTGGCGGACTTCTGCGCCGAGCACGAGATCGACGTCATCAACGTGACGCCCTCGTACGCCCAGGCGCTGATCGAGTGCGGTCTGCTGGACGGGGAGCGGCACCGCCCGGTGCTGGTGCTGCTCGGTGGTGAGGCGGTGGCCGAGACCCTGTGGTCCAAGCTGCGCGACACCCCGGGCGTCATGGGCTACAACCTGTACGGCCCGACCGAGTACACCATCAACACCCTGGGCGGTGGCACGCTCGACTCCGACACCGCGACCGTCGGCCGTCCGATCTGGAACACCCGCGCCCACGTCCTCGACGGCCACCTCCGGCAGGTGCCGGTCGGTGTCGCGGGTGAGCTGTACGTGGCCGGTGTCGGTCTGGCGCGCGGCTATCTCGACCGGCCTGGGCTGACCGCCGAGCGGTTCGTCGCCGACCCGTTCGGCGAGCCGGGGGACCGGATGTACCGGACCGGCGATGTGGTGCGCTGGCGTCAGGACGGGCTGCTGGACTTCCTCGGCCGCGTCGACGACCAGGTGAAGATCCGCGGCTACCGGGTCGAGCCCGGCGAGATCGAGGACGCCCTGACCACGCACCCCGCCGTCGCCCAGGCCGCCGTCCTGATCCGCGAGGACGCCCCCGGGGTCAAGCGGCTGGCCGCCTACCTCGTCCCGGCCGGCCCCGGCATCGACGTCGCGGAGGTCCGCAGCGGCCTCGCCGAGCGCCTGCCCGAGTACATGGTCCCGTCCGCGTTCGTCGTCCTCGACGCGCTGCCGCTGACCGTCAACGGCAAGCTCGACCGCAAGGCCCTCCCCGCCCCCGACAGCACCGGCACGGGCGCCGGGCGCGCCCCGCGCGACGCCCGCGAGGAGATCCTCTGCGGCGTCTTCGCCGAGGTGCTCGGCCTGTCCGAGGTGGGCCCAGAGGACCACTTCTTCGACCTCGGCGGCCACTCGCTGCTCGCCACCCGCCTGGTCGGCCGGCTGCGGACGGTGCTCGGCGCCCAGCTGACCGTGCGTGACCTCTTCGAGGCGCCCACCCCGGCCGGTCTGGCCCACCGGGCCGCCGCCGGCGGCGAGACCCGCCCGGCCCTGGTCCGCCGCGAGCGGCCCGCCGAGCTGCCGCTGTCGCACGCCCAGCGCCGGATGTGGTTCCTGCAGAACCTGGACGGCTCCGGCGCCACCTACAACGTGCCGCTGGTGGTCCGGGTCACCGGCGAGCTCGACCTGGACGCGCTGCGCGCCGCCGTCATCTCGGTGACCGAGCGCCACGAGAGCCTGCGGACGGTCTTCACCGAGCGCAACGGCTCGGTGTTCCAGGAGGTCAGGGACGCCGCCGCGCAGACCCTGCACCTGGTGGCGTCCGGCGAGCGGACCCTGGCCGCCGACATCGAGGCGGCCGTCCGGTACGGCTTCGACCTCTCGACCGAACTGCCGCTGCGGGTAAGTGTGCTGGCGGTCGGCCCGGCGGACCACGCGATCGTGCTGCTGTTCCACCACATCGCCGGTGACGAGTGGTCGATGCTCCCGTTCATCGACGACCTGAACACCGCCTACGCCGCCCACACCACCGGCACCGCGCCCACCTGGGCGCCGCTGCCGGTCCAGTACGCCGACTACACCCTGTGGCAGCAGGAGCTGCTCGGCGGCCCCGAGGACGGCGAGAGCCTGCACAGCCGCCAGGTGGCGTACTGGCGGCAGGCGCTGGCCGGCCTGCCGGAGGAACTGCCGCTGCCCACCGACCACCCGCGGGTGCCGGTCGCCGGGTACCGCGGCGACACCGTGTACGCGCAGGTCCCCCCGGCCGTCTACCGCGGACTGCGGGAGGCCGCCCGCTCCACCGGCACGACCACCTTCATGGTGCTCCAGGCCGCCGTCGCCACCCTGCTGCACCGGCTCGGCGCGGGCACCGACATCCCCCTCGGCGCCCCCGTCGCCGGGCGCTCGGACGCCGCGCTGGACGGCCTGGTCGGGTTCTTCGTCAACACCCTGGTGCTGCGCAACGACCTCTCCGGCGACCCGACCTTCGCCGACCTGCTCACCCGCACCCGGGAGTCGGACCTGGCCGCGTTCGCGCACCAGGACCTGCCCTTCGACCGCCTGGTCGAGGCCGTCAACCCGCCCCGGGTGGCCGGCCGGCACCCGCTGTTCCAGGTGATGCTCGGCTACCAGCACAACGACGGCCAGGGCGGCAGCCTGCTCGGCCTGGAGAGCCGGATCCAGCCCTTCGAGCTGGGCGCGGTCAAGTTCGAACTCGACTTCAACTTCGAGGAGACCTCGGTCTCCGAGGAGATCGACATCGCCTTCGAGTACGCCACCGACCTCTACGAGTGCTCGACCGCCGAGGCCCTGGTCGAGCGGCTGCTCGCACTGCTGGAGCAGGTCGCCGCCGACCCGCACCGCCGCATCGGCTCCCTCGACGTGCTGACGGTGCGTGAGCGTGGGTTGGTGTTGGGGGAGTG
>NZ_JAIZ01000801.1 GCF_000710465.2 Kitasatospora sp. MBT63 | reverse complement strand
TACTGCAACGGTGCTTGCTGTGATGAGGCTTCAGCTCTTGGGCTGTGGCCTCGTCGCCTGTAGTGGCTGGTCCGGGCCTGGTGTTGGCGTCGGCGGCGCCAGCGGGACCAGTGCAGGATGTGGTCGATGCTGCGGCGGACGGGCCGGGTGAGATGGGTGATCAGCCGGCGGATCTCGGGGACGGTGAGCGGGATCAGGTCTGGCGTTCGAGCAGGTGAGGCCCCTTTTCGAGGTGCTGGGCCCGCACGACGGTGAGGTAGGCATGGGCAGCCATGGCGAGGGTGATGTGCCGGTACCAGCCCTGGTGGCGGCGGACCTGGTAGTCGTCCAGGCCGCACTGGCCCTTCGCGGTTTGAAAACACTCCTCGATCGCCCAGCGGGCCCCGGCGACAGCGATCAGCTCGTTGAGCACGACGTCGGCGGGCGCGTAGGCGATGTAGTAGGCGAGCTTCGTCGGGTCGGCGATGCTCCGGCGGACCAGGACCCAGTGCCTGCGATCGGGTCGGTGCCACGGTCGGACCTCGACGCGGGCCCAGTCGTAGCTCCGCGGGCCATGGGCTCCCTCCCCGCAGGACCGGCGCTTCCACTTCTGCCGGGGCAGGTCGGCGACCAGGTCGTGGAGGCGGTGGTCCATGAACCGGCGGGTGACGACGGTGTTGTGCCGGGTGGTGGCCACCACGTGGAAGACGTCGGCCTGCTCCAACTCGTAGCGCCAGCCCTTGCTGTAGCCGTAGCCCGCGTCCGCGGTCACCCACCGGAACGGGATCCGGTCGTCGATCGCGCGGCGGACCATCGCCCTCGCGAGGTCGACCTTCGTGGCGAACTCGACCTCGTCGCCGATCCCCGCGGCGCGGCAGCGCCCGCGGTCGTCCGTCCAGGATTTCGGCAGGTAGAGCGCCCGGTCGATCAGGGTCCGGCCTCGCTCGCCGGAGTAGGCGAGGAAGACACCGACCTGGCAGTTCTCCGTGCGGCCGGCGGTGCCGGAGTACTGCCGCTGGACGCCGGCCGACCGCACGCCCTTCTTCAGGAACCCGGTGTCATCCACGATCAGCACGCCGCCAGGGTCCGCCAGGTGCTCGACCACGTACCCACGTATGTCATCGAGCACTGCGTCCGCGTCCCAGTCGATCCGGTTCAGCAGCCGCTGGATCCGATCCGGCCCGCCACGGCCGGCCTCCTCGGCCACCGTCCAGCCGTTCTTGCGCTCCAACGGCGCCAGCAGGCCCCGCATGTACGCCAGCGCCGATTCCCGCGACTCGCTCCGCGCGAACCGGTGCGCAAACCGCTCATGCAACCCGGCAAGCCCGGCCGACCAGCGACGAGCATCCACCTCGGATATGTCCCCACCCATGAACACCACAACGAGCGAACCAGACAACCGTCACGGTAAGCACCGTTGCAGTACTA
>NZ_JAIZ01000800.1 GCF_000710465.2 Kitasatospora sp. MBT63 | reverse complement strand
TCCCCACCCCCCCTTCCCACCCCCGGCCGGACCGGTCAGGAATGGAGAAGCACCCGCGCCGGGAGGCCAACTAGCGTGACTGTCATGGCTTCCATTCACTCCGTCACCCTCGAGGTGGCCGATCTCGCGGCCGCCGAACGCTTCTACGCCGCCTTCGGACCGGGCGCCGCGCTGCAGTTGCGGCTGCGGGCGGCGGACACGCCGACCACCGGCTTCCGCGGGTTCGCGCTCGCCCTCACGGTCGCCCGCCCCGCCGACGTCGACCGCCTCGTCGACGCCGCGGTCGAGGCCGGCGCCACCGCGCTGAAGCCCGCCGCGAAGTCGTTCTGGGGCTACGGCGGTGTCGTCCGGGCCCCCGACGGCACGATCTGGAAGGTCGCGACCTCGGCGAAGAAGGACACCGGCCCCGCGACCGGACGGATCGACGAGGCCGTGCTGCTGCTGGGCACGGCGGACGTGGCCGAGAGCCGGCGGTTCTACGTCGGCCACGGCCTCACCGTGGCGAGGAGCTTCGGCAAGAAGTACGTCGAGTTCGCCGGCCCGTCGGGCGCGGTCAAGCTCGCGCTGTACGGCCGCCGCGCCCTGGCCAAGGACCTCGGGGTGCCGGTCGACGGGACCGGCTCGCACCGGCTCGCGATCAGCGGCGACGCCGGACCGCTCGACGACCCGGACGGGTTCGCCTGGGAGGCCGCGTCGCCGGTCCCGGTGCACTGACTGCCGCCCGGACCGTCCGGCAGGTCCGGCGGGTCCGGTGCGGGCCGCCACCCGGCCGGTCCCGGCGTCGGGCCGGCTCGCCATAATGAGCCGGTGCCGATAGCCGATGACCCTCACCCGGGCCCCCACGACGGGCCCGACCCGAGCAGCCGGGACCCCTTCGACGGGCTCGTCCTGGACGAGCGCTTCGTCCGGGCCGCCGCCGTCAAGGAACCCTCCGCGCGGACCCGGATGCTGTCCGCCCGCTGGCGGACCGAGGAACCGGTGGATCCCGGCGGACGCCGCTGGTCGCCCGGATCCGAGGGACCGGCCGCCGCGCGCCGGGGCCGCTTCCGGAACTGGCGCTCCGTGGTGGCCGTGGTCGTCGCCGTGGCCGCCGTCCTCCTCGCCCTCTCCGCCTGGCCCGACCGGAAGGCACCGGCCGCCCGCCCGGGCGCGGTCACCCCGGGCCGGCCGACCCGGGACGTCGCGCTGCCCGGTGGCGGGACCTCCGACGGCAGCAGGTGCGGCGCCAAGGGTTACCACCACTTCCCGCAGCCGGCCGGATCCACCGCGCCCGGCGGACCGGGGGCCACCGACCGCCCGGGTCCCCAACTGGTCCTCGGCTCCTACGGTTTCGAGAAGGAGTCGGGGGACGACCCCGGCCGCTTCACCATCGGCCTGCTGCTCGGCCCCGGCGGTCCGGCGCCGCTGGACCTGGCCGCGCCGCTGGGCGCGCAGGGCGTGGCGGTCGAGATCGAGGGCCCCGACGGCCTGGTCGGCGGAGCCTACGACCTGCCCGTCTCCGTCGGCGACACGGTCCGGCGCACCCCGTCGGGCAGCCTGCGGATCGATCCGGCCACCGGCGGGACCGCGCAGCTCACGCTCCCGGTCGAGGCCCTGTGCCCGGGCGTCGACGGCCTCGCCGTCCAGCAACGGCTCACCGCCCCGACCGACTCCCACCGCACCATCACCGGCCCGCCCCCCTTCACGATCACCGTGTCGATCACGGACCCGGGGATCGGCGCCCTCCGGCGGGCAGCAGGATCGGCCTCCGCGGGCGACGTCCTCAGCGCGGACAACCAGCCGGCCGCGCGCACCGCCTGAGCCGCCGGGCCGTCCGCCCATCGCCCGCGGGCGGGACGGCCCTGCCGCCCGGTCAGGAGACCCGGCGGGGCGCCGACCGCTTCGCGGCGGTCTTCTTGGCCGTGGACTTCTTCGCGGCCGTCCCGGAGGCGGCCGTGGTCTTCTTGGCGGCGCCGCGGGCCGCTGCGCTCTTCGCCGGCTTCCGGGCGCTCTTCTTCGGGGGCGCCGCCGACGCCTCCCCGCCGTCCCCGTCCTCCGCGTCGTCGTCCGCCGCCTCGCCGGCAGCCGGCGAGGCCGCCTTGCCGTGGCCCTCCTTCGCCGCCTTCACGCTGCTGCGCAGCACCGACATCAGGTCGATCACATCCGCGCCCGCCCCTTCGGCCGGCTCCAGTTCGCCGTGCGGGGCCTCGACCCCGGCCAGCTTGGCCTCGATGACCTGCTCCAGCGCCTGCTGGTACTCGTCGTGCAGCGCCGACAGGTCGAAGTCCTCCGACAGGGTGTCCATCAGCGACCGGGCCATCTTCAGCTCCTGAGGCCGCACGGTGACGCTCTCGTCCGGCGCGATCCCCTCGGCCGAGCGCACCTCGTCCGGCCACAGGCAGGTCTGCAGGACCAGCGCGTCGCCGTGCACGCGCAGCACCGCCAGCGACTCCCTGGTCCGCATGGTCACCTTGGTCACCGCGATCTGACCGGACTCCACCAAGGCGTCACGCAGCAGGACGTACGGCTTGGCCGGCGCCTTGTCCGCCGTCGACACGTAGTACGCCTTGTTCAGCATCAGCGGGTCGATGGAGTCCGCCGGGACGAAGGCCAGCACGTCGATGATCTTCTTGCTGGGCAGCGGCAGCTCGGCCAGGTCCGCGTCCTCCAGCACCGCCTGGCGCCCGTCCGGCGACTCGAATCCCTTGACCACCTCGCTGTACGGGACCTCGACGCCCTCCACCTCGCAGAAGCGCTTCAACCGGATCCGCGAGCCGTCCTTCGCATGCACCTGGTGCAGGGTCGGCCCGCTGTGTTCCTCGGTCGCGGCGTACAGCTGCACGGGCACGCTGACCAGCCCGAACGTGATGACGCCCTTCCAGGTGACCTGTGGCATAGCCCATCCCTTTCGCGGGGATCTACCACGTTATGCCGGAGCGCCAGGTCACGGAAGTCGAGGGCCGCCGCCTGGTCCTGTCCCACCTCGACAAGGTGCTGTGGCCGGCCACCGGGTGGACCAAGGGCGAGGCGCTCTACTACTACGCGCAGATCGCCCCCGCGATGCTGCCGCACCTGCTGCGCCGCCCCGCGACCTTCCTGCGATTCCCGGCCGGCATCGGCGAGGAGGGCTTCTTCGCCAAGAACCCGCCGCCCGGCCTGCCCGAATGGGTGCACACCCTCACCGTCCCCACCCACGAGGGCCCCAAGGACCGGGTCGCCGTCGACGACCTGGCCACCTTGATGACCGTCGCCAACGGCTACGCCCTGGAACTGCACGTCCCCCAGTGGACCGCCGACACCGGCCCCACCCACCACGACCGGCTGGTGGTCGACCTCGACCCCGGCCCCGGCGCCGACCTGACCGACTGCTGCCGGGTCGCCCTGCTGATCCGCGACCACCTCGCCGCCGACGGCCTGCACGCCCACCCCAAGACCTCCGGCAGCAAGGGACTGCACCTGTACGCGGCGCTGACCCCCGCCCCGGCCAAGGCGGTCAGCGGCTACGCCAAGGCCCTGGCCGAACGGCTCGCCGCCGACCACCCCGCCCTGGTGGTGTCCCGGATGGCCAAGGCGCTGCGCCGGAGGAGGGTCTTCGTCGACTGGTCGCAGAACGCGACGGCCAAGACCACCGCCGCGCCGTACACCCTGCGGGCCACCGCCGTCCCGGGGGTCTCCGCGCCCGTGAGCTGGGCGGAGATCGAGGCGTGCACCCGGGCCGAGGAGCTGTCGTTCACCCCCGACCAGGTGCTGGAACGCCACGCCGCCGACGGCGACCTGCTGGCGCCGCTGCTGACCGACGCGGGCCCGCTGCCCTCCTGACCGGCCGCCGGGCTGCGGAGCCGTGCGCCTCCCGGCCGGCCGCCGCGAACCGGTGCACCGGGCCGTGGCACGACCCGACGGCGGGCACCGTCGTGGTGATCGGCAGCCGCCACGACCCACGGTGCCGCGTTCGGTCAGCCGGTCAGTCGGTCAGCCGGTCAGCCGGTCAGCCGGGCTGCTAGGCCGACTCGGCCGGCTCGGCGATCAGCGCGGTGGCGACCCGGCGGAAGCCCGCCCGGGCGTAGACCCGGGCCACGTCCTCGTCACCCGCGGACAGGAACACCGTGCCGGCCCCGCGCGCCCGGGCGTCGGCCACCAGACAGGCCGTGACCGCCAGGGCCAGGCCCCGGCGGCGGGCGTCCGGGAGGGTGCCGACGCCGACCACCTCGGTGACGCCGTCCACCGGCTGGTGCATGCCCGAGCAGCGCGCGGAGCCGTCGGCCGCCAGCGCGGCGGCGGTCACCGTCAGCCCGGCCCGGATCCGCGCCGCCACCCGGTCCACGGTGCCGTCGCGTTCCACCACCGCGGTGAACGCCGCCAGTTCGGCCGCGCCCGCGGTGCCGACCGCGGTGCCGGGCTCGGCGAACGCCACCCGCGGCACGGCCAGCGCGGACGCCAGCTCCGGTGCGTCGGCGGCGAGCAGCCGGACCGACGGGTCCGACGGCGGCGTGGGCGCGCCGGGGTCGAGGGCCATCAGCGGGTGCGCGTGCACGGTCAGCCCGGCGGCCTCCACCGCCGCCCGGAGCCCCGGCGCGTTCTCGTCGACCCACTCGAAGGTCTCCGGCAGGCCCAGTTCGCGCTGCCGCTCCCGCACCCGCCGGACATCGCCGGCGGTCGCCGCCGGGCCCTGCCAGGCCAGGGCCGGCCGCCCGTAGAACGGCCAGCTGCCCGCGGTCGGTACGAAGAGCGTCAGCGGCCCGAAGTCCTCGGCCCTGGCGGAGGAACGGGGTACGGCGTCGTAGTAGCGCTCGATCTGGTCGAGCAGGGACCTGGTGTCGGTTTCCGAGAAGTGCACAGCGCATCAAAGCAACCGGACGCCGTGCGCGCCACCGGTTTCGGCCGCTTGATCACGATCGGTCACGGGCAGCCGAACGCGGGCCGTCACGGCGCAGGGCGAGGAAGGACCGGCCGTGCGAGGACCAGCGCTCGATCTCCGTCAGCCCGGCCGGCGCCGCCCGGCGCACGGTGGCGTCGGCGCCCAGGCGGGCCCAGGCGAACGGCGGGCCGAGCCGCCCGCCCGGGCCCTCGACCCGGACGGTCAGCCGCTCGTCGAGCGGGGCCGGCTCGACCTCCACCAGCAGGTGGCCGCCGGGTGCGAGCAGCAGGGCCGCCCGCCGCAGCAGCGCGTCGGGGTCGCCGCCGATGCCGAGGTTGCCGTCGGCCAGCAGGGCGGTGCCCCAGCGGCCCTCCCCGGGCAGCCGCTCGAACACCGAGCGGCACAGCGCCAGCCCGCCGATGCCGAGCGTCCGGGCCACCGCGTCGCGGGTGACGTCCACCCCGAGCGCCGGGACACCGAGCGCCAGCAGCTCCGCGACCAGCCGGCCGGGCCCGCAGCCGATGTCCAGCACCGGCCGGCCGGAGTCCAGGCAGCGCAGCAGCAGACCGTGGTCGGCGCCGGCCACGGGCCCGATCCAGCGGTCCACCTCCAGCACCTGGCGGGTGCCGTCCGGGCGCCGCAGCCACAGCGGTCCGCGGCCGGTCCGCATCGCCTCGGCGAACGGGTCGTCGGTCCAGGGCAGCGTGGCCGTGGTCATCGGCGGACCGCCGTCGCCGGTCCGGCCGTCGCCGCGGCGGCCTGTGGTGTGGTGGCCTGTGGCGCGGTGGCCTGTGATGTGGTGGCCTGTGATGCGGCGACCTGGGTCCAGCGGGCCGCGAACCGGCCGCCGGGTGCCTGCCCGGCCACCAGCCGGGCGTCCTCGACCGTGTCCACGTCCGTCAGCTCGCCGAGGCCACGCACCACCAGCCCCTCCGCCGCCAGCCGCGCCAGCAGCTCGGCGCCGGTGCGCGCGGTCGACATCTCGACCCCCACCAGCAGCCTGCGGGCCAGCGCCGCGTCCGGACGGGCCAGGCCCAGCGCCCAGAACCCGCCGTCCGCGGCCGGGCCGTACCAGGCGTCGGTCCCGGCGCGCTGCGCGGGGGAGAGCGGTTCGGCCAGGGCGGCGGCGGTGAGCTGCGGGGTGTCCATGCCGACCAGCAGCGCGGGCGCGTCCGGGCCGGCCTCGGCGAAGGCCGCGGCGAGCCGGACGTCCAGCCCGCCCGGGACCTGCGGGACCACCTCCCAGCCGGGCGGCAGCCAGCGGCCCGGCGTACCGTCCAGGACCAGCAGCCGCCGGCCGGCCGGTACCGCCGAGAGCGCCGCCAGGGTGTCCACGAGCGCGGCCTCGGCGAGGGCGGCGGCCTGGACCGGCGTACAGGCGGGCGTCAGCCGGGTCTTCACCCGCCCGGGGACCGGCTCCTTGGCGATCACCAGCAGGGTCGGCGGCGGGGCGGCCAGCACCGCCCGCATGTCGTGGACGGCCTGCCGGGTGCCGCGCACCGTCCCGGTGACCTTCGAACGGCCGGCCCGGGGCCTGTAGTCCACCGGCCGCTCGGCGATCCGCATCCCGGCCGCGGAGGCGGCCAGCACCATCTCCAGCGGGTAGCCGGAACGGCGGTCGCCGAGGCCGAGCGCCAGCAGCCGCTCCCGGCGGGCGGCCCGCATCGGCCCCAGGTCGTGCAGGGCGGCGCCGGTCCGGGCCCGCAGGCGCCTGGCCAGCTCGGCGTTGGCGATCCTGGCGTGCAGCGGCCACGCGCCGCGGGCGGTCGGGCGGCGCCGGCCGAGCACCAGGTCGGCGCTGCCGTCCAGCACCGGGCCGGTCACCAGGGGGAGTTGGCGCGGATCGAGGGAACCGTCGCAGTCCATGAAGCAGACCAGCTCGGCGGTGGCGGCCAGCAGCCCGGCGTGGCAGGCGGCGCCGAAACCCCGGCGCGGCTCGGCCACCACGGTGGCACCGAGCGAGCGGGCCAGCTCGGCGGAGCCGTCCGAGGAGCCGTTGTCCACCACGATCGCGCGCCAGCCGGACGGGATCCGGCCGAGCACCCAGGGGAGCGCCGCCGCCTCGTCCAGGCAGGGCAGCACCACGTCGACGGGCGCCGCATCGACGGGACGGGGAACGGGGGAACGGGACAGGGAGAGACTCGTCACGCGCCGAAGCTACCCCGGGGAATCGGGACAATTGCCGCATCGGCACCTTACGGAAGTCGTACGGGGCACCCCGGCGGTCGAAGCCGCCCGCCCCGCCTCCCTATCCTCGGAGACGTGATCCAGACACCCTCCACCGGCCGCATCCTCGTGGTCGACGACGACCCCACCGTCGCCGAGGTCGTCACCGGCTACCTGCACCGCGCGGGCTACCGGGTCGACCGCGCCGCCGACGGCCACCAGGCGCTCGCCGCCGCCGCCGAACACCGGCCCGACCTGGTCGTCCTCGACCTGATGCTGCCCGGCCTGGACGGCCTGGAGGTCTGCCGCCGGCTGCGCGCCACCGAGGCCGGCGCCGACCTGCCGGTGGTGATGCTCACCGCCAAGGGCGACGAGGCCGACCGCATCCTCGGCCTGGAACTCGGCGCCGACGACTACGTCACCAAGCCCTTCAGCCCGCGCGAGCTGGTCCTGCGGATCCAGTCCGTGCTGCGCCGCGCCGGACTCGCCGCCCCGGCCGGGGGCCCGCTGACCGCGGGTGACCTCACGCTCGACCAGCAGGCCCGCCGCGCCCACCGGGCCGGACGCGAACTCTCGCTCACCCTGCGCGAGTTCGACCTGCTGGCGTTCCTGATCCGGCACCCCGGTACGGCGTTCGGCCGGGAGGAGCTGATGCAGCGCGTCTGGGGCTGGGAGTTCGGCGACCAGTCCACCGTCACCGTCCACGTCCGCCGGCTGCGCGAGAAGATCGAGGACGACCCCGCCGCCCCGGTGCTGATCAGCACCGTCTGGGGCGTCGGCTACCGCTTCGACCCGGCGAAGGGCTGAACCACCGTGAACGACCTGCTGCTGATCGCCCTGTTCGCCGCGCTCGGCGCCGCCTCCGCCGGCCTGCTGGGCTGGCCCGTGGTCCGCCTGCTGCGCCGCCGCTCGGTCGCGCTCTCGCTGCTCATCGTGGCGCTGGTCACGGTCCTCGCCATGACGGCCGGCACGCTCGCCGTGGCGCAGGCGATGTTCCTCTCGCACCACGACCTCGGGGTGGTGATCACGGTGACCCTGATGGCCGCGGCCGTCTCGCTGGTCACCGCCGCGGTGCTGGGCCGCCAGGTGGTCGCAGGCAGCCGGGCGCTCACGGTGGCGGCTCGGACGGTCGGCAGCGACGCCGGGTTCACCGCACCCAGTGAGCCGCTCGGCTCGGAACTGGCCGCGCTCAGCGCCGAGCTGGCCGCCACCAGTGCCGGGCTGGCCGAGTCCAGGCAGCGCGAGCAGATGCTGGAGCACTCCCGCCGGGAGCTGATCGCCTGGATCTCGCACGACCTGCGCACCCCGCTGGCGGGCCTGCGGGCGATGGCCGAGGCGCTGGAGGACGGTGTGGCCGAGGACCCTGCCCGCTACCTGATGCGGATCCGCACCGAGGTGGACCGGCTCACCGGGATGGTCGACGACCTGTTCGAGCTGTCCCGGATCCAGGCCGGGGTGCTCACCCTGACCCCCGCCCGGGTGTCGGTCTACGACCTGGTCGGCGACGCCATCGCGGGCGCCCACCCGCTGGCCCGCGAGCGCGGGGTCCGGCTGGAGGGCGCCCTGGTGGCCGCCGAGCCGGTCGAGGTCGACGGCCGGGAGATCACCCGGGTGCTGGGCAACCTGCTGGTCAACGCGATCCGCTCGACCCCGGCCGACGGGGTGGTGGCGGTCGCCGCCCGCCGCGAGGCCGATGAAGTGCTGGTCTCGGTGACCGACGGCTGCGGCGGCATTCCCGAGCACGACCTGCCGAGGGTCTTCGAGACCGGCTGGCGCGGCGGCAGCGCCCGTACCCCCAGGACCGCGCCGGACCAGGCCGCGGGCCAGGGCGCAGGCCCGCACCAGGGCGACACCGGCGCGGGCCTCGGCCTGGCGATCGTCCGGGGCATCGTGGAGGCGCACGCCGGCCGGGCGAGTGTCCGCAACGTCTCCGGTGGGTGCTGCTTCGAGATCGCCCTGCCGTCGGCGGCGGCCGCGGTCGGCTGACCCGCGGCCGGCGGGTCAGAACTGCAGCGCCCAGCCGTCCAGCTGCCCGCCGAACGACTCGGCCGGGTCGTACACCCGCAGCCGCCAGACGCCGTTGGCGGGCGAGGCGGAGGCGTTGACGCCGATCAGCACGTGGTACGGGGACGGCAGCAGGTCGTCGGAGGCCGTCAGCACCCGGTAGCTGCGGCCGTCCGGCGCGATCAGGTCGGCCGTCAGGTCCGCGGGCCAGTAGTGGGTGACGGAGACGTGGACGTCGAGCATCGCCGGGGCCCGGCCGGGGACGCCGGTGACGGTGATCGGCGATTCGGTCGTGTTGTTGTCGACGGTGACCGGGGTGGTGTTGTCGAACCGCTTGCCGAGCGGCGGGATCGGCGTGGTGCCGACGTACAGCAGCCGGTCGGTGGTGTCGTCGCCGGGATCCTGCTGCACCGAGCCGGGCGAGGCCGCGCCGGTCAGCGCCGCGGCGACCTGGGCGGGGGTGGCGGTGCGGTGGCCGGCCAGGTAGAGCGCGGCGGCGCCGGTCACGTGCGGGGTGGCCATCGAGGTGCCGGAGATGGTGTTCTCGGACTCGTCCCAGCCGATCCAGGCCGAGGTGATGTCGCTGCCGGGGGCGAACAGGTCCACCAGCGGGCCGTAGTTGGAGTACCAGGCGCGGTGGTCGTCCCGGTCGGTGGCCCCGACGGTGATCGCGGTCTGCACCCGGGCGGGCGAGTGCTCGGAGGCGTCGACGCCCTGGTTGCCGGCCGCGGCGGCGTAGGTGATGCCGGAGGCGATCGAGTTGCGGACCGCCGCGTCCAGCGCGTCGTCGGGGTCGCTGCCCAGGCTGAGGTTGGCGACGGCCGGCTTGTGGGCGTTCCTGGTGACCCAGTCGATCCCGTCGACCACCTGCTCGGTGGTGCCGGAGCCGTCGTCGTCGAGCACCCGGACGGCGACCACGGCGGCCTTCGGGGCGACGCCGAAGCTGCTGCCGGCAATGGTCGCGGCCACGTGGGTGCCGTGGCCGTTGCCGTCGTCCGCCTCACCGTCCAGGTCGACGGCGTCGTAGCCGGAGGAGGCCCGGCCGCCGAACTCGTCGTGGGTGACCAGCACCCCGGTGTCGATGACGTACGCGGTGACGCCCTGGCCGCCCGAATCCACGGTGGTCAGGCGGTCGTCGAGCGGCAGGCGCTTCTGGTCGATCCGGTCCAGGCCCCAGGAGGGCAGGCCGGTACGGGTGGTGTCGGCGGCGACCCGGTGGTTCTGCACCACCTCGGCCACCGCCGGGTCGGCGGCCAGCCGGCGGGCCTGGCGGTCGGACAGCTGCACCGAGTAGCCGTTCAGGGCGGCACCGAAGGTCCGGCGCAGCGTGCCGCCGTAGCGGTGGGCGAGCGTCGCGCCCGCGGACGCGGTGGCCTTCGCCAGGGTGGGCCGCAGGATGACCAGGTAGCTTCCGGGGACGGCGCCCGGGCTGTCCGCGCCCGCGACGACGCCCTCGGGCGGGGCGGCGGCGGTGGCGGGTTGGGCGGCGCCGAGTGCCAGTGCGGCCGTGACGGCCAGGGCGGCGAGCGCGCGGTGGGAGGAGTGGCGCAGGGGCAGTGCCATGGCGGCGGCCCTCTCGTGATGATGTAAGCCAAGATGAACAAGGCTTTGCCATCCATAGACTGACGTATCATCAGATTGGCCGCAAAGCCCCGCCGGTGGGGCCCGGCCGTCCGCCCCGCCCCGCCTCCGGTGCGCCCGACGCGGTGGTCCAGGCGGCCGACGCGTTCCGCCGCCGGGCCGGGTTCTGGGCCACCCTGGCCGAGGCACAGGACCGGCCCTGCGAACTCGAGGTCACCTGCGAGCCCACCCCCGTCGACCTGCCCGAGGACGACCTGACGGCCGTGATCGACTCGCTGGTCGGCAACGTCTTCCGGCACACCGCCGCCGGCACGCCGTTCGCGCTGCGGGTGACGCGCACCGCGCAGAGCGTGCTGCTCACCGTGGAGGACGCCGGGCCCGGCATCCTCGACCCCGACGGCGCCCTCGCCCGTGGCACCAGCGCCGGTTCCACCGGGCTCGGCCTGGACATCGCCCGCCGGGCCGCGGCCGCCACCGGCGGCGACCTGCGGATCGACCGCGGCCCGCTCGGCGGCGCCCGGATCACCCTCACCCTGGGCCTGGCCACCCCCGGCACCCGCCGCC
>NZ_JAIZ01000799.1:8960-14567 GCF_000710465.2 Kitasatospora sp. MBT63 | reverse complement strand
CCCGCCGCCGCACCGCCCACCGACCAGCCGCCGCCGGCCGCGCTGCCGGGGGTCACCGCGGCCGCCGGCGACCTCCGCGGCCTGGACGCCGCCACCGTCCTCGCCCACGACCCGGGGCTGCCGGAGGACGAGCGGGCCGCCCTGGCCGGCTGTCAGGGCTGCGAGCTGCGGCCCGCGCAGTACCGCGACCTCGGCGGCGACGGCCGGCCGGAGCTGATCACCGCCGTGGTGACCGCCGCCCACCACGCCTACCTGCACGTCTACACCGCGCGGGACGGCCAGGTCTTCCCGGTGCTGGCCCAGAGCGTCCTGGCCGGGTTCACCGCCGACACCGCCGGAACGGAGCTCGTCGTGCACGAGCCCAACGGTCCGGACTCCCAGACCGACACCAGGTACGGCTGGCGGTCCGACCGGATGCTGGTGACCGACCGGCAGATCAAGGGCACCGGCCCGACCGCGACCCCGACCCTCTGCGCGCCCACCGCCCCGGCACCCCGGCCGACGGCCGACCCGTCCGAGGACGACGGCAGCCCCCGGCGCGGAGCGCCCCAACCCGCCGTCTCCGCCGTCCCGAGCCGCTCGGCGCCGTCCGCCGCCCCTGTGAGGCCCACCTCGTGAACCCGGCAACCCACCACCCGGCACCCCACCACCCCGCCGGCGCGGCCCCGGCGGCCCCCGCCCCCCGGATCCTGCTGGTCGAGGACGACGAAGTGATCCGCGAGGCGACCAGGATGGCCCTCGAACGGTACGGCTTCCCGGTGGAGACGGCCGGCGACGGCCTGGAGGGGCTCGAGCGCTTCCGCGCCCAGCCCCCGGACATCCTGCTGCTGGACGTGATGCTCCCGCTGCTCGACGGGGTCGGGCTCTGCCGCCGGATCCGCGAGGAGAGCCTGCTCCCGATCCTGATGATGTCCGCCCGCACCGACCCGATCGACGTCATCTCAGGCCTGGAGGCCGGGGCCGACGACTACATCACCAAACCCTTCGAGAGCGCCGTCCTGGTCGCCCGGATCCGTACCGTGCTGCGCCGCACCGGCCTCGCCCCCCGGCCGGCCGCCGAGGCACCCGCCGACGTCCCCGCCCCGGCCGCACCGCGGGCCGTCCGGGTGATCGACGGCCTGGAGCTGGACACCGACGCCATGGAGGTCCGGGTGGACGGGCGGCCGGTCCCGCTCACCCCGACCGAACTGCGGCTGCTGCTGGAGTTCACCGCCGCACCCGGCGTGGTGCTGGAACGCCAGATCCTGCTCGAACGCGTCTGGGACTACTCCTGGGGCGCCGACAGCCGGGTGGTGGACGTCCACGTCCAGCGGCTGCGCGCCAAGATCGGGGCGGGCCGGATCGAGACCATCCGGGGCTTCGGCTACAAGCTGCGGCGGGCCGGATGACCCTGCGCCGACAGATCGCCGCCACCGTCGCCCTGGTCTCTTTCCTGGTCGCCCTCACCCTCGGCCTGCTCGTCCACCAGGCCTCCGTGCACCAGCACACCGGGCAGGCCAGGAAGTCCGCGCAGAACGCCCTCGACTCGCTGCTCACCGGGTACGACCGCACCGGCGAGCTGGTGGGCTGGAACACCGTCCCCGACGACCCGGCCCTCCCGGCCGAGCTGCGCCGCCTCGCCGAACGCGGCCGCCAGGGGACCATGCTCGGCCCCGGACCCGACGGCACCGCGATGTGGGGCGCCGCCGGGATCGGCGGCGGCACCGAACCGGTCCAGGTGGTGTCGGTCCGGGTGGACTACGCGGACGACGAACGGGCCATCGCCGAACTCGACCGGACCATCCTGGTGTCGGCCGCCCTCGCCGTGGTGGTGACGGTGCTGGCGGGCGTCCTCGCCGCCGACCGGATCAGCCGCCGGCTGCGGATCGCCGCCCGCACGGCCCGCACCATCGCCCGGGGCGACCTGGCCGCCCGGATCGGCTCGCTCGGCCGCCCGCGCGACGAGGTCGCCGAACTGGCCGCGGCGGTCGACTCGATGTCCGCCGTGCTGAGCAGCAGGCTGGCGAGCGAACAGCGCTTCACCGCCGACGTCGCGCACGAGCTGCGCACCCCCCTGACCGGGCTGCTCACCGCGGCCGAACTGCTCCCGCCGGGCCGGCCCACCGAACTGGTGCAGGGCCGGGTCCGGGTGCTGTGCAGCCTGACCGAGGACCTGCTGGAGGTCTCCCGGCTCGACGCCCGCGCCGAACGCCCCGAACTGACCGTCGTCCCGCTCGGGCCGGTGGTCACCCGGATGGTGGCGGCCGCCGGGTCCCCGACCGACCTGCTGATCGTCGCCGGCGCGGTCGTCACCACGGACGTCCGCAGGCTGGACCGGATCGTCTCCAACCTGGTCGCCAACGCCCACCGGCACGGCCGCGCCCCGGTCGAGGTCCGGGTCGACGGGGCCCGCCTCACCGTCCGCGACCACGGCGCCGGCTATCCGGAGGACATCCTGAGCGAGGGGCCGCGGCGCTTTCGCACCGGCGCCCGCGAACGCGGCCACGGCCACGGCCTCGGCCTGACGATCGCGCAGGGCCACGCCGAGGCCCTCGGCATCACCCTGCACCTGCGCAACGACCCGGCGGGCGGCGCGGTCGCCGAACTCCGGCTGCCCACCGGCTGACCGCCGCCCCCGGCGGCTCGCTCCCGTACGGACGACGCGCGGGCCGCGGGGCCGCGTCGGAGCCGGATCCGGCGCGGCGGTGGCGCTACGCTCGCGTTGTCACAGCACGGTCCGCAGTCCGAGGAAGGGGGCCGGGGCCCATCAGGCGGGAGCGCCTCACCAGGACACTCACGTTCTGGCTGCGTCCGGCGTTCGCGCTGCGAGTGGTCAACCGGTTCCAGCGGGTGGCCGGCTTCGACCGCTCGATGGCACTGGCCTCCAGCGCGCTGACGGCCCTGATCCCGCTCGCGGTGCTCGGTGCCACCGTGCTGACCCGCTTCGGCCCGCCGGACGTGGCGAGCCGGATCATCAACCGGTACGGCCTCACCGGGGGCGGGGCCACGGCGGTCAGGCAGCTGTTCGAGCCTTCGGTCGCCACCGACGGCGGCCTGGACATCCTCGGGTTGCTGTTCCTGCTGCTCTCGGTGCTGAGCTTCACCCGCGCCACCCAGCGGCTGTTCGAACAGGCCTGGGAGCTGAAGCCGCTGAGCGTCCGCAACACACCGAACGGCCTGCGGTGGGTGCTGGGCCTGGCCTGCTACCTGACGGTCACCGGCTGGGTCTGGGTCGCGCTCGGTGGCACGCCTTTCGGGCTGGCCGCCTCGCTGTGTGAGGTGCCGCTGACCGCGGTGTTCCTCGGCTGGAGCGGCCGGGTGCTGTCCGCCCGGCGGATCGGCCGGCGCGACCTGCTGCCCTTCGGCGTCATCGTGGCGGTCCTGGAGGCCGCCTACTCGGTCGGCACGACCGTCTACCTGCCCCACCTCTTCAGCTCCTACGCCACCCGCTACGGCTCGGTGGGCGCGGTCTTCGCGATGCTCTCGGCCCTGTTCGGCCTGATGTTCGTCTTCGTCGGCTCGGCCGCGCTCGGCCGCGAGGTGGCCGTCGAACTCGACCGGATCCGCCACGGGCGGCGCCCGCCCGACGACGAGGTGCGGCACCAGTGGGACGTCCTGCTGGAGCAGCTGCGCTCGCGCTGGCGGTCCGCCCGAGGACAGCTCCCCTCCCGGGACCGCCGCGACCCCGGCCCGGCCGGGCCGCCGGAGAACTGAGAGCCCGGGGGCGCGGTGGTCGGGCGCGGCGGTCGGGTTCAGGCCTCCTCGGCGGTCACCCGGCCGGACTTCACGGCGTCGAGCAGGGCCTGGTGGTCCCGCTCGTTCTGGTCGGCGTAGCTCTCGGCGAACCTCACCAGCGCCCGGTCGAACACGTCCCCGCCGCCCAGGTAGGCGGCGATGCCGATCCGGTCGCCCGACCTGGCGTGGGCACGGGCGAGCGTGGCGCCGCACAGCTCGCCGAACAGCTCGAGTCCGCTCGGCACCATCATCGACGGGTCGACGATGCCCTTCCAGTCCCGCAGTTGACGCACGTAGAAGTCGCGCTCCACGCCGTCGGGTGCGAGCACGTGCTCCCAGCCGAGGAAGATGTCGCTGGTGGCCTGCATCAGCCGCTGGCCGGCGACCACCCGCTCGCCCTGGGTGGCGTACCGGCTGGCGCCGGCGTGCGCGGCGAGCACGGACTCGTCCGCCTCCTTGGCCTGGAGGAACAGCGGATCCTCGCCGTCACGGCCGAGCAGCAGCACGATCCAGCACCGGGTTCCGACGCTGCCGACGCCGACCACCTTGCGGGCCATGTCGACCAGGGTGTACTCGCCGAGCAGGTGCTGGCGGTCCGACTGGAGGGTGCTGCCGTAGCGGCCGATCAGGTTGCGGAGCATGCCCTCCAGGACCTGGCGTTCGACCCGGGGCAGCAGATCGGTGAGGCGGGTGACCACGGGAGGCTGCGGGGCGATCCGGCGCTTGCCGCCGACCACCTCGGTGAGCCTCTCGAACGCCTGCATGGTGTCCCGGGTGCGGGCCTTGGCCAGGGCCTTCGACAGCTCCTTGCGGCCGCGCCGGTGCAGCCGGCCCGAGGCCACGGCCTCGAGGGTCTCCGCGTCGGCCTGGGTGTACCAGACCGGGAGGTTGCCCATCCCGGCGAAGCGGCGCATCCGCTGCCGGTAGGAGCGGACCGTCGTCCGGACGATCGCCGCGCGCTCCGCCTCCGAGAAGCCGTTCTCACGGGCGGCGATGACCATGCTGGTGGCCAGCCGTTTGACGTCCCACTCCCAGGGGCCGGGCAGGGTCTCGTCGAAGTCGTTGATGTCGAAGACCAGGCGCCGCTCGGGGGAGGCCAGCAGGCGGAAGTTGAGCAGGTGAGCGTCGCCGCACAGCTGGGCCCGGATCCCGGAGGCCGGGGTGTCGGCCAGGTCGCTCGCCATGATCGCGGCGGCGCCCCGGTAGAACCGGAACGGCGACTCCGACATCCGCCCGTAGCGGATCGGCACCAGCTCCTGGACCCGAACGGCGGACTGCTTCTCGATGATCGCGATCGGATCGGTCCGCTGCCGGCCCGGGTCGTAGTCGCCGTGGCCGGAGCGGGGCGAACGCGCACGGGCCGCCCGGCCGTCGTCGGCGCGTTCCCGCGGGGAGCGCCAGGTCAGACCGGGTACGGCGATCGCCGAGTTCCTCGACATGTCAGGGGCCTCCAGGGCTCGTCCCGATGATCGGCCCGCATCCGCCGCGGGCCGGGAAGCTCCGCTCCGTGCTTCGCTTCCATGCTGCTCGCGACGGCACCGATCCGCGCGTTGCGCCGACCGGTGCGGGCCGCCCACCGCCCGGCTGCCGCCGGCTACGGCTACGTCGTGGCCCCGTCGGCCGCGGCGGTCGACCACTTGAACTCGATCTCCAGCTCGACCTCCCCGTCGCCGACCTCCACCTCGATCTCGCCGCGCAGGTCGTCGGGGATCCGGAAGCTCAGCACCCCCGGGCCGAGCTCCAGCTCGGCGTTGCCCCCGCGACGCAGCGCGTCGGCGAGCGCCGAGAGCTGGTCGGCCGCCTCCGTACGCGACAGCGACTGCTTCTGTTCGAACTTCAGGTCCTTCACCGGTGCCTCCGTGGTGCTCGGCAGCGGGTGCGGCCGGGGCCGCA
>NZ_JAIZ01000799.1:7778-8872 GCF_000710465.2 Kitasatospora sp. MBT63 | reverse complement strand
CGCCCCCCCCCCCCCCCCCCCCGCCACTCCTGCGGCGGGCCGGCGGCGGGTGCGGCGGGCCACCGGGCCCGGCCGGTCAGCCGCTGACGCCGGCGGCGCCGGTCTCGATGTGGCCGGTGGCCCGGCGGCTCCAGGCGGCGTCGCTGCTGACGGTGACGGTGAAGTCGTACCAGCCGTGGGCGATGGTGACGGCGTTGAAGTAGTCGGACACCGTGGCGCCCGGCGCGACCTGGTACGTCCAGGTCCCGGTGCGGTAGTTGTTCGAGGTGACGGTGAAGGTGACGGCGCTGGTCCCGGTGTTGGTCAGCTTGAACCACAGCGCCTGCTTGCCGGTGTCCGGCGCGGGCGCGTAGGAGGTGGACGCCTCGGCGGCCTTGCCGGCGGTGGTCGCGTTGCCGGCGAAGCGGCGCAGGAAGCGGTTGGGGCCGAGCACGGTGAGGTCGTACTGGCCGTTGCCGTAGTTGGCGCCGATGTTGAAGAAGTCGCTGGTGCTGCCGTCCGTGCCGGTGGCGGCGTTGTGCGGGGCCACCGTGTACTGCCAGGGACCGCCGCTGCGGTACGCGTTGGCGTGGACCGAGTAGTGGGCCCAGGCGGTGGCCTGCGGGCCCTGGTTGGCCAGGTCCAGCCAGAGCAGGATCTGGTTGTTCGCGTTGTACTCGATCCGGTCCACCCAGGCGTTGGGCTGGTAGGGCAGGGCCCGGGCGGGCTTGGTGCCCGCCTCCTGGACCGGCATCGCGTTGGTGCCGGGACTGGGGTTGATCATCGTGTTGGCGGTGGCCTGGCTGATCGTCGCACTGGTGTCGGGCAGCGCCGGCAGGCCGTAGACCGGATTGGCGAAGTCGAAGGCACCGGTGAGGTCGCCGCAGACCTGGCGGCGCCAGGCGCTGATGTTGGGGCAGACGGCCGGGGTGCCCAGGGCGGCGGTCCAGGTCTCCAGGAAGCGGATGACGCTGGTGTGGTCGTACACCCGGGAGTCCACCCAGCCGCCGCGGGTCCACGGCGAGGCGATGATCATCGGGACCCGGAAGCCGAGGCCGATGTTGGTGCCGTTGTAGAACTCCCCGGCGGTGCCGGCCGGCGCGGCGGGCGGGGGG
>NZ_JAIZ01000799.1:0-7768 GCF_000710465.2 Kitasatospora sp. MBT63 | reverse complement strand
GGTCGAAGAAGCCGTCGTTCTCGTCGTAGTTGAGGAACAGCACGGTGGAGTTGAAGGTGGCCGGGTCGGCGGCCAGCGCCTGCACGACCAGGTTCACGAAGTGCGCGCCGTTCTCCGGCGGGCCGTCGGGGTGCTCGGAGAACAGCTGGTTGGACACCACCCAGGAGACCTGCGGCAGCCGGCCCGCCAGGGCGTCGGCCCGGATCGCGGCCGCGATGTCGTCCGGGGTCGACCCGGTGCTCGGCACGGACCCCATGCCGCGCTGCGCGAGCTGGCTGGAACCCGGGGCGCCGGTGAACTGGTCGAAGTAGGCGAGCGCGTTGTCCCCGTAGTTGTCGGAGGCGTTCTGGTACACCTTCCAGCTCACCCCGGCGTTCTGCAGCGCCTCGGCGTAGGTCTGCCAGCGCAGGCCCTTCTCGTCGCCGCCGTCCCAGGCCGGGCCGCCCGCCGTACCGGCCGGGTCGATCGTGCCGGACCACAGGTAGGTGCGGTTGGGCCCGGTCGCCGACAGGATCGAGCAGTGGTACGCGTCGCAGATCGTGTAGGCGTCGGCGAGCGCGTAGTGGAACGGTATGTCCTCGCGCGCCATGAAGCCCATGGTCCGGTCCGAGCCCTTGGCCGCGATCCAGGAGTCCATCTTCCCGTTGTTCCACGCCTGGTGCTGGGTCGACCAGGAGTGGTCCAGCGAACCGTCGCACTGGGCGAGCTGCTCGCCGCTGACGCCCCACCACCAGGTGTTGGTCTTGCTGAGCTGCCACGGGTACTGCCGGCCGCTGCCGTTGGGCTGGTTGAAGACGCTGGTGCCGCCCGCGATCTGGAGGGCGGTGCGGTCCCCGAAACCGCGCACGCCCTTCATCGCGCCGAAGTAGTGGTCGAAGCTGCGGTTCTCCTGCATCAGGACCACGACGTGCTTGACGTCGCTGATCGTCCCCGTGGTGGCGGCCGCGGCGTCGGCCGCGGTGCCGGGCAGGGACTCCAGGCCCATGGCCGCGCCGAGGGCGGCGGCGGAGCCGAGGAAGGTACGGCGGGTGAGAGGTGACACCGGGACTCCAAATGGCCAGACAACTTTGAGGGCCCTGGGACTATCGGGTGGTCAAGTGTCGTCCGGCGGTGGGCCGGATGTCGATGGGGTGAAGCGTTGCCGACGCCCTTGATTTCGAGGGGAGTTGGACACCTGGAACGGGTGGCCGCCACCCGCCTGCGGGGCACCCTCGGCCGGCCGGGGGCGCCCGGCGGACGACGACGGGCCGGACGACCACCACGGATGGTCCCTCGGCCTTGCCGCGCCCCCTCACCGGACCGACGCGACCGGCCGACGGCCGAGTGGCTGGGGCGCGCGAACGGGCGTGCGCGTCGCTCACGCGCCGGGCGCCCGGCTGCCGCAGAATGCTGGGAACCGGGGGCTGCGCGGCCGTGAGACCCGCGGACGGGCCCGAGTCGGAACCGATCGCGAAGGGCGTGGGCCGGGTGCAGTCGCTGGCGCTGGAGAACTGGGCGGTGGAGTGGGCCCGGCAGGCCCGGGAGGTCCCGGGCGGGCAGATCGCCGCGGGGCTGCTGGTCGATCTCGTGGCCGACCCGCACCAGCACCTCGCCCGGAGCGCCACCTTCCCGCTCGGAGCCGCGGCCGCCGCCCTGCGGACCGAGCCCGCCGCCCTGCAGACCGCCCTGAGGAGCCTGGCCGACGCCGGACTGCTCGTCCTGGCCTGCCACGATACGACGGGACCCGAAGGGCGGGTCGCCGTGGTGACCCTCACCGCGCCGGCCACCACGGCCGGCCACCGGACGCGGACGGGCACCACCCACGAACCCCCGACGGCACCCGCACCCGACTCCGCTCCGTCCACGGCCGGGCTGCCGGACCCGGCGGGCCGGGGGAGCGCGGGCCGGGGGAGCGCCGGCCCAGGAAGCACGGGCCGCCTGCACACCGCGGACCAGGAGGCGGTGGACCGGCTCGCCGGCCGCCTCACCGCCGCCCACCCCTTGGTGGCCCCGGCCACCGTGGCCGCCCTGGTCGCCACTGCCTACCAGGAACTGCGCGCGGCCAGGATCAGGACCTTCGTACCGGTCCTCGTGGAGCGCCGGGTCAGGGCGCTCCTGCGCGCAGCGGCCCGGCCGGACGCCCCGCCAGTACCGGAGGGGTGACGGCACCCGGCGGACCGGACTGCCGCGCCACGCCACGCGCCGCTCCGACGAGGCCGGGGCCAGTGTCGGGTCGGGCGCGTGAACAGGCCACCACCGGGCGCCGCTCCGCCGCGACGGGCGCGACCGGCCCCGGAGCGCTCAGGAATCGTCGGACGCGCTGCCGGTCCGAGGCGGGGGAATGGTGGAGCGGGGCTGGGTCGCCGGGATGCGCTGGGTGAAGAACAGTGCCGTCAGCCCGGCGAGCGCGAGGACGCCGAGCGCGGCCCGCAGGCCGTCGAGCCGGGCGTCGGCGTTTGCGTCGAGGACCGCCTGCGTCACCGCGGTGTCCGCGCCCGCCTCGTCGAGTGCGGCCGTGAGCTGGGCGTCGGACAGGAACGGCGCGCCCGCCGAGAGCTCCGTGCCCGCCCGGGTCTTGACCTCGGACGGGATCGCCGGGCTCTGCTCCACGGTGGTGAGGAACGACGTGGTCAGCACGGCGATCATGATCGAACCGGCCAGCGCGGTACCGATCGAGGCCCCGAGGTTGGTGACGGTGTTCTGGACGCCACCGACCTCCGCGCTCTGCGAGTCCGGCACCGCCGACACGGTCACCGACCCGAGCTGGGAGGCGAGCGCCCCCATGCCGAACCCGATCAGCAGCAGCGGAAGGGTGACGATCTCCGCCCCCGCGTCCGCGTCCAGCGCGGCCAGCAGCACGACCGCCCCGGCCAGCATCGCCGAGATCCCGCTGCGCACCACCCGCCGCGGCGAGACGTCGGGGAGCAGCTTCGGGATGAGGACCGCGGCCGCCAGCAGGGTGAGCGACAACGGCAGGATCCGCACGCCGGTCATCAGCGCGGAGAGGCCGAGCGCGACCGAGAGGTAGAGCGGGACGACGAAGAAGACACCCATCTGCACCAGGTACTGGAAGAAGAACATCGTCAGACCGCCGGTCAGCTGACGGTTGTGCAGCAGCGCCGGATCGACCAGCGGCTCCTCGCCCCGCTCGGCGAGGCGGTTCTCCCAGCGGAGGAAGAGCCAGGTCAGGAGCAGGCCGCCGAGCATCAGCCAGACCACCGCGGAGACCCCGAGCCAGGCGGGCGCGTCCGGCTTCGGTACGAACCAGCCCCACTCGCTCGAGCGCAGCACCCCGAGGACGAACAGCCCGATCCCGGCCGCGGACAGCACGGCGCCGGGGATGTCGATGTGCGGGCGCCGGCCCGGTGGCGCGTCCGAGACCCGGCGCGCGAGCGCGAGGATGCCGAGCACCACGACGACCTCACCGGCGAACACCCATCGCCAGGAGAAGTACGTCGTCGCCACGCCCCCGATCAGCGGGCCGAGCGCGACGGCGACCGCACCCGCGGCGGTGACCAGGCCGTACGCCGCCGGGCGGCGCTCCACGGCGAAGTTCCCGGCCACCAGCGCGACGATCGCGGGCAGGATCAGCGCCGCGCCGATCCCCTCCAGCAGCGACCAGCCGACCAGCAGCACCGGCAGGTTCGGGGCGAGGGCCGTGGTACCGGATCCGGCACCGTAGATCACGCAGCCGATCGTGAACGCCCGCTTGCGGCCGATCAGAGCACCGACCTTGCCGCCGGTGATCATGAACATCGCCATCACCAGCGTGTACGCCGTGATCGCGCCCTGCAGCCCGCTCACCGTGGTGCCCACGTCCTCGGCCACGGTGGCGATCGAGACGTTCATGACGGAACTGTCCAGGGCCATCAGGAACTGCCCGGCGGCCAGCGTCGCCAGGACGAGGGTCGCGCCTCCCGCCGCCTTCGGCCCACCTGCTCCGCCTGCCATGGGCGTAGCCTGCCACAGCCCCCGCAGGCCGCCGCCCGACCCGCCGGGCCACCCCGCAGATTGTCGGGCCCACCCCCGAATCCGCCCGGCGGCCCCGGCGACCCCGCCGACACGCGCCCGGACCGCAGTGTCAGCGGTGCCTGGGAGACTCCGGCCCGTGCTGATCGACGGGCGAGGACGGGCCGCTGGTCGCGGGTGAGCGGCTGCTCGAACGTGCGGGGTTCTGGTCCAACCACCTCCTGGACATGTGCCGGTTCACCTCGGGCGGGGCCCGGCCGGTGCCCGAGTGGTTCGGTGACGACGGCGCCGACGCCGGCGCGCTGTCCGAGGTGCTCCTGGACGAGCGGGCGTGGCCGGCGTTCCGCGTCCCGTTCGGGGCCGGCCACCGCGTTGTCCACGTCCACCGGAACTTCGTCGACGAACCCGGCACCGACCACCTGCTGACACACTCGAGCTGGCCGCGGGCGGAGACCCTGTCCAGCTTCGACGGCGACCTGTACGGCCCCGGCCTGTCCTGGCGCGAACTCACCCACATCGCCGACACGCCCGACCCCTCCGCGCCCGGCGTCCAGGACGTCGCGGCCCGACTGCTGCTCCTGCTTCCGGCGCTCGCCGACGACGAGCTGCCGCCGGATGCGGCAGCGCGGGTGAGCGCCGCCCTGACGGCCGTCGGCGCACCCGAGGACTCCGCCGGGCGGACGGCCGACCACCTCTTGGGCAACCGGCAGCCCGCAGCGTGGCGACCCGACCTGAGCGGTTCCCCGCTGAGCGGAGGCGACCACCGGCCCGCCGGGGCGGCCTCGGACGGATCCGCGCTGCTCCAGGCACTCGACCTCACCCGGTCGCAGAGCGACGCGCTCGCCCGCGCCCTGGGATGCGCGGCGCTGCCGCCGTGGTGACGGTGTCCGCGGCCGGGGGGCCGAGCCGGTCGCGCGGGTAGCACAGCGGCTCCGGGCCGGGTGGCGGTTTGGCCCGCGCGCCCCCCTGATGGGCGAACTCGGTTGCGGAGTGCGGTGCGGGAGGTCGGGATGGGGCAAACCTGGTGCCCGGGTGCCTCGACGGTGCCTGCGGTGCGGGCGGGCAAGTCGACTGCGCCGCGCATGATCTGACGTTCGATCAGGAGCGTGTTCTGAACCTCGGCCACGCGGAACCCGGCCCGGCCCACCGCCTCCCCGCCGTGCGCCGGGGGCGGACCCGTGCGCCTCCGGGGCCGGCCGTGCCGACCACCACGACCGCCCCGCGCCCACCCCGGAGATGACGTGACCACCCCCTTTCCTGCCGACGGCCCTTCCGGCCCGCCGCCCGGCTGTCCCGCCCACGGCCTCGCCGCCGAGGGGCTGCGGCGCCTGTACGGGCCGGAGGCCGAGGCCGACCCCGCGGCCCTGTACGAGAAGCTGCGGGCCGAGCACGGGGAGGTGGCGCCGGTCCTGCTCCACGGAGACCTGCCGGCCTGGCTGATCCTCGGCCACACCGCCAACCTCACCGCGATGCGCACACCCTCGCGGTTCTCCCGGGACTCGCGGCGCTGGACGGCGTTCCAGCAGGGCCTGGTGACGGCGGACTCGCCCCTGATGCCGGTGATCGCCTGGCAGCCGCTGTGCGTGTTCGCGGACGGCGAGGAGCACCGGCGGCTGCGCGCGGCGGTCACCGACAGCCTGAACCGCTTCGACCGGCGCGGGATCCGCCGCTACGTCACCCGCTTCGCCGACCAGCTGATCCAGGAGTTCGGGCCGACCGGCCGCGCCGAGCTGGTGGCCCAGTTCGCCGAGTGCCTGCCGATGCTGGTGATGACGCAGGTCGTCGGGATGCCCGACGAGTACGGGCCCCGGCTGGTGGACGCCGCCCGGGACCTGATGAAGGGCACCGAGACCGCCATCGCGAGCAACGACTACGTGGTGGCGACCCTGCGCCGCACCATCGAACGCAAGCGCGTCACCCCCGGCCCCGACCTGGTGTCCTGGCTGATGCAGCACAGCGCCGGGCTCACCGACGACGAGGTGCTGGAACACCTGCGGGTGGTGCTGCTCGCCGCGAACGAGACCACTGTCAACCTGATCGCGGACGCCTTGAAGCTCGTCCTCACCGACCGGCGGTTCCGCGCCGACCTGTCCGGCGGCCACATGACGCTGCCCGATGCCCTGGACCAGGTCCTGTGGGACTCCGCGCCGATGTCGCTGGTCGCGGGCCGGTGGGCGACCGGCGACACCGAACTCGGCGGCCAGCAGATCAAGGAGGGCGACATGCTGCTGCTCGGCCTCGCCGCCGGCAACGTCGACCCGGCCGTCCGCCCCGACCTGTCGAAGCCGCTGCACGGCAACCGCTCGCACCTGGCCTTCGGCGGGGGGCCGCACGAGTGCCCCGGCCAGGACATCGGCCGGGCCATCGCGGACACCGGGATCGACATCCTGCTGACCCGACTGCCGGACCTGCAACTCGCCATCGACAAGGACGAGTTGACCTGGACCTCGGCCTGGCTGTCCCGGCACCTGGTCGAGCTGCCGGTGCAGTTCTCGCCCCGGACGGTCGAACGGACGGCGCCGACCGGGCCCGGTGACCTCCTCACGCCGTCGACACCGCCGCCCCCGCCGCTCCACGTCCGGCAGACGGAGACCCCGGCCGCGCCGCCCGCCGTCGTACCGCGGCAGCGGCGCGGCTGGTGGCAGGCGCTGACCGGCAGGTTCCGGCGCTGACCCGGGTGTGGCGCGGTCTCCCCGGAGCTCCCCGAGGCCCCTGGCTGTCACATCGGACCTCCGGGGGCCTGTCACAGCCCCGCTCTACGCTCGGCGGCCATGGAGAGCGATGACTGGTGGGCCCTGATCGAGCGGGCGCGCGCCCTGGCCGGCGACCGTGCCCCTGACCGGGACCCGCCCGACGATCCGCTCCCCGCGGCGCTGGTGGAGGTACTCGCCGGGCTGGCACCGGCGGAGATCGTCGACTTCCGGGTGCGGGCGGACGGGGTGGCCGGCTCGGCGTACCGGCGGCCGCTGTGGAACGCCGCGTACCTGATCGAGGGCGGGTGCGGGGACGACGGCTTCATGGACTTCCGCGACGGACTGATCCTGCTCGGCCGGGAGACCTTCACCCGCGCCGTGGCCGACCCCGACTCCCTGGCCGCCCTGCCCGTGGTGGTCCGGATGAGCCACGACGAGGGCGGCTGGGTCGGCTTCGAGTCGCTGGACCACCTGGTGACGCAGGCCTACCGGAGGGCCGTGGGCGAGTCGGAGTCCCTCCGTACGGCGGTGGCAGCCGCCCTGCGCGCCGCAACCGCCGCAACCGGCGTGACCGGCGTGACCCGCTCGAGGGAGCCGGCCGGGCGCGGCTGGGACCCCGAGGACGACCGGGCGGCCCGGCGCCACCTGCCCCGGCTCGCGGCGCTCTTCCTCGACCGGACGGACCGAGGCCCCGCCGCGGATCCCGCCGGGGCGGAGGGTCAGCCGGTCCGCCGGTAGAGGCCGAGGGAGATCCGGACCGGCCCTTCGTCGGGGGAGGCGTCCAGCACCCGTACGACGGCGATGTCGCCGCCGGCGCGGGCCCGGACGCAGAAGGCGCGGCCGCTGCGCAGGGTGCTGAACGGAAGTGCGGCGGCCGGCCGGCTCTCGACGCCCTTGACGCAGTCGTCGGGGGTGAGCGGGCCGTCGGCGGCGATGTAGGTGTCGCTGTCCTCGGGGACGAAGAAGTCGGTGGCGCTGCGGCCGAGGTACCAGGTGGCGTTCTCCTGCGGTGCGACCCGGCCGGCCTTGAGGTCGAACTCGTAGGAGGGATCGGGGGAGGTCAGTTCGGTGCCCGCGTACACCGGCGTGTACCCGGCGGCCGCGCCCGGGGTGGGCGTGGGGGCGGG
>NZ_JAIZ01000798.1 GCF_000710465.2 Kitasatospora sp. MBT63 | reverse complement strand
ACGGCGGGGTGCGTGGTCAGGGCGTCCTCGATCTCGCCGGGCTCGACCCGGTAGCCGCGGATCTTCACCTGGTCGTCGACGCGGCCGAGGAAGTCCAGCAGCCCGTCCTGACGCCAGCGCACCACATCGCCGGTCCGGTACATCCGGTCCCCCGGCTCGCCGAACGGGTCGGCGACGAACCGCTCGGCGGTCAGCCCAGGCCGGT
>NZ_JAIZ01000797.1 GCF_000710465.2 Kitasatospora sp. MBT63 | reverse complement strand
GCCGCGCCGAGGCCGGCGAGGAGGGCCTGGACTGGACGGGTGCGCTGACAGCTGAGCGCAAGGCCGCGCTGGACGCGATCGATCCGGGGTGGTGCCCGTCCTGGCCGGTGGAGTGGCAGCGGTGCTTCACGCTGGCCTGGCGGCACGTGAAGGCCGGCGGCACGCTGGCGGGTGCCGTACCGGGCAGTGTCGTCGTCCAGAGCGAGGACCTCGCCGGGTGGGGCCGCGCGCAGCAGGTCGGCTGGGAGAAGCTGGGACCGGCCCAGCAGTGGGTGTGCGAGCACGTCC
>NZ_JAIZ01000796.1 GCF_000710465.2 Kitasatospora sp. MBT63 | reverse complement strand
ACCACCCAGACCTTCGGCACCCCGAAGAGCGTCAACACCGGCAACGGCGGCGCGCACGCCCTGCTCACCTCCTCGGCCGCCTCGGCCACGGGCGCGAGGTCGACCACCTATCAGTACGACTTGGCGGGACGGACCACCAACATCACGGACCCCTCCGGCACCACCACCCTCAGCTGGAACGGCGAGGACAGGCTCGACTCGGTGACCAAGGGCGGCCGCAGCACCTCGTACCTGTACGACGCGGACGGCAACCAGCTGATCCGCC
>NZ_JAIZ01000795.1:501-3059 GCF_000710465.2 Kitasatospora sp. MBT63 | reverse complement strand
CCGTCAACAGCGCGATGGCGGACGCCCTGCGGCGGGCCGGTCTGACCAAGTAGCGGCGACGCGACCGCGGCGGCGGGGGCACCGTGCCCCCGCCCGCCGCGGTTCAGCCTCCGGACGGGCCGCCGGCGGCGCGCACCGCGCGCAGGCCCTCCACCAGCAGGTGCAGGCCGAACGCGAAGTGCGCGGTGAAGTCGGATTCGGTGAGGGTCGGCAGGACGGCGGCCAACTGCTCGAACTCCCCCTCGGCCACGGCCCGGCGCAGCCGCTCCGGATCCGCGGACCGCTCGGGCGCGCCGGGCCCGTCCGCGGGCTGCCGGGCGGCCTGCTCCTCCAGCGTGTGGCCGACCGTGAAGTTGGCCACCGCCAGCAGCGCCCGCGCCGCCTCCTCGTCGCCGAACCCCGCCCCGCGCAGCACCCCCACCACCGTGTCGGCGAAGCCGAGGACGCTCGCACCGGTCGCGTAGGTACCGGCGAACACCCGGGCGCCGTCGCGGTACGAGAGCAGCGCACCCCGCAGCGCACCGGCCAGCCCGGTCAGCTGCTCACCCCAGTCGCCGCCCGGTGCGGACGCCGGCACGGCGGCGACCCCGGCCAGCATCCGTTCGGCCATCGCGGTCAGCAGGTCCTGCTTGGTGGCGAAGTACCGGTACAGCGCGCCGGCCTGCACGTCCAGGGCGGTGGCCAGCCGCCGCATGGTGAGGGCGTCGAGACCGGATTCGTCCAGCAGCTCGAGCGCGGTCGCGACGGTCCGGGCCTGGTCGATCCGGGCGGGCCGGCCCCGGGCAGGGGAGGACGGTGAGCTCATGGCCGCATTGTAGTGAACGGTGTTCATGTCGGCCCGGACACCGCCGACGCCTCCCGGGTGGAAGGAT
Organism: Kitasatospora sp. MBT63; assembly: GCF_000710465.2. GTDB lineage: Bacteria > Actinomycetota > Actinomycetes > Streptomycetales > Streptomycetaceae > Kitasatospora. Next base: position 2,187 of record NZ_JAIZ01000795.1, on the reverse strand, counting down.
GGGCCCGTGGCCGAGCCCCGGATCCCCGCCCGTCACGCCCAGTTGCTGGCGTACGCACGGAGCCTGAACCCGCCGTCCGGCTGGAAGGTCGAGGTCTCCGGCGACGAGATCATCATGACGGCGGGCCCGTCCGTCGTGCACCAACGCAACCTGCTGCTCGTCCGGGAGCAGTTCGACGCCCACCGGCCGGCCGGCCTGATGCCGAGCGAGAACACGGATCTGGCGTCCCCGAACGTCGGCAAGCTCCGGAACCCGGATCTGACGTACATCCCGGTCACGGTGGTCGAGCGCGGCGGCAACGACGTCCCGGCAGAGCTGGCGGTGATCGCGGTGGAGATCGTCTCTCCGTCGAACCCGGAGAACGACCTGGTCGGCAAGGTCCGTGACTACCCGCTGATGGACATCCCGCTGTACCTGCCGGTCGATCCGAGGGAGGGCGCGGTCACGCTCTTCTCCGACCCGGCCGCGGGCGTCTACCACCGGCGGTGGAGCGGCGCGTTCGGCGACCCGGTGCCGATCCCGGAACCCTTCGCCTTCGAGCTGTCCACCGCCGACCTGATCCGCTACCCGGCCTGACCCCCGGACGGCTGGTCGCCGGTACCCGGGCCGGGCGCGGCGCCGTGCGGCCCGGGCCGGGGACGGGTCAGGGGGTGCGGCCGCGGGACTCGACCGCGAGGTCGACCAGCTCGCCCCACCAGGCCTCCCGGCCGCGCACCAGCAGCCGGGCGGCCTCGGCGGGCGGTACGGCGCGGACCTCGACCACCTGCTCGCCGTCGTCCGGGTTGGTCGGCGCGGAGTCCACCTCGACCTCGGCCCAGCCCCACAGCCAGGCCTTCTCCGGATGCGGCTGCCACGGGCGGTACGGCTCCGGGGTGTCGGTCACCGCCAGGTGCGCGCCGATCCACACCGGCGGGCCCGTCAGCCGGGCCCCGGCCTCCTCGCGCAACTCGCGGACCAGGCACGACTCGATGGTCTCGGCGGCCTCCCGGGTGCCGCCCGGCAGGAACCAGTGACCCCGGACGTCCCGGCACAGCACCACACCGCCGTCGGCGAAGCCCACCAGATGGATGTTGGTGATCAGCCGGTCGGGTGGCAGTTCCGCGGAGAACTGGGCGTCGATCCCGCCCCACGCCCAGCGCTGCGGCGCGTGCAGGTTCGGGAACCGGGCCGCGAGGTCCGCGAGTTCCCCTGCTCTGTCGGTTGTGTCCGTCATTGACCGATCGTAATCCTCCGGTGGCCGGGCGACGGTGGAAAAGGTCTCCGCGACGCCCGCCCCGTTCCGGTGAACCGCCGTTACCAGGCCGCTTCCCGGTAGTCCTTGAGGAAGACGCCCGACACCGGGGCGCCCGCCTCGCCGCGGACGATGGGGTCGTAGACCCGGGCCGCGCCGTCGACGATGTCCAGCGGGGTGCGGAACCCCGCGGCGGCGATCCGGGACTTCTTCGGCGCCGGGTTCTCGTCGGTGATCCAGCCGGTGTCGACGGCGCACATGTGCACACCCCGCGCGGCGAGTTCGGCCGCGCTGGTGCGGGTGAGCATGTTCAGGGCGGCCTTCGCCATGTTGGTGTGCGGATGCCCGGGCGTCTTGTTGCGCACCGCGAACCGGCCCTCCACCGCCGTCACGTTGACGATGTAGCGGGCGGTGTGCGGCGAGGCGAGCAGCAGCGGCAGCAGCCGGTCGCACAG
>NZ_JAIZ01000795.1:0-384 GCF_000710465.2 Kitasatospora sp. MBT63 | reverse complement strand
CCTCGGCCGGGTCGAGCCCGCCGAGCCGCGCGGACCACGAGTTGCCGGCCGCCGTGTCGGGCAGCAGCCCGGCCTCGTCGGCCAGCTCCAGCACCTCGCCGGACGGCAGCGCGGGCGCCAGCCCGGTCACCGGCCAGGCGGCCGCCAGCGCGGGCATCGGGCGGAACCCCGGCGCGTGGACGACCGCGGCGCCGGGCGGCAGCGCCCCCTGCTCGCCGGCGGCCAGCAGCGCGTACGACTCGGGCGGGCGGCGCAGGGTCTGCGCGGCGTTGTTGACCAGGATGTCCAGCGGCCGCCCGTCGGCGCGCAGCCGCTCGCACAGGCCGAGCACCTGGCGCGGGTCCCGCAGGTCGATGCCGACCACGGTGAGCCGCTCCAGCCACT
>NZ_JAIZ01000794.1:466-11279 GCF_000710465.2 Kitasatospora sp. MBT63 | reverse complement strand
GCGGCGCGGCGCCGCGGGCCCGGACGGGGGCCGCGGCACCGCGCCGTCGGGCGGTGCGACCGGGTGGTGCGGGTCAGGCGCAGGCCGCCTCGGCCGCCTCGGTGATCAGGCGGGCGTCCAGGGCGCTCACCACGTCGTCCGCGGCCCGCGCGGTGTCCAGGTCGTCCGGTGCGCCGATGATGGCCATGAACGACTCCACGACCGACTGCTTCAGCTGGTCGGTGGAGGGATCCTGCTGGGTCATGAGTGCTCTCCTCGGATGCTCGGCCCGGCGGTGCGGGCGCTCGGGGTCGGTCCGGATGGTCAGAAGGCGTTGCAGGCGCGGAAGATGTGCGCGAAGGAGGCCAGCGAGGCCGGGCCGTGGAAGGCCACGTACTCGGGCAGCAGCACGTCCGGCGCCCACTTGTCCTTGTAGGCGAGCTGGGTCTGCGCCGGGTAGATCGCCTCGCCCTCGGCCCACAGGAAGTGCATCAGCCACTGGAACGACGGGCTGTAGCCGGGCAGTTCGTTCTCCTGGCCGAGGCCGGTGAACGGCGTGAAGCCGAAGTGCAGCCAGTCCACGCCCTCGGTGCGGAACACGTCGATGGCGGTGGAGTTGATCGCCTCCATCAGACCGGGGGAGCCGCCCGGGATGCGGCGGCTGAGGTCGTGCATCCAGCCGGCCCGGCTGCCGTAGACCGGGGAGTAGGAGATGTAGCCGACCGGGGCGCCGTCGATGGTGCCGACGAACAGCCGCCGGTGCGCCTGGGCCGGGCCGCCGATCTGGCCGACCAGGAACTCCAGCTGCCGGGCGTGGTCGCCCTTCGAGCCGAGCCAGGCGCCGTCGATCTCCGCGATGCCGTCCTGCCACTGCTCGGCCGGCACCTCCTCGACCTGCAGCCCGTTGCGGAACGCCCGCGAGATCTTGTTGCGCAGCTGCATGAAGCGGGTGCCGCGCAGGCTGAAGTCCGGCAGGTGGACCGCCCAGGAGGCGCCGAGCTGGTTGACGGTGAAGCCGTGCGCGGCGTAGCGCTCGGCGTCCGAGCGCTGCAGCTGGACGGCGACCAGCCGCAGGTCCTCGCTGCGGGCGTGATCCACCAGGCCGTCGAGCAGCAGGTCGTAGGTCTCCTCGGAGGCGAACGGGCCGCCGAACTGGACCAGGTGCCGGCCGGTGCGCCGGTAGACGGCGACGCCGTCGGCGCCCGGGGTGGTGAAGACGCTGTTGCCGGAGTTGAGCGCCAGGAAGGAGCTCGGGTTCTCGGACCGGGTGTGGGTGGAGACGGCCGACAGGACCTGGCTCCCGGTCTCGGTCGCGGTCGCGGCGGACGGTGACATGTGATTTCCCTTCGGGGACGGTGGCGGTAAAACAAGTACAGCACTCGGAAATGGCGGGAGGAAGGGCTGGATAAACCTGGTGATGCGATGTCAGTGATACGTCAGCCGGGCATCAGGAACGGCTGGCAATCTCGTTCCCGTGAACGGCGCGGGAAACCGGGCCGAAAACACGGAGAGGTGCCCGGAGTGGTTGATCGGGGGCCGGGGCCCAGGCCCCGGCCGGGTGGTCACGCCCGCCTGCGCAGGTTCGAATCCTGCCCTCTCCGCCTGTTCCGCCAAGCCCGGCCGCGTTCCCAAGGCGGCCGGGCTTCCGGCGTTCCGGGGCGGCCGGGCGCCGGCCGGCGGCATCAGTTCCGTGTCAGGCGCGGGTCAGACCCGCTTGTCACCATCAAGTCGATTCGGACATGGAACCGTGCCTTCGGAAGGGCCTGATCATGCTTCTTGACGAAACGGCGTCGGGGATTCTTCCCGGTAATTCCGGCGGTCGGGAAAAGCCGCTGAGCAGCTACCAGCTGTACATCGCCGGAAAGGACGTGGAGGGTGACGGCTGGGTCTACACGGTCAGCGCCCGCTCGCTGCTGGAGGACGTGTTCACCAGCGTCAGCCTGAAGCGCGCGCTCGAACAGGACCCGGACTCCGACGCCGCCCAGCACCCGTACGTGGTCGGCCGCTGCGCCATCGCCGGCGACGCCGCCATCGACCTGGCGACCGAGGCCGCCGCGGCCGCCGCCCCCGGCTGGGCGGCCGTGCCGCTCGAGCGGCGGCTGCGCCTCGGCACCCTGTTCCGCGAGGAACTGCTGCGCCGCCAGGACGAGTTCGTCGACATGCTGGTCTCCGAGGCGCACCCGGTGAAGCTGGCCCGCTGGGAGCTCAGCTGCCTGCTGCAGGTGTACAGCGAGGAGAGCATCGACTGGTACCGGCAGCGGATGCACACCGAGTTCGACCACAACGGCCGCCGCCTGATCGTCCGCCGCCAGCCGGACGGCGTGGTCGCGTTCAACCCGCCGCAGAACGCCCCGGCGCCCAGCGCCGCGCTCGCCGTGCTCGCCCTGATGGCGGGCAACGCCGTGATCGTCCGGGCGCCGCGCTCCATCGCGCTGTCCACCATGTGGGTGCTGCGCGACGTGGTGGCGCCGCTGCTGGACGAGGTCGGCGCCCCGCCCGGGGTGCTCAACGCGGTCTGCAGCAACCCCAAGCAGACCCTGGACCGCTGGGTGGAGAGCCCGCTGGTCAACGACATCTTCTACATCGGCGGCAGCCAGGAGGGCCTGCGCTTCCAGGAGCAGTGCGTGGCCCACGGCAAGAAGCCGATCCTGGAGCTGGCCGGCAACGACGGCATCATCATCTGGGAGGGCGCGGACCTCAAGTACGCGGCCGAGGCGATCCGGGAGTCCTTCTACGGCTCCGGCCAGATCTGCATGGTGCCCAACTACGTGCTGGCGCACCCGGCGATCGCCGACGAGCTGATCGAGGAGGTCAAGAAGCAGGTCGCCACCGTCAAGCCGGGCTACCCGGAGGACGAGGACGTGCTGCTCTCGCCGGTGCGGCGCAGCGAGAAGTTCTTCGGCCTGCTGAAGCAGACCCTCGACCTCGGCTCCGAGCTGGTCACCGGCGGCCGGCGCACCGAGGTGGACGGCACGCCGTCCGAGACCGGTGTGTTCCTGCAGCCCACCGTGGTCCGGGTGAACGGCCTGGCCGGTGCGCGCGAGCACGACGTGGTCCGGCACGAGACCTTCTTCCCGCTGCTGCCGATCGTGGTGCCCGACGCGGCCCCCAACGACCAGCTGCTGGACAGCTTCATCGACTTCGTGAACACCAACGAGTACGGCCTGCGCAACTCGCTGTGGGCCAAGTCCGCCCGGGTGATCAACGCCTTCGTGCAGCGGGTCACCAACGGCGGCCTGCTGAAGATCAACGACTCGCACATCGGCTTCCTGCCGTACCTGCCCAGCCACGGCGGCACCGGCCTGACCGGCGGCGTCTACGGCGAGGCCAACTACCCGATGCTCAAGACCTCGCACATCCAGGGCGTCAGCGTCGCCCGCGACGTCAGCCCGATCGAGGCCGTCTTCGGCGCCTTCGACGCCTGACCGCCGGCCGCCCCGGGCACCCGTCCGGGGCGCCGGCCGCCGAGGCCCCCGCCGGGGCCGCCCCCCTGTCCGTCCCCCGCTGGAGGTTGACCTGCCATGCGCTCCCTCGACACCGCCCGCGAGACCAGCGAGCGGTACCACCCCGGGCTGGTGAAGGCCCTCGCCGAGATCCCGTACGCCGAGCGGGAGGCCGCCGGCAGCCCGGTGATCGACCTGTTCCGGGCGCACGACGGCGTCGCCCTGCTGGTCCCCGTCGCGTACGGCGGCCACGGGGCCGACCCGCTGGACGCGGTGCGGGTGCAGCGGGCGCTCGGCGCGCTGTCGCCCTCGCTGGCGGCCGCGGTGACCATGCACCACTTCACCGCCGCGATGCTGTACGCGCTGGCCGACGACGACACCGGCCGGCTCACCGAGGCCCAGCTCTCGCTGCTGCACAGCGTGGTCCCCGAGCAGCGGCTGATGGCCTCCGGCTGGGCCGAGGGCCGCACCCAGCAGAACATCCTCACCCCGGCCGTCACCGCCGTCGCGGTCAAGGGCGGCTACCGGCTCAACGGCTCCAAGAAGCCGTGCAGCCTGGCCGGTTCGATGGACCTGCTGACCGCCTCGATCGCGGTCCCGGGCGCCGGCGGCGAGCCGGAGCTGGCGCTCGCGCTGATCCCGGCCGCCTCCCCGGGCCTGACCGTGCACCCGTTCTGGGGCAACGACGTGCTGGCCGCGGCGGAGAGCGACGAGATCCAGCTGGCCGACGTGTTCGTGCCCGAGGACCTGGTGGTGCGCACCTCGGAGGAGGACCCGCACCGGATCGAGGACCTGCAGAACGCCGGCTTCGTCTGGTTCGAGCTGCTGATCTCGGCCGGCTACCTGGGCGCCGCCTCCGGCCTGGTCGAGCACGTGCTGCAGCGCGGCCGCGGCAGCGTGGGCGACCGCACCGACGCCGCGATCCGGATCGAGGCGGCGGCCGGCCTGCTGGAGGGCACCGCCCGCGCGGTCCGCGACGGCGTCGGCGGCGAGGAGGCGGTCGCCCAGGTGCTGGTCGCCCGGTTCGCCGCCCAGGAGGCGCTGAACCGCGCCGCCGACCAGGCCCTGGAGCTGCTCGGCGGGCTCGACTTCATCCGCTCCGCCGACCACGCCAAGCAGGCCGTCGCGGTCCGCCCGCTGGCCTTCCACCCGCCGTCCCGGGCGAGCGCGGCCGAGGCCCTGCTGGCGTACTTCAACGGCGAACCGCTCGACCTGTCCTGACCGCCCGTCCGGCACCGCCCGGCATCGAACCAAGGAGTTTCCCACGTGACCGCGATCCAAGAGGCCCCGATCGGCGCGGGCCGGGTGGACACCGAGGGCGAGATCCTCGATCTCTACCGCGCCCACCTCAGCAAGGGCCGGGCGACGCTCGCCGAGCTGTTCGGCAGCCACATGGAGGTCGAGTCCTCCGGAGCCTGGCTCACCACCAGCGACGGCGAGCGCTTCCTGAACGCCGGCGGCTACGGCGTGTTCATCATGGGCGCCCGCCACCCGCTGGTGATCGACGCCGTCACCCGCCAGCTGAACACCCACCCGGTGGCGACCCGGATCCTGCTGGAGCCCACCGTCGCCCGTGCCGCCGAGGCGCTCACCTCGATCACCCCGCAGGGCCTGGACCGGGTGCACTTCGCGCTCTCCGGCGCCGAGGCGGTCGAGACCGGCCTCAAGCTGGCCCGCGCCAACGGCCGCAAGCGCACCGTCTCGTTCAAGGGCGGCTACCACGGCAAGACCCTGGGCGCGCTGTCGGCCACCGCCAAGGAGGTCTACCAGGCGCCGTTCCGCCCGCTGATCCCGGACGTCACCCACCTGCCGTACGGCGACGAGGACGTGCTCCGCGCCGAGCTGGCCGCCCACCCGGGCGAGGTCTGCGTGATCATCGAGCCGGTGCAGGGCGAGGGCGGCGTGATCATCCCGCCGAAGGGCTACCTCAAGCGGGTCGAGGAGCTGGTCCGCGAGTTCGACGGCTTCCTGATCCTGGACGAGGTGCAGACCGGCTTCGGCCGGCTCGGCGAGTGGTGGGGCGCGGACGTCGAGGGCGTGCAGCCGGACGTCCTGCTGGCCGGCAAGGCGCTCGGCGGCGGCGTGGTGCCGGTCTCGGCGGCCATCGCCACCCGGCAGGCGTTCAAGCCGTTCGACAAGGACCCGTACGTGCACACCGCCACCTTCTCCGGCCAGCCGCTGCTGATGGCGGCCGTCCAGGGCGCCGTGCAGGCGATCCAGGAGGAGCGGCTGGTCACCCGCTCGCAGGAGCTCGGCGCCCGGCTGCTGCCGCGGATCGCCGAGATCGCCCACCGCAACATCCCCGAGCTGGTGGTGGACGTCCGCGGCCAGGGCCTGCTGATCGGCGTCGAGCTGGTCGAGGCCGGGCTGGCCGGCGAGCTGCTGATCGAGCTCTTCAACCACGGGGTGGTCGCCAACCACTCGATGAACGGCAGCTCGGTGGTGCGCTTCACGCCGCCGGCGATCCTCAGCGACAGCGACGTCGAGTACCTGCTCGACGCGTTCCACAAGGCCACCCTCGACCTGATCTCGGGCTCGGCCAAGATGCCGGAAGGCGGTAACTGAACCATGCGACACGTCGAACTCGACGCCGTGGTGAGCTCCGAGCGCGCCGAGGACGTCTACGCGGCCGTCCTGCGCTGGGAGCGCTACCCGGAGCTGGCCCCGCACGTGCGGGCCACCACCGTGCACTCCACCCTCCCCGAGCCGGTCGGCAGCTCCAGCTGGGAGCTGCACTTCCGCAGCGGCCTGCTGCGCTGGACCGAGGCCGACACCTTCCTGCCCGAGCAGCTGGAGATCCGCTTCGAGCAGACCGACGGCGACTTCGACAGCTTCACCGGCACCTGGCGGCTGCGCCAGGACGGCGACGACGTCCAGGTGCACTTCGAGGCCGACTTCGACTTCGGCATCCCGAGCCTGGAGGGCATCCTCGACCCGATCGCCGAGCGGGTCATCCGGGAGACCGTGGCCTGGGCCGTCACCGGCCTGTACGCCGCCACCCGGATCGTCGGCGACATCGAGCTCACCACCCCGGCCGCGGCCGCGCGCTGACCGTCCCTCTCACCGGCACGTCGCTCCAGGAGTGAAGCAATGGACCAGGCAAACCCCTTCGAGACCCCGAGAACCTTCTCGCTGCACCGCGCCGAGTACCTGGTCGCCTTCGCGGTGACCACCGGCGTGCTGATCGCCCACCTCGGCGACGTCCGCTGGCTCCCGGCGATCGGGCTGTTCCTCTACATCGACCTGATCGGCTACATCCCGGGCGCCATCGCCTTCCGCAAGTCCGGCGGGCAGCCGATCGCCAAGGGCTACTACATCGCGTACAACGTCATGCACAGCCTGATCACCCAGGGCGCGGTCGCCGCGCTCTGGTGCTGGCTGGTCAAGCCGGAGTGGGCGCTGCTGGTGATCCCGTTCCACCTGTTCGGCGACCGCGGCCTGTTCGGCAACTTCATGAAGTCCTTCGCACTGCCGTTCGAGCCGGTGCGGCAGAGCGGCTACCTGAAGCTGCTGGACGACCTCGGCCTGGCCCACCCCAAGCCGATCGCGCACACCTTCGACCCGGTCCCGGTCGGCCACCTCCCGGCGCACCGCGCCGCGGCGGTGCGGGCCGAGACCGCGCCGGAGCCGGCCACGGCGGCGGCCCGGTGAGCACCGCCGCCGAGGTACGGACCGCGCCCACGGCGGCGCAGCTGCGCCGCCGCGCCCTGCGCCACCTGGCGGCACCGGTCTCGGTGCTGACGGTCAGCCACCAGGGGCGGCTGCACGGGACGACGGTCTCCACCGTCACCACCGTCTCGCTCACCCCGCTGATCCTCGGCGCCTGCCTGAAGTCCGGTTCGGTCCTCGCCGAACTGGCCGTCGCCGAGGGCCGGTTCGCGGTCAACGTGCTCGGCGGCGGCCAGGGCCCGGTGGCCCGCTGGTTCGCCGACAGCTCCCGCCCGGACGGCGCCCGGCAGTTCGACGGGCTGCCGTGGACCTCCGCCCCGTACGCGGACGCCCCGCTGCTGGACGGCGCGCTGGCGCACTACGCCTGCCGGGTCACCGAGTGCGTCCGGGTCGGCGACCACGAGGTGCTGCTCGGCCAGGTGGTGCACGCCGCCACCGGCGAGGGCGCACCGCTGCTCAGCTTCGCCGGCGGCCTGTTCGCCGGCGCCCTCCAGCCGGCCCCGGGCGAATGACCCCGTCCGGCCACACCACCCAGCAAGGAGTACGGACATGACCGGTTCAGTGGCACCCGAGGCGGACTGGGACGAGGCTCCCGGCCTGCTGGACGGAGCCAAGGAGCTCACCCTCGGCCCGGACGAGTGCAACCTGGCCTACTGGATCACCGAGGTCGCCCAGGGCACGCTGCGCGAGCGCGGCGTCACCGGGCACCACAAGAGCGCCCTGGTGCCCGAGTTCCTCAAGCGCCCCGGCCCGCTGCGCGAGGCGCTGACCCTGGAGTTCGGCTTCCGCGGGCTCTCCGAGGAGATCGCCACCCGGCTGCTGTCGTACTACGTGGCCATCGCCCCGGGCATCCCGGAGCTGGAGTTCTACGCCACCCAGCTGCTCGACGAGGCCCGGCACGCCCGGGTCTTCCGCAACCACCTGGTCGAACTCGGCCTGCCCGAGGCCACCCTGCTCAAGGACATCGACGCGATGGCGTCGGAGTACCGGCGCACGGTCCTCCAGCCGGTCGAGGACTTCACCCTGGACATCGTCCGCGACCAGGGCGACTTCATCGGCGGGGTGGCGGTCTTCGCGATCGTGATCGAGGGCGTGCTCGCCCCCGCCGCCGAACTGAGCGAGCGCAAGTGGACCCCGCTCTCCCCGGCCACCGGGGAGATCTCCCGCGGCACCGCGATCGACGAGATCCGCCACCTGACGGTCGCCAGCACCATCCTGCGCGACCACGTTGCCGCCCACCCCGAGTACCGGCCGCGGCTGCTGGAGATCCTGCGGGCCGGCGTGAAGCTCTGGGACGAGATCCCGGACAAGCCGTTCGTGATCCACCGCGAGGAGCTGTTCCAGCAGGGCATGTTCGACCACGCCGACCTGATCGGCGACTACGAGGTCTGGCCGGGCGTGCGGCTGCTCGACACCACCCCGGAACAGCGCTACGACATGGCCGAGCGGTGGACCGACGAGATGGCCGAGTCCCGGATGGCGTACATGGGCCTGCCGGTCGAGGTGCTCAGCAGCGGCGGGGGTGACGCGGTATGACCGCGGGCCCGCCGCCGGGACGCGCCGCGGTCATCGTGGGGGTCGGCAGCTACGTCCCGCCCGACCTGGTCACCAACGGCGACCTGGTCACCCGGCTGGACACCTCGGACGAGTGGATCCGCACCCGGACCGGGATCGCCACCCGGCACATGGTCGCCCCGGGCACCGCCACCTCCGACCTGGCGGTGGAGGCCGGGCGACGGGCCCTGAAGTCGGCCGACGACTCCCAGGTCGACGCCGTCGTCCTGGCCACCACCACCCCCGACCACCCGTGCCCGGCCACCGCACCCGCGGTCGCCGCCCGGCTCGGCCTCGGCGGGGTGGCCGCCTTCGACGTCTCCGCGGTCTGCACCGGCTTCCTGTACGGCCTGGCCACCGCCTCCGGCCTGATCGCCGCCGGGGTGGCCGAGCGGGTGCTGCTGATCGCCGCCGACGCCTTCACCACCATCATCGACCCCGGCGACCGCACCACCGCGGTGATCTTCGCCGACGGGGCCGGCGCGGTGGTGCTGCGGGCCGGCAACGCCGACGAACCCGGCGCGGTCGGACCGATCGTGCTCGGCAGCGACGGCGACAACGCCGAGCTGATCACCGTGCCCGGCGGCGGCTCCCGCCACCGCTCGGCCCGGCAGGAACCCAAGCCCGGCGACGAGTACTTCCAGATGGCCGGCCGGGCCACCTACCGGCACGCGGTGGAACGGATGACCGAGGCCTCCAGACAGGCCGTCGGCTCGGCCGGCTGGGACCTCTCCCAGCTCGACCGCTTCGCCGCCCACCAGGCCAACGCCCGGATCCTCCAGGCGGTCGCCGACCGGCTGGAGATCCCGGCCGAACGCCGGCTGTCCAACATCGAGCGGGTCGGCAACACCGGCGCCGCGTCCATCCCGCTGCTGCTCGCCCAGGCCGCCGAACGCGGCGAACTGCGGCCCGGCCACCGGGTGCTGCTCACCGCCTTCGGCGGCGGGCTGGCCTGGGGCGCCACCACCATCACCTGGCCCGACCTCGGGCACTGACGCCACACCCCCGAAAGGACTGTCCGATGTTCGAGACGCTCAAGGAAATCCTGGTCAGCAAGCTCAAGGTGTCCCCGGAGCAGGTCACCCCGGAGGCCACCAAGGAGGACGTCGAACTCGACTCGCTCGCCGTCGTCGAACTCTCGCTCGTCCTGGAGAAGGAGCTCGGGGTCGAGATCAGCGACGACGAGCTGCTCGACGCCGAGACCATCGGTGACATGGCGCGCCTGATCGAAGAGCGGAGCGCACGGGTCTGATGGCCGGCATCGACGTCGCCGTGACCGGGCTCGGCCTGGTCACCCCGGCCGGCATCGGGACCGCCGCCTCCTGGGCGGCGGTCCGGGCCGGCCGCCCGACCGCAGCGCTCGACCCCGCCCTGGAGGGGAACCCGGTGCGGATCTCCTGCCGGGTGCCCGACTGGGATCCCGGGCAGCTGCTCGGCGGCCGCCGGGCCCACCGGCTGGACCGCTTCACCCAGTTCGCGCTGGTCGCGGCCCGGGAGGCGATCGCCGATGCCGGGCTCGACCCGCAGACCTGGGACGGCGCCCGCGTCGGCGTCATCCTGGGCTGCGCCGACGGCGGGCCCGGCACGGTGGAGACCCAGCACCGGGTGCTGGTCGAGGAGTCGCCCGCCCGGGTCTCCCCGCTGCTGCTGCCGATGCAGCTGCCCAACATGCTGGCCGGCCAGACCGCCATCGAGTTCGGCGCCAAGGGCCCCAACCTGGTGGTCGCCACCGCCTGCGCCTCCGGTGCCACCGCCATCGGCACTGCCCGTGACCTGCTCCTGCTGGACCGCTGCGACATCGTCGTGGCCGGGGGCAGCGAGGCCATGATCACCCCACTGGTCATGGCCGGGTTCGCCCAGATGGGCGCCCTCTCCCGCCGCGAGGACGATCCCGCGACGGCCTCCCGGCCGTTCGACCTGGACCGGGACGGCTTCGTGGCCGGAGAGGGCGCCGGCGTGGTGATCCTGGAACGGGCCGCCGACGCCCGCGCCAGAGGGGCCCGGATCCGGGCCCGGATCGCCGGCTACGGCGCCACCGCCGACGCCCACCACATGACCTCGCCGCACCCCGACGGTCTGGGCGTGCAGAGCGCGGTCCGCACCGCGCTCGAGGACGCCGGCGCCTCGGCGGGCGACGTCCAGTACGTCAACGCGCACGGCACCGCCAC
>NZ_JAIZ01000794.1:0-347 GCF_000710465.2 Kitasatospora sp. MBT63 | reverse complement strand
CCCTGACCGGCGACCCGCTGGTCACCTCCACCAAGGGCGTCACCGGACACCTGCTGGGCGCGGCCGGCGCCGTCGAGGCGGTCTTCACCGTGCTCTCGATCGAACAGCAGCTGGTACCGCCCACGGCCAACCTGCACACCCTCGACCCGGAGCTGGAGATCAAGGTCGCCACCGAGGAGACCGGCACCCGGATCGAGCTGGCCCTCAGCAACTCCCTCGGCTTCGGCGGGCAGAACGCGGTGCTGGCAATCGCCGCTCCCTGACCGGCCGAAACCGGCGCGACGGGCCGACGCGGACCTCCCCCCCTCCGCCCGGCCCGTCGCGCCGGACCCTCTTCGCCCCGCCCG
>NZ_JAIZ01000793.1:10924-20884 GCF_000710465.2 Kitasatospora sp. MBT63 | reverse complement strand
GCCCTCGCCCCCGACAGCGCCCCCGGCCAGGCCGCCACCCCCTGACCCGGCCCCACCCCTGACCCGGCAGCATCCCCGAGAGGACCGACCCAGGTGCAACGAGAGCTCTACACCGAGGAGCACGAGGCGTTCCGGGAGACCGTCAAGGCCTTCCTGGCCAAGGAGGTGCTGCCGCACTACGAGCGCTGGGAGAAGGACGGCATCGTCGACCGCGGCGCCTGGCTCGCGGCCGGCCGGCAGGGCCTGCTCGGCATGGCCGTCCCCGCCGAGTACGGCGGCGGCGGCACCCCCGACTTCCGCCACGCGGCGGTGCTGGCCGAGGAGTTCACCCGCGCCGGGGTGAGCGGACTGGCGATCGGCCTGCACAACGACATCATCGGCCCGTACCTGACCTCGCTGGCCACCGACGAGCAGAAGCGGCGCTGGCTGCCCGGGTTCTGCAGCGGCGAGCTGATCACCGCCATCGCGATGACCGAACCCGGCACCGGCTCGGACCTGCAGTCCATCCGGACCTCGGCGGTCGACCGGGGCGACCACTACCTGCTCAACGGCAGCAAGACCTTCATCTCCAACGGCATCCTGTCCGACCTGGTCGTGGTGGTCGCCCGGACCACCCCGGAGGGCGGCGCGCACGGGCTGAGCCTGCTGGTGGTCGAGCGCGGCACGGCGGGCTTCGAGCGCGGCCGCAACCTCGACAAGATCGGCCAGAAGTCCCAGGACACCGCCGAGCTGTTCTTCACCGACGTCCGCGTCCCCAAGGAGAACCTGCTCGGAGAGGAGAACCAGGGCTTCCTGTACCTGATGCGCAACCTCGCCCAGGAACGCCTCGCCATCGCGGTCGCCGCCATCGCCGGCGCCGAGCACCTGGTCGAGCTCACCACCGAGTACGTCAAGCAGCGCACCGCCTTCGGCCGGCCGCTGGCCAAGCTCCAGCACATCCGCTTCGAGATCGCCGAACTGGCCACCGAGTGCGCCGTCACCCGGACCTTCGTCGACCGCTGCATCACCGAGCACAACCGCTACGCCCTCACCCCGGTGGACGCCTCGATGGCCAAGTGGTGGGCCACCGAACTGCACAAGCGCACCGCCGACCGCTGCCTGCAACTGCACGGCGGCTACGGCTACATGAGCGAGTTCCCGGTCGCCCGGGCGTTCACCGACGGCCGGATCCAGACCATCTACGGGGGCACCACCGAGATCATGAAGGAGATCATCGGCCGCTCCCTCCTCGCCTGACACGGCACCAGACCCCTCGCACCGGACCCCTCCGACCGGCCACTTCCCGGAAAGGCACCCACCGTGACCACCGAAGCGTACGTCTACGACGCTATCCGCACCCCACGCGGCCGAGGCAAGGCCAACGGCTCGCTGCACGGCACCAAGCCGATCGACCTGATGGTCGGTCTGATCCACGAACTCCAGGCCCGGTTCCCGACGTTGGACCCGGCCGCGATCGACGACATCGTGCTCGGCGTGGTCAGCCCGATCGGCGACCAAGGCTCCGACATCGCCCGGATCGCCGCCATCGCGGCCGGCCTGCCGGACACCGTCGCCGGCGTCCAGGAGAACCGGTTCTGCGCCTCCGGCCTGGAGGCCGTCAACCTGGCCGCCGCCAAGGTCCGCTCCGGCTGGGAGGACCTCATCCTGGCCGGCGGCGTCGAGTCGATGTCCCGGGTCAAGATGGGCTCCGACGGCGGCGCCTGGGCGATGGACCCGATGACCAGCTTCGAGACCGGCTTCGTCCCGCAGGGCATCGGCGCCGACCTGATCGCCACCCTCGAAGGACTGTCCCGCACCGATGTGGACGCCTTCGCCGCCGAGTCCCAGGCCCGCGCCGCCAAGGCCCAGGCCGACGGCCACTTCGACCGCTCGGTGGTGCCGGTCAAGGACCGCAACGGCCTGGTCGTCCTGGAGCGCGACGAGTTCATCCGCCCCGGCACCACGGTGGAGACCCTGGCCGGCCTCAAGCCCTCCTTCGCCGGCATCGGCGAGGCCGGCGGCTTCGACGCGGTCGCCCTGCAGAAGTACCACTGGGTCGAGTCCATCGACCACGTCCACCACGCCGGCAACTCCTCCGGCATCGTCGACGGCGCCGCCCTGGTCGCGATCGGCTCCCGCGAGATCGGCGAACGGTACGGGCTGCGCCCGCGCGCCCGGATCGTCTCCGCCGCCGTCTCCGGCTCCGAGCCCACCATCATGCTCACCGGCCCGGCCCCCGCCACCCGCAAGGCCCTGGCCAAGGCCGGTCTGACCGCCGACGACATCGACCTGGTCGAGATCAACGAGGCCTTCGCCGCCGTCGCCCTGCGCTTCATCCGCGAACTCGGCTTCCGCCACGACCAGGTGAACGTCAACGGCGGCGCCATCGCCCTCGGCCACCCGCTGGGCGCCACCGGCGCCATGCTGATCGGCACCCTGATCGACGAGCTGGAGCGCCGCGACCTGCGCTACGGCCTGGCCACCCTCTGCGTCGGCGGCGGCATGGGCGTCGCCACCGTCATCGAGCGCATCTGACTCCCGGGAGACACGTTTCCATGAGCAACACGACTGCCATCCGCTGGGAGCAGGACCAGGACGGTGTGGTCACCCTCGTCCTCGACGACCCCGCCCAGTCCGCCAACACCATGAACGCCGCCTTCACCGACGCCCTGGAGGCCACGGTCGAACGGCTGGCGGCCACCGAGGACCTGCGCGGCGTCATCATCACCTCGGCCAAGAAGACCTTCTTCGCCGGCGGCGACCTGCGGCTGATCTCCGCCGCCCGGCCCGAGGACGCCGAGCAGGTGTTCGCCAACTCGATGCGGATCAAGCGCGCCCTTCGCCGCCTGGAGACCCTCGGCCGGCCCGTGGTCGCCGCGATCAACGGCGCCGCCCTCGGCGGCGGCCTGGAGATCGCCCTCGCCTGCCACCACCGGGTCGCCCTGGAGGCCCCCGGCAGCAAGATCGGCCTGCCCGAGGTCACCCTCGGCCTGCTCCCCGGCGGCGGCGGAGTGGTCCGCACGGTCCGGATGATGGGCATCACCGACGCGCTGCTCAAGGTCCTGCTGCAGGGCCGCCAGTACCGCCCGGCCCAGGCGCTGGAGAACGGCCTGGTGCACGAACTCGCCGCCACCACCGAGGAGATGCTCGCCAAGGCGCGCGCCTTCGTCGACGCCAACCCGGAGTCCGCCCAGCCCTGGGACGCCAAGGGCTACAAGATCCCCGGCGGCACCCCCAGCACCCCCGCCTTCGCCGCCAACCTCCCGGCCTTCCCGGCCAACCTGCGCAAGCAGCTGGCCGGCGCCGACTACCCGGCCCCCCGCAACATCCTGGCCGCCGCCGTCGAGAGCGCCCAGGTCGACGTCGACACCGCGATGGTGATCGAGGCCCGCTACTTCACCGAGCTGGCCTGCGGCCAGATCTCCAAGAACATGATCCAGGCCTTCTTCTTCGACCTGCAGGCCGTCAACTCCGGCGCGGGCCGGCCCAAGGGCGTCGAACCCCGGACCGCCGCGAAGGTCGCCGTCCTGGGCGCCGGCATGATGGGCGCCGGCATCGCGTACTCCTGCGCCAGGGCCGGGATCCAGGTCCTGCTCAAGGACGTCACCCTGGAGGCCGCCGAGCGCGGCAAGGCCTACTCGGCCGGGCTGCTGGACAAGGCCGTGGCCCGCGGCCGCACGACCCCCGCGCAGCGCGAGGAACTGCTCGCCCGGATCACCCCGACCGCCGCCGCCGCCGACCTGGCCGGCTGCGACACCGTGATCGAGGCGGTCTTCGAGAACCCCGAGCTCAAGCACAAGGTCTTCCAGGAGGTCCAGGACGTCGTCGCCCCGGACGCCCTGCTCTGCTCCAACACCTCCACCCTCCCGATCGGCCTGCTCGCCGAAGGGGTCACCCGCACCGCCGACTTCATCGGCCTGCACTTCTTCTCGCCGGTCGACAAGATGCCGCTGGTGGAGATCATCCGCGGTCCGCAGACCGGCGACGAGGCGCTGGCCCGCGCCTTCGACCTGGTCCGCCAGATCAACAAGACCCCCATCGTGGTCAACGACTCCCGCGGCTTCTTCACCTCCCGGGTGATCGGCCAGTTCATCAACGAGGGCGTGGCGATGGTCGCCGAGGGCCTCGACCCGGTCTCGGTCGAACAGGCCGCCGCCCAGGCCGGCTACCCGGCCAAGGTGCTCTCGCTGCTGGACGAGCTCACCCTCACCCTGCCCCGCAAGATCCGCAACGAGGCCCGCCGCGCCGTCGAGGACGCCGGCGGCAGCTGGGCCCCGCACCCCGCCGACACCGTCATGGACCGGATGCTCGACGAGTTCGACCGCCCCGGCCGCAGCGGCGGCGCCGGCTTCTACGACTACCAGGACGGACGCCGCACCCGCCTCTGGCCCGGACTGCGGGAACACTTCACCCGGCCCGGCACCGAGATCCCGTTCGAGGACATGAAGGAGCGGATGCTCTTCGCCGAGGCCCTCGACTCGGTCCGCTGCCTGGAGGAGTCCGTCCTCACCTCGGTCGCCGACGCCAACATCGGCTCCATCCTGGGCATCGGCTTCCCCGCCTGGACCGGCGGCGTCCTCCAGTACATCAACGGCTACCGCGGCGGCCTCCCCGGCTTCACCGCCCGCGCCCGCGAACTCGCCGCCACCTACGGCGACCGCTTCCAGCCCCCCGCCCTCCTCGACCAGATGTCCACCGAGGGCCGCACCTTCACCGACTGAGCCCCACCCCGCCCATCTTTGAGGGCGCGGGGGCGCGTCCTGTTTCTTGGGGGCGCGGGGAACTGCGCGAACGTCAACCCTCGCCGTGCCGCGGCCGGGGTCGGTGTCGGGGTGGCAGGTGGGTGGCCTCCCGCCTCGCGCAGTTCCTCGCGCCCCTGGGGTTTGCCGCCTCAGTCCGTTGTGCGCTGGGCCGCCAGCTCCTCCGCGAGCGAGCGCTGGAAGGCCGTCACCAGGGCCTGCACCACCATCGGCTGGATCTGGTCGGTGAGCGTCTTCATCCGCTCCAGCTCCGCCGCCGGCGGACCGCTCTCCCGGTACGGCTTCCACACCGTCTCGCGGAACAGCCGCTGCAGGTCGTGCGCGGTCGCCCGGCTGTGCAGCCGCACCACCGCCCGCGCCGCCACCAGCGTCTCCAGCGGAATCGGCACGTCCAGCACCCGCACCCCGAGCGGCAGCAGCCCGGGGTCGACCTTGAAGACCTCCGGCTGCCCGGTGCGGTGCAGCGCCCCCATCGCGGTCAGCCGGTCGAGGTCGGCGTCGGTCAGCGCCCGCCCGGCCCGCCGTTCGACCTGCGCCCGGGTGGCCTCCTCGGCGGCCTCCGGTGTCCAGGAGGCCACCAGGGCCCGGTGGATGGCGAGGTCGAGCGAACTGATGTCCTCGGGCAGCTGGGCCAGGTAGCGTTCGATCGCCGCCAGGGTCAGCCCCTGCCGCTGGAGTTCCTCGATCAGTTCCAGCCGCCCGAGGTGCTCCGGCCCGTAGTGCCCGACCCGGCGGGGCCCGAGCTCCGGCGGCGGCAGCAGCCCCTTCGCACTGTAGAACCGCAGCGTCCGGACGGTCACCCCGGCCCGGGCGGCGAGTTCGTCCACGGTCAGGTGCGGCGGCGAGGCCGGGGGCGAGGCCGGGGGTGTGGCCGGTGTGGCCGTCATGGTCGGTCCTAGGGAGGGTGATGCAGCGGCGCTGTGACAGCAGCAGTGTGACACCGCGCGTCGCCGCCGGTCCAGCAGCCGCGCAGCGCCGCTGTCGGTGCCCGCCGCTACATTCCGGGCATGGCTGACAGACCCACCGTTCACTGGCGCGAAGGCCTCGCGCGGGAGGCCCGCGCCCTTGCCGCGGGGACGCTCGACCCCG
Source organism: Kitasatospora sp. MBT63 (assembly GCF_000710465.2). Lineage (GTDB taxonomy): Bacteria > Actinomycetota > Actinomycetes > Streptomycetales > Streptomycetaceae > Kitasatospora. Next base: position 15,056 of record NZ_JAIZ01000793.1, on the reverse strand, counting down.
CCGAGGCGTACGTGTCGCAGCTCTTCCCCGACTCCCTGCTGTCCCGCACCGACGAGGTGCTCGCCGCCTTCGAGGCCGAGCTGGGAGGGTGGGCCGGTCCCTCCGACGGGCAGGTGCTCGGCGCGGTCGAACGCGTGGTGCTCGCGCTCAACGCGGTCAACGACGAGCACGGCGGCGGGTACGAGACCGACGAGCGCGAGCGGCTCTGCGACTACATCGACGCGTCGCTCGCCGGGGCCGGTGTGGACGTCGGGGCGCTGGCCGGGCGGCACGGGCTCGGCCGGTACGAGATCACGGACCGCTGGCGCGAGTGGTGAGCCCCGCCGGGTACGCGAAGGGCGGCCGGGGGATGTGCGGTGGCACATTCCCCGGCCGCCCGTAGGGCCGTTCGGGTGAAGCGGCAGGTGTTCCGGTGTCAGGCCAGCAGCCGGGCCTTGGCCTGCTCGAACTCCTCCGGGCTGAGGTCGCCGCTGCGCTTGAGTTCGGCGAGTTTGGCGAGTTCGTCGGCCTTGCCGCCGCCGCCCGTACCGCCGCCCTTCCCGCCGTCGGTGGTCCCGGCGGTCTGGCGGATGTAGTCCTGGAGGGCGGCCTCGCGCTTCTGCGCGTCCTGGAGGTCGCGTTCGCCCATCTTCTGGCCGCGGGCGATCAGGTAAACGAAGACGCCGAGGAACGGCAGGATCAGCACCAGGATCAGCCAGCCGGCCTTGCCCCAGCCGCCCAGGTCGTGGCTGCGGAAGATGTCCGTGATGATCTTGAAGAGCAGGAAGAACCACATGATCCAGAGGAAGAACCACAGCATCGTCCAGAACAGGTTCAGCAGCGGGTAGTCGTCCATGCCGTCTCACCGATCCTCGTGCGCCGGGACGGCGGTCGTCCCCGCGAGCGGCCCGGCGGGCCGCCGGACGGGCGCCGGCGGTGCGCTGCGGGCCACTCCCACTGATAACACCGCCCACGGCGACCGGCACCCCGGCACCGGCCCGTCCGGCCCGTCCGGCCCGTCCGTCCCGTCCCCGTCCGGCCGGGCTCCGGGCATGCGGACGCGCCCCGGCCCCCCTCGCGGGGACCGGGACGCGGTGGTGGAGCGGAGGGCGCGCTCCCGGGCTCAGGCGCCGGCGAGCGGGAGCAGCTCGGTGTGGTGCCGCCTGGTCACCTCGGGGTGGGCGCGCAGGTAGCCCTTGAGCTCGTTGCGGCCGAACTCGGCGAACAGCGGGTTGGACGGGTCCTGGGTGGCCCCGGGCGCGTGGTGGGCGTGCGGGAAGTCCAGCGGTTCGATGTGGGCGTCCAGCCGGGGGTTGTAGAAGAACGGCACCGAGAACCGTTCGCGGGCCCCGGCCGGGCTGACCACGCGGTGGCTGGTTGCCTTGAGGTAGCCGTCGGTGGCGACCTCCAGCAGCTCGCCGAGGTTGACCACGAAGGCGCCCTCCATCGGCGGCACTTCCAGGAAGGAGCCGTCCGGCCGCTCGACCTGCAGCCCGCCCACGGTGTCCTGCAGCAGCAGGGTGATGAAGCCGTAGTCCTTGTGCGTGCCGACGCCCTGCCCGGCGCCGTCCGGTGCGGTGCCCGGGTAGCGGACCAGCTTCAGCCGCAGATGCGGGTGCCCGGCGAAGGCGTCGTCGTAGAAGTCGGGCCGGGCGCCGATCGAGGTGAGCAGCTCGTGCAGCAGCCGGTGGGCCACGGCGCCGAGCCGGTCGATCCAGCTGAGGGCGGCGGTGCGCAGCTCGGGCAGGGCCTCGGGCCACTGGTTGGGGCCCTCCAGCCACCAGTACGGCTGGTCGCCGGGGCCGGGGACGTGCGGCGGGAGTTCGGCGCCGATGTCCAGCTGGTCGCGCCAGTCCTGGCTGCCGCCGGTGCGTTCGTCGCCGGTGCGGGTGTAGCCGCGGAAGTGCGGGGAGTTGAGGTTGCTCACGGCCAGCCGGTCGGCCTCGGGGAGGTCGAAGAAGGCCCGCATCGCGGTGGTCAGGGCCTTGGTCTCGTCCGGGGATATGCCGTGACCGGTCAGCTGGAAGAAACCGACGTCCGTGGCGGCCGAGCGGAGTGCGTCGTGCAGGCGGGTGCGGTCGTGGTCGGTCCCGTCGGCGAGGGACAGGTCGATCACGGGGAGACCGGTGGTCTGGGACTGCTGTGTCATGGGTGACATCCGCTGTGGTCGATGCCCCGGCGGTGCCCGGAGGTGTCCGGGAACGCGGCCGCCGAGCGCCGGATGGGGCGGGTGCGGCGGGGCCGGGGGAGGGTGGTGTGCCCCGAGGGCAGGGAAGGAGGGGGAGATCAGCCGGAGCGTCGACAGGACATACTCGTGACGCGGAGCAGGTCCACGTGGCGACGGCTGACGAGTATGAGCACGTCACCAGGTTAGATGACCGTCGGGGCGGCGGTCGAACACGGTGCGGTGCCCGCGGCCGGGCGGCCCTCACCGACCGAGTTCCCGGGCCGCCAGTTCGCGCAGCTCGGTCTTCCTGACCTTGCCGCTCACCGTCATCGGGAACGCGTCCACCACCCGGATGTGCCGGGGCGCCTTGAACCGGGCGATGCCGGCCCGGCAGAACTCCGTCAGTTCCGCGGGACCGGTCCCGCCGGCCGGGTCGCGCAGCACCACGAAGGCGAAGACCTCCTCGCCGTAGTGCTCGTCCGGCACCCCGACCACCTGGGCGTCCGCGACGGCGGGGTGGGTGTGCAGGTACTCCTCGATCTCGCGGGGGTAGATGTTCTCCCCGCCCCGGATGATCATGTCCTTGATCCGGCCCACCACGGACAGGTAGCCGTCCGGCCGCATCACGGCCAGGTCGCCGGTGTGCATCCAGCCGTCCCGGTCGACCACCTCGGCCGTCCGTTCCGGTTCGTCCCAGTAGCCGAGCATCACCGAGTAACCGCGGGTGCACAGCTCGCCGACCGCGCCGCGGGGCAGCACCCGGCCGTCGGCGGGGTCGGCCACCTTGACCTCGACGTGCGGCAGCACCCGGCCGACCGTTCCGGTGCGGTGCTCCAGGTCGTCGTCGCGCCGGGTCAGGGTGGAGACGGGCGAGGTCTCGGTCATCCCGTACGCGATGGCGACCTCGGTCATGCCGAGGTCGCCCTGCACCCGCTTCATCACCTCGACCGGGCAGGGCGAGCCGCCCATCAGGCCGGTGCGCAGCGAGGAGAGGTCGTGCTCGGCGAAGTCCGGCAGGGCGAGTTCGGCGATGAACATGGTCGGCACGCCGTACAGCGCGGTGGCCCGCTCGGCGGCGACGGCGCGCAGGGTGGCGGCGGGGTCGAAGGAGCGGGCGGGGATCACCACGCAGGCGCCGTGGGAGAGCGCCGCCAGGTTGCCCAGGACCATGCCGAAGCAGTGGTAGAACGGCACCGGGACGCAGATCCGGTCCTGTTCGGTGTAGCCGAGCAGGGCGCCGACGCAGTGGCCGTTGTTGAGGATGTTGCGGTGCGAGAGGGTGGCGCCCTTGGGGAAGCCGGTGGTGCCCGAGGTGTACTGGATGTTGATCGGCTCGTCGGGGTGCAGCCGGGGGAAGGCGCCGTCGGGGTCGTCCGGCCGGTGCCAGGGGCCCTCGCCGATCCACAGGGTCTCGCGCAGCTGCGGACAGCGCTCGCGGATCTCGGCGACCATCCCGTGCTGGTCGCCGCCGCAGCCGGTGCCCCGTCCTGGGCCGCGGTCGTCGGCCAGGGCGACCAGCAGTGAGACCCCGGAGCGGTTCAGCGCGTAGGCGAGCTCGTGGGTCCGGTAGGCCGGGTTGACGGTGACCAGGACGGCGCCGAGCCGGGCGGTGGCGTACTGGACCAGGACCCACTCCGGGCAGTTGGCGGCCCAGATGCCGACCCGGTCGCCCTTGGCCACCCCCCGGGCCCGCAGGCCGCGGGCGAGGCGGTCGACGTCCCGGGCCAGCGCGGCGTACGTCCAGCGCCGGCCGGTGGGCACGTCGACCAGGGCCTCGCGGTCGGGGAACACCGCGGCGGCGTGGTCCAGCCGCTCGCCGATGGTCTCGGAGAGCAGCGGGACCTCGGTACCGCCGCGGGCGTGGGACGGCTGCTCGGTCACCGTTGACCTCCTGGCTGAGGGTACTTGACCAGGCTTGGTCAACGGTGACGGTTCGTCAAGACAGCGCGCAGGACGGGTCGGTGCGCACGTCAACACGGTGAGCGG
>NZ_JAIZ01000793.1:6407-10853 GCF_000710465.2 Kitasatospora sp. MBT63 | reverse complement strand
GGTGAGCGGCCGTGCTGTCGGACGGGGGGGGCGCGGGTCGGGCGGGGGCCGGGCGGGGGTCCGGCCCCGCTCGGGCCGGGGTCGGTCCGGGCTCAGGCGGGGGCGTCCGCCGCCTTCGCGGCGGCGGCGCGCCGGGTGGGGAGGGTCAGCGCCCCGAGCAGCGCGCAGGCGGTGAACAGGGCGCCCACCAGCAGGGCGCGCCCGAAGCCCGCGGTCAGCGCCTGCGGGACGTCCACGCCGCCCTCCGCGAGGCGCGTGGCGGTGGTGTGCGAGGCGACGGTGGCCAGCACGGCCAGGCCGACCGCGCCGCCGACCTGGCGGAAGGTGTTGGCCAGCCCGGACGCCAGCCCGGCCTCCTCGCGCGGGACGCCGCCGGTGGCGGCGACGGTGGCCGGCATCATCGACAGGCCCATGCCGAGCGTGCACAGCACGAACGGGCCGAGCACGTCCGTCAGGTAGCCGCCGTCCGGGGTGAAGCGCGACAGCCAGACGAACCCGACGGTGCTGGTCAGGGTCCCGGCCACCAGCAGCGGGCGCGGACCGGTCCGGGTGATGGTCCGGGTGGCGATCTGCGAGCCGGCGATGATCGCCGCGGACCCGGCGACGAAGGCCAGCCCCGCCCGAACCGCGCTGTAGCCCAGCACCTGCTGGAAGTAGAGCGAGAGCACGAACCACATCGCGAACATCGCCGCGCCGGCCAGCATGGTGACCAGGTTGGCGGTCACCAGGGTGCGCCGGCGCAGGATCCCCAGCGGCACCAGCGGATGGGCGACCCGGGACTCGATCGCGGTGAACGCGGCCAGCAGCAGGACGGCGGCGGCCAGCGGACCCCAGACCACCGGCGAGCCCCAGCCGTGCGACTCGGTGGAGATGATCCCGTAGACCAGGGCGGTCAGCCCGGCGGTGACGGTGGCCGCGCCCGGCAGGTCCATCCGCCGCAGCCCGCCGCGACGGGCGGCCCCGGCCGGGACGTACGCCAGTGCGGCCAGGAACAGGGCGACGCCCACCGGGACGTTGACGAACAGCACCCAGCGCCAGCCCGCGTACTCGGTCAGCAGTCCGCCGACCACCGCGCCCGCCGCGCCGCCGGCCGCCATCACGGCGCTCCAGGCGCCCATCGCCCGGGTCCTCGCCCGCGGCTCGGTGAAGGTGGTCATGATCAGGGTGAGGGTGGCCGGCGCCAGCACGGCACCGCCGATGCCCTGGGCGGCCCGGGCGGCGATCAGCGGCCCGGCCCCGTCGGCCAGCCCGCCCGCCAGCGAGGCCAGGGTGAACACGCCGAGCCCGGTCAGGAACGCACGCCGCGGCCCGATCAGGTCGGCCAGCCGGCCGCCGAGCAGCAGCAGCCCGGCGAAACCGAGGGTGTAGGCGTTGACGATCCACTGCTGGCCGGCCGGGGTGAGGTGCAGGTCGGCGCGCATCGCGGGCAGGGCCACGTTCACGATCGAGACGTCCAGCACCACCATGAACTGGGCGGCGCAGGCGATCACCAGGACGGCGGTGGTGGACAGCCGGCGTGCGGCCGGCGGGGCTGGGGACGGGGTGCGGCCGGTGCCGGCCGGGGGCCGGACGGCGGACGGGCTGGTGCCCACGTGGGCTCCTTCGGGAAGGGTGATTTCTGGAGAGTCTCCAAAAATGTAGCATCTCTACTTTTCTGGCGCCGTGGATTATTCTGAGCCCATGACCGCGACCGCTGCCTCCGCTTCCGCCTCCGCCGTTCCCGCGTCCGACCCCGCAGCCGGGGGCGGGGCCGGGGCCGGCGTTCGGCCGGGGCTGCGCGGGCGGAAACGGGAACGGACCCGCCGGTCGATCGCCGACGCGGCGTTCCGGCTGTTCGCCGAGCGGGGGTTCGACGGCGTCACCCTGGTCCAGATCGCCGCCGAGGCCGAGGTCGCCCCCGCGACCGTCTTCACCCACTACGCGTCCAAGGACGACATCTTCTTCAGCCGGCGTCAGGAGTTCGCCGAAGCCCTCCCGGGGGCCGTGGTGACGGCCCGCACCGGGGCGGAACTGGTCGAGGGGCTGCGCGGCTACTACGCCGCCAACGTGGCGCTGGTCCTCGCCCCCGAGGAGGAGGAGGCATCCCGGACCTTCGCCCGGATCCTGCTGGCCAGTCCCGCGCTGCACCGCTTCCACCTCGCGGTCGTCGACGAGCGCCGGGCGATGCTGCTCGACCTGCTGGTCGAGCGGGCCGGCGAAGCCGGCCGCGACCCGGCGGTGCGGGCCGAACTGGCGCTGTTCGCCTGGTCGGCCGGCGCCGCCGGGGCGGCCGCCTCCGAGGAGATGCGCATCCGGCTGGCCGCCGGTGACCCGCTGCCCGGGATCGGCGCCGCCGTCCTCGCCGTCCTCGCCTCCGGCTTCACCCGGCTCGCGGCCGGCTACGCGGACTCGCCGCTGCTCGTGGCCGCTGCCCGCGACTGATCGTTCGGGACCGACCAGGGCCGGTCGGTCCGGGGCGGTCAGTAGCCGGTCGCGCCGTCGATCCGCTCGCGCAGCAGGTCGGCGTGGCCGTTGTGCCGGGCGTACTCGGCGATCAGGTGCACCAGGATCCGGCGCAGTGAGACCGGGCCGCCGGTCGCCCGGTGCACCCCCGTCTCGTCCAGCGAGGCCGCGGCGGCGACGATCGCGCGGGAGCGCTCGCACTCCTCGCGCCACAGCGCGAACGCCGCGTCCGGATCACCGTCGAGGCGCTCGAAGTCCTGGTCCGGGTCCTCGTCGGTGTAGTACAGCATCGGCACGTCGGCCCCCGCGAACTGGATCCGGAACCACCACCGCTCCACCCCCGTCAGGTGCCGCAGCAGCCCGTGCAGACTCAGCCCGGACGGCGGCAGCCCGCGCTCCGACAGCCGGTCGGCCGACACCCCGGCGCACTTGAGCGCGAAGGTCTCGCGGTGGAAGTCCAGGAAGGACGTCAGGATCTCGCGTTCGTCGCCCACCAGCGGCGGCGTCCGGCGGTCGTCGGCCTCGGCCCAGCCCTGGGCGTAGTTCTGCGGCGGGATGTCCTGCGGCGGGATGTCCTGTGGTGGGAGCTCACTCATCCCGCCAGCCTGTCACCGGCCACCGACAGCCGCGGGGAACCCCGCCGGCCGAGGTCCGCCGTCCCGGCCGGGTCAGTGGCCGACGGCCGGGACGCAGCCGCCGTCGGCGATGAAACCGGTGGTCTCGGCGTTGACCCTGCCCTCGTTGATCGTCCCCTTCAGGCAGCCGCTGCCCGCCTCCACCACGACCTGGGCGTAGCTGCGGTCACGCCACAGCTCGACGTGGACGGTCGCCGGCTCGGTGCCGGTCGCCTCGGCGGTCGCGCGGCGCAGGCCGTCCTCGTCCAGCGGGCCGCCCGCCAGCTTGGTCAGGGCCGCCTGCAGGGCCTGGACACGGGGCTGGTTGTCGGCCCGGGCGGACTCGGACAGCGGCATCTCCTGCTTGTACGCGTGGTTGTCGGCGTACCGCTGCTCCTCGCTGTACGAGATGCAGGGCGACGGCGCCGGCCCGGCCTCGGGGGCCGGGCAGAACGCGACGGGGGCCCCGCCGCCGGTGGCGCGCGGGCTCGGGATCGCGCTCCGGTCGGCGCCACCGGTCCTGGTCCCGGCCCGCTGGTCGGTCACCGTACTGCCGCAGCCCGCCACCAGCACCAGCAACAGCGCGCCAGCGGCGGCCGGGCGGACACCCCCGAAGATCCTCATTCCGCCATCCTGCGTGAGCGAACGGCTTCGGCGGGTGCGGCGGCGCCGATCGTGACCGGACCGTTGCGCGGACATCCCCCGCCCGGTCCGGCGGGGGCGGATGCGCGAAAATTCCCACCATGTAGATGAATTGACTGATCGTCGGAATTCCACCCGGGGGAATCCCGGGCGGGTGCCGGGCGTGTGCCAGGCCGGGAACCGCGCGGCGGACGATCGGGCCGTACGGGCCGTACGGGCCGTACGGGCCGTACGGGTGCCGCCGTGGCCGCCGCAAGCCGTCGGGGTGAATGTCACGCGGTGTGCGGGGGTGGGGTGGATCTGCGGCTCGATCAGATTTACGGACTTGTACATCTACGAATATATGTTCGATGCTTAATCCGTGCACATGTTCGATTCAGTATCGCGGGGACCGGCCACGGCCGGCGGGGACCTGCTGCCCGCCCTGCCGGCCCTGGCCCCGCTGCTGCCCGGTGGCGGGCTGCGGCGCGGCGCGGCGGTCTCGGTCGACGGCGGCGACACCGGCCTGCTGCTGGCCCTGGCCGCCGGTGCGGCCTCGGACGGCGCCTGGGCGGCCACCGTCGGCCTGCCCGACCTGGGCCTGGCCGCCGCTGCCGGGTACGGGCTGGACCTGGGCCGGCTGCTGCTCGTCGACGACCCGGGACCGCACTGGCCCGAGGTGATCTCCGCGCTGGCCGGCGCGGTCGGACTGATCCTGCTGCGCCCCACCGGCCCGGTCGCCCCGCAGCTGGCGGCCCGGCTGACCGCC
>NZ_JAIZ01000793.1:5058-6322 GCF_000710465.2 Kitasatospora sp. MBT63 | reverse complement strand
CTGCGGCGGGGCGGCTGCGCCCTGCTGGTGGCCGGGGTCTGGCCCGGCGCGGGGCTGCGGCTGAGCGTCCGCTCGGGCCGCTGGTTCGGCCTGGGGGAGGGGTACGGCCAGCTGCGCGGCCGGCAGGTCGAGGTGGCGGCGGAGGGCCGAGGCGCGGCCGACCGGACCCGTACCGCCAGGCTCTGGCTGCCGGACGAGCACGGTGCCGCCCGGCCGGTCGAGGCCGCCGAACTGCCCACGACGGCCCCGGCCCGGACCCCGGCCCCGGTGGTGCCCCTCGCCCCGGCCGCAACCGCTGCTGCTGCCATCGCCGGTGCTGGTACCGCTGTCGCTGCCCCGGCCGTGACCCGGGTCGACCTGGCGGCGGTGTGACATGACCGGTACGCAGCAGGTCACGACCGGGGGGCGGGAACCGGGAGCGCCCCGGGTCCTGGTGGTGTGGTGCCCGGACTGGCCGGTGGTCGCCACCGCCCCGGACGCCGGTGACGACGGCCCGGTGGCGGTGGTCGAGGCGGGCAAGGTGCTGGCGTGCTCGGACGAGGCCCGGACCGCCGGGGTACGGCGCGGACAGCGGCTCAGGCTGGCCCAGCGGCTCTGCCCCGGGCTCCGGCTGCGGGACCGGGACCCCCAGGCCGAGACCCGCCGCTTCGAACCGGTGATCGCCGCGGTGGCGGCCTTCACGCCCCGGGTCGAGGTGCTGCGCCCGGGCATGTGCGCGATCCCGGTGAAGGGCCCGGGCCGCTACTTCGGCGGGGAGGAGTCCCTGGCGGCCCAGGTGCACGCGGCGGTGGCGGCCACCCTGGCCCGCGGCTGGGAGGAACCCGCCCGCGGCCCGGAGCCCCCGACCCCTGTTCGAACACCCGGCCCCGAACCGGAGCCGGACCCCGGACCGGAGCCCGACCCCGAACCGGACCCCGATCCGGACCCCGGGCCGGTGCGGCCCGCCGGCCCGCCGCCGCGCAGCCATGTCGGGGTCGCCGACGGCCTGTTCGCGGCCGCGCTCGCCGCCCGGGCCGGGGTGCTGGTCCCGGACGGGCGGACCGCCGAGTTCCTGGCCCCGTACCCGGTGGCGGCGCTCGGCGACGCGGCCCTGGCCGAGCTGCTGACCCGGCTCGGGATCGGGACCGCCGGAGCCTTCGCCGCGCTGCCCGCCGCCGCCGTGGCCGACCGCTTCGGCCCGACCGGGACGGCCGCGCACCGGCTGGCCCGGGGGCTGGAGGCCCGCCCGCTGGCACCCCGGCCCGAGGGGCTCGACCTCACCGCC
>NZ_JAIZ01000793.1:0-4970 GCF_000710465.2 Kitasatospora sp. MBT63 | reverse complement strand
CGGAGCGGCTGGCGGAGCCGCTGGTGTTCGTCGCCAGGGGACTGGCCGAGCAGTTGCACGCCCGGCTCGGCGCGGCCGGCCTGGCCTGCCGCCGGGTCTCGGTCGAGGTGAGCTGCGCCGACGGCACGTCGGCGGCCCGGCTCTGGCGGCACGAGGGCCGGCTGTCCGCGGCCGCCCTCGCCGAACGGGTCCGCTGGCAGCTGCAGGCCTGGCAGTCGGCGGGGACCTTCGGGGACGACGCCGTGACGTCCGGGTTCACCGCGCTGCGGCTGGTCCCCGACGAACTGGTGCCCGACCGGGGCCGGCAGTTGGCGCTGTGGGGCCAGGCCGTCGCCGAGGACCGGGTGGAACGGGCCGTCGCCCGGGTGCAGTCGCTGCTCGGGTACGCGGGGCTGCGCCGGGTCGACCCGGCCGGCGGCCGGGGCCCGGCCGACCAGGTGGCCCGTACCCCCTGGGGCGAGGCACCCCCACCCGGCGCCTCCCCGCACGGTGCCTCCCCGCACGGTGCCTCCCCATCCGCTGCCCGCCCGACCGGCACCGCCGGCCCCGGCACCACCGGTGCCACCGGCGCCACCAGCACCACCGGCCCCGGCGCGCCCGCACCCTGGCCGGGCCGGCTGGAGGACCCCTCGCCCACCGTGGTGCCGCGCACCCCCGTACCGGTGGAGGTGCTGGACGCGGCCGGACGGCCGGTCACGGTCAGCGGCCGGGCCGAGGTGTCCGCCGCACCGGCCCGGCTGCGCCTGGCCGGCCGCCCGCTCCCGGTGACCGCCTGGACCGGCCCCTGGCCGGCCGTCGAGTACTGGTGGGACCAGGCCCGGGCGCGGCGCCGGGCCCGGTTCCAGATCGAGGTCGGGGACGGCCGGGCGCTGCTGCTCACCGTGGAGGGCGGGCGCTGGTACCTGGAGGGCACCTACGACTGACATCCGCCGGCTGCCGGGGGGCGAGCGGCACCGGACCACCCCGAGACGACGACGGAGCACCACCCGCGATGGGATTCACCAGTCACCCCACGCTCCCCTGGAGCGAACTGCAGCGCCGGATGACCGGCGCGGCCGACGGCAACGTCCTGCCGCTGCGCCGCCCGGCACCGGGCCCGCAGCCACCCGCCGTCCCGGCCGCCCCGCCGCCGCAGCCGGGACGCCGTCCCGGGGGCACCGTCCCGTGGGCCGAACTGCACACCCACTCCGCCTTCAGCTTCCTGGACGGCGCCAGCGACCCCGAGGCGCTGGCCGAGGAGGCGGTCCGGCTCGGGATCGAGACCCTCGGCCTGACCGACCACGACGGTCTGTACGGGGTGGTCCGGCTGGCCGCCGCCGCGAAGGGGACCGGCCTGGCCACGGTCTTCGGGGCCGAACTCTCGCTGGGCCCGGACGAGCACCTGCTGGTGCTCGCCCGCGACCCCGAGGGGTACCGCCGGCTCTCCGCCGTGATCAGCGCCGCCCAGCTCAGGGGCGGCGCCAAGAACCGCCCCGCGTACCGGGCCGACGAGCTCGCCGAGGCGCACGGCGGACACTGGGCGGTCCTCAGCGGCTGCCGCAAGGGCCGGGTCCGCCGCGCGCTGGCCGAGACCGGCGAGGACGCGGCCGAACGCGAACTGCGCGCGCTGGCCGAGACCTTCGGCCGGGGCAACGTCTTCGTCGAGCTGACCGACCAGCGGCTGCCCGGCGACGACCCGCGCAACGACCGGCTGGCCGCCCTCGCCGCCCGGACCGGACTGCCGGCCGTCGCCTCCAACAACGTCCACCACGCCGCCCCCGCACAGGCCCGGCTGGCCCAGAGCCTGGCCGCCCTGCACGACCGCCGCACCCTCCAGGACGCGGCCGGCTGGACCTTCGCCGCCGGCACCGCCCACCTGCGCTCCGGCCGCGAGATGGCCGCCCGGCTGGCCCGCTTCCCGGGCGTGCGGGAGACCACCGCCGAACTCGGCCGGACCTGCGCGTTCGACTTCGGCGGCCTGAAACCCGAACTCCCCGGCTTCCCCGTCCCCGACGGCGGCACCGAGGCGGGCCACCTGCGCGACCTGGTGGCCGCCGCCGGACCGGCCCGCTTCGGCGCGGGCAACCGGCCCGCCCTCCAGCAACTGGCCCGCGAACTCGACGTGATCGAAGAGCTCGACCTGGCCGGGTACTTCCTGATCGTCCACGACATCGTCGAGTTCTGCCGGGAGCAGGACATCTGGTGCCAGGGCCGCGGCTCGGCCGCCAACTCCGCCGTCTGCTACGCCCTCGGGATCACCGCCGTCGACCCGGTCCACTACGGCCTGCTGTTCGAACGCTTCCTCAGCCTGGAACGCGACGGCCCGCCCGACATCGACCTGGACATCGAGAACCGCCGCCGCGAGGAGGTCATCCAGTACGTCTACCGCCGCTACGGACGCGAGCACGCCGCCCAGGTCGCCAACGTGATCACCTACCGCCCCCGGCTGGCCCTGCGCGACGCGGCCCGGGTGCTCGGCTACCCGATGGGCCAGGTCGAGGCCTTCGCCCGGCAGGTCGACTTCCACTCCCCCCCCGCCCCGGACGCCGTCATCCCCGCCGACGTGCTCGACCTCGGGCAGCAACTGCACGGCCTGCCCAGGCACCTGGGCATCCACTCCGGCGGGATGGTGCTCACCCGCGAGCCGATCGGCGAGGTCTGCCCGGTCGAGTGGGCCCGGATGCCGGGCCGCTCGGTGCTCCAGTGGGACAAGGAGTCCACCGCCGGCGCCGGCCTGGTCAAGATCGACCTGCTCGGCCTCGGCATGCTCGCCGCCCTGCACGACGCCTGCGACCTGATCGCCGAACACCACGGCGACCGCTACGACCTGGCCGGCGTCCCGCCCGACGACCCGCAGGTGTACGAGATGCTCTGCCGGGCCGACACGGTCGGCCTGTTCCAGGTCGAGTCACGCGCCCAGATGGCGACCCTGCCCCGGCTGCGCCCGCGCGAGTTCTACGACCTCGTGGTCGAGGTCGCGCTGATCCGCCCCGGCCCGATCCAGGGCGGCTCGGTCCACCCGTACCTGCGCCGCCGGGACGGCGTCGAGGCCGCCGACTGCCCGCACCCGCTGATGGAGAAGTCCCTCGGCAAGACCCTCGGGGTGCCGCTGTTCCAGGAGCAGATGATGCAACTCGCCATCGACTGCGCCGGGTTCAGCCCCGCCGAGGCCGACCGGCTGCGCCAGGCGATGGGCGCCAAACGCTCCCACCAGCGGGTCGCCGAACTGCGCACCCGGCTGCTGGCGGGGATGGCCGGGCGCGGCATCCCGCCGGAGGTCGCCGAGGACGTCTACACCAAGATCGAGGCCTTCTCCAACTACGGCTTCCCGGAGTCGCACGCGATCAGCTTCGCCCACCTGGTCTACATCAGCGCCTGGCTCAAGTACCACTACCCGGCCGCGTTCACCTGCGCCCTGCTGGCCAACCAGCCGATGGGCTTCTACTCGCCGCTCAGCCTGATCGCCGACGTCCGGCGGCACGGCGTGCGGGTGCGCGGGGTCGACGTCAACGCCAGTGCGGCCGGGCCGACCCTGGAACCCGAGCCGGAGCCCTCCGCCCCGCCGCCGCTCACCGCGGGCAAGCCGCAGCCCGCGATCCGGCTCGGCCTGGCCACCGTCCGGGGGCTCGGCCTGCCGCAGGCCGAGGCGGTCGCCGCCGGGCAGCCGTACGCGGACCTGGAGGACTTCGCCCGCCGCAGCGGGCTGTCCGCGCCGCTGCTGGAGGCGCTGGCCACCGCGGGAGCCTTCGGCTGCTTCGGACTGGGCCGGCGTCAGGCCCTGTGGCTGGCCGGGGTGTACGCCACCGCCGACCCGGGCACCATCCCCGGCACCACGCCCGGCGGCACCGCGCCCGCACTGCCCGCGATGACCCCGGTCGAGGAGACCATCGCCGACCTGTGGGCCACCGGTTCGTCCGCCACCAGCCATCCGATGCAGCACCTGCGGGCCACCCTGCGCCGGGCCGGCGCGCTCACCGCTGCCGAACTGCACGCCACCGCGCCGCACACCCAGGTGATGGTGGGCGGCCTGGTGACGCACCGCCAGCGGCCGCCCACGGCGGGCGGAGTGCTCTTCCTCAGCCTGGAGGACGAGACCGGCCTGATCAACGTGATCTGCAGCCGCCCGGTCTGGGAGTCCCAGCGCCGCACCGCCCTCGACCGCGCCGGGCTGCTGGTGCACGGCCAGGTCGAACGCGACCACGGCGCCACCAACCTGGTGGCCACCCGGCTGGTCCCGCTGCGGATCGGGGCGTGAGCGACGGGCCGGCCCGCGGCGGTGGGTAGGGTCGGGCGGGTCGCCGACCGGAAGGGGAGAACGGTGCGCAGACTGCGCAGGCTGGCCTTCGACGGGCACGAATTCCACTGGACGGGGCGGATCGGCCACCTGCGTGACGCGGCCGGCGTGCGGCGCTGCGTGCACCTGCGGGTGCGCAGCGGCAGGCAGGGCAGCCTGCTGGCCGTCACCCTGGTCTCCGTGCCGTCACCTCCGCTCCCCTGGGGAGCGGCCACCGACGGTTCGTACCCGACGCCGCGCGAGGTGCGGACGGTCGTCGAACTCGCCCTGGCCGAGGGCTGGCAGCCGCTCGCCCGGGGCGGCCCCTTCGAGTTGCGCACGCTGCGGCTCCCCGGCTGGGAGCTCCCGGCGCTCAGCGGGCGTTCCAGTGCGCCGCCTGGGCGAGGCTGACCAGCATGCCGTTGACGGTCGGGGCCACCCCGGTGGAGGCCAGCAGGAAGCCGAACGCGACGGCGACCAGCGCGGTGGGGACGGTGGAGCGCTGGGCGCGGAGCAGGAAGACGAGCAGGACACCGAAGAAGACGACGGCGGAGATCGAGACGATCATGGGCGGTCCTTCCTTGGTACGGTCGGTCCCCGGGTTTCTCACCGGCGCACGCCGTGTCACACCCCGACGGCCCGCGCACCACTCCGGTGGACCAGTCCCACCGCCCCCGCGCCCGGCGCGCGGCCGGGCCGGGGCGGCGCGCCGGCCCCG
>NZ_JAIZ01000792.1:37640-40208 GCF_000710465.2 Kitasatospora sp. MBT63 | reverse complement strand
GGGGACGGCGCGGCGGCCGAGCGCGTCGACGACCCGGGTGTCGGGGCCGACCAGCGGGACGACGTCCGCGTCGTCACCGACGGCCTGGATCAGTCCGTTCCGGATGGCCAGGGCGCTCGCCCGGGGGCGGCGCGGATCGCCGGTGTACACCTTGGCATTGCGGATGACCAGGTCGGCTGGCTGGTCCGGAGCGCCGGGGCGGATCCCGGCAACGGGCATGCTGGACAACGGAGTTCCCCTTCGGAACGGCGGCGGCTGTCGGGTGGGCGCGGGCGATTCGGACGCTCCGCCCGTGGGACCACCCGGGCGAACCTAGGCGGCCGCCGGTGTCCCGAGTGCCTTCACAGCGCATCGACGGTTGCCCCGCAGCGCACGGCGGACGCGGCTGACCTGCGGTTCGCCGTCGGTGCAGTGTCGGAACAGTCCCGGGCACGGAGCGAGCAGCCAGGCCCGGCGGTGCGAACTAGCGTCATGAACGTGCCGCCCCGCTGACCGGCGGGCGTCGGATGTTTTGCCAACTCCCCTCTCCAGCACGGAAAGAGAAGAACCATGGTCGACCTCTCCACGGTCCACGCCGCTCCGAGCCCGGACCTGCTCACCCCGGACAACGCGATGATGCTGTTCGTCGACCACCAGCCGCAGATGTTCTTCGGCACCGGCAGCGGCGACCGCACCTCGATCATCAACTCGACCGTCGGCCTGGCGAAGGCCGCGAAGATCTTCGACGTGCCGGTGGTGCTCTCCAGCGTCGCGGCCGAGTCGTTCTCCGGCCCGATCCTCCCGCAGCTGCGGGCGGTCTTCCCGGAGCAGGAGGTGGTCGACCGGACCAGCATGAACGCCTGGGAGGACGAGGCACTGGTCGAGGCGGTCAAGGCGACCGGCCGCAGCAAGATCATCCTGTCCGGCCTGTGGACCGAGGTCTGCCTGGTCCTGCCCGCCCTCTCGGCGCTGGAGCAGGGCTACGAGGTGTACGTGGTCGCGGACGCCTCCGGCGGCGTCAGCCCGCGCGCCCACGAGCACGCCCTGCAGCGGATGACCGCGGCCGGCGCGGTACCGGTCACCTGGGTGCAGGTGCTGCTGGAGCTGCAGCGCGACTGGGCCCGCACCGAGACCTACGTCCAGGTCACCGACCTGGTCAAGGAGCACGGCGGCGCGTACGGCATGGGCATCGTCTACGCCCAGTCCATGATCGACCCGCACGCCGCCGGCTGACGGACCCCGACCGATTACCGACCGGAGCACGACATGAACACGGGTCTTCTCCTGCTGCGGGTGGTCGCCGGCCTGCTGATCGCGGGTCACGGCGTCCAGAAGGTCAGCTTCCACCTCGGTGGCAGCGGACTCGCCGGCGGCACCGCCGAGTTCCGCGGCGACGGCTTCCTCGGCGGCAGGCTCACCGCCCTCGCCGCGGGCGGCACCCAGATCGGGGCCGGACTGTTCCTCGCGTTCGGCCTGCTCACCCCGCTGGCCTGCGCGGGCGTGATGGGCGTGATGACCGTCGCGCTGACCGTCAAGCGGCCGCACGGCCTGTGGGTCCAGCACGACGGCTACGAGTACCCGCTCGTCCTGGTCGTCATCGGCGCGGCACTGGCCGCGACCGGCCCCGGCGACTGGTCGCTGGACCACCTCCTCGGCCTCGCGCACTGGCCGCTGTGGTGGCTGCCGGCGGCGGTGGTCGCCGGCGTGGGCGGCGGCCTGGGCACGCGGTTCGCCCTTCACCGGGCCTGAGGCCACGACACCCCCACGACACCCCCCGAGAGCCCGGGTTCCAGGGTCCTGCCGTCCCTGGAACCCGGGCCCACCCGTTTCCGGAGGAGCACCGATGACGTCCCCGAGATCCGAGGGCCCGGCCTGGGCCCCGCTGCGGGAGAGGGTGTTCCGGGCGCTGTGGCTGGCCCAGTTCGTCTCGAACGTGGGCGGCTGGATGCAGACCGTCGGGGCGCAGTGGCTGCTGGTCGGCCACGGCGCGGCGCTGGTCTCGCTGGTCCAGGTCGCGGCCGGGCTGCCCGTCCTGCTGCTCGCCCTGCCGGCCGGCGTCCTCGCGGACCTCGTCGACCGCCGCAGGCTGCTGATCGGCATGCAGACGGCCATGGCGGCGGTCGCCGCCGTACTGGCCGCGCTCGCGCTGCTCGGCGTCCTCGGGCCGTGGTCACTGCTGGCCCTGACCTTTCTGCTGGGCTGTCTGACCGCGCTGAACGGCCCGGCCTGGCAGGCGCTCCAGCCGAGCCTGGTGCCGCGCGAGCAGCTGCGGCCCGCCGCGGCGCTCGGAGCGGTCAACATGAACGTGGCCCGGGCGATCGGGCCCGCGCTCGGCGGCGCGCTCGTCGCGGCCGCCGGCGTCGGCTGGACCTTCGCGTTCAACGCGCTCTCCTTCGCCGGCATCCTGCTGGTCCTGCTGCGTCGGCTGCCTGCCGCCGCGGCGCCCGGCCGCGGCCAGGAGCGCGAGCACGCGCTCGCCGCCCTGCGCGCCGGCGGCCGCTACGTCCGCAGCGCGCCGGGCGTCCGGCGGATCCTGCTGCGCAGTGCGCTGTTCGTGCCCGGGGCGGCCGCCCTGTGGGCGCTGCTCCC
>NZ_JAIZ01000792.1:36695-37534 GCF_000710465.2 Kitasatospora sp. MBT63 | reverse complement strand
CCTCGGGCCCACCGGGTACGGCGTCCTGCTCGCCGCGGTGGGGCTGGGGGCGGTCCTGGCCGCGGCAGCGCTGCCCCGGCTGAGCGCCCGGCTGGGGGCGAACGGCATGCTGGCCGCGGCCGGGGCGCTGACCGCGGCGGCGCTCGCCGTCACCGCCGTCACCACCCGCGCCGTGCTCGCCGGCGCGGTCCTGCTGCTGGCCGGCGCCGCCTGGATCTGGGGGCTGTCCGTCCTCAACGCAGCGCTGCAGCTCGAACTGCCCAACTGGGTCCGGGCGCGGGCGGTCGCCTTCTACCTCCTGGTCTTCCAGGGCGGCAACGCCCTGGGCGCCCTGGTGTGGGGCCAACTCGCACAGCGGGCCGGGCTGACCGTCGCGCTGGGCGCGGCGGCGGCGCTGCTCGCGCTCGGCGTGCTGTCGCTCCGGGCCCTGCCGCTCCTGGAGGACCGGGCCGATCCCTCGTTGTCCGACACCTGGCCGGAACCGCGGCTGACCGTCGAACCGGCTCCGACGGACGGACCGGTCCTGGTCACCGTCGAGTACCGGGTGGCCGACGAGCACGCTCCGGCCTTCGTCCGCGCGATGCGTGAGGTGGAGGACTCCCGGCGGCGGACCGGGGCCGTCAGCTGGGGCCTGTACCGGGACGCGGCGGCGCCGCACCGGTTCATCGAGACCTTCACCGTGGTGTCCTGGGCGGAGCACCGGGCCCAGCACCACCGCCGCTACACCGGGATCGACCGCCGGTTCGAGCGCACCGCCCGGGAGTTCGTGCAGGGCGAGCCGCTGACGACCCACGCCCTGCTCGCCCGGGAGTGAGCCGCGCCGACGGCGGCGGGAGGCC
>NZ_JAIZ01000792.1:20915-36543 GCF_000710465.2 Kitasatospora sp. MBT63 | reverse complement strand
GCGGC
This sequence comes from Kitasatospora sp. MBT63, assembly GCF_000710465.2. GTDB lineage: Bacteria > Actinomycetota > Actinomycetes > Streptomycetales > Streptomycetaceae > Kitasatospora. Next base: position 36,538 of record NZ_JAIZ01000792.1, on the reverse strand, counting down.
TCGGGGTGGGGGCGAGGTTGGGCGACGCGTGGCGGCGCGCCGCCGGTCAGTGCCCCGGGTGCGGGTCGTGGATCTCGGCCACGTAGCCGCCGGGGAACTGCACCAGGGCGGAGTCCCGGTCGGCCGTCGTCCGCGGCCCCCACAGGACCTGGGCGCCGGCCGCCCGGGCCCGGGTCAGCGTCGTGGCCAGGTCGTCGACCTGGTAGCCCGTCAGTTCCCGGCCGAACGGGTGGGGCAGGTGCCCGTCCGTGGCCTGGACCACGGTGTCCCCGAACGGACCGGTGATCCTGATCCGGTGGTAGGTGGTGCCCGGCATGCCCAGTTCCGCTCCCGGCGCCCGGGGGTCGTCGGAGACCACCCGGCCACCGGTGAAGCGCAGGTAGCTGTGCAGGAAGGCGCGCAGCGAGCCGGGTGGGACGTACAGCCGGTTCTCCGGCACCGTCGCCGACGGCGGGTAGGAGGGCGGCGTGGTGTGCCAGTACAGCTGGGCGTCGATGCCGCCGGGGAACCGGATGACGGCGTCCCGCCCGATCGGGTCGTCGAACGGGGCCACCACGACGCCGGCACCGGCCTCCTCGGCCCTACGGACCCCCCGGTCGAGGTCCTGGACCAGCCAGCCGGTGCGCTCCGCGCCGAACGGGTAGGGCACGGGTGTCACGTAGTCGAAGACCGAGAGCGTGCCGGCCGGTGAGAGGACCAGCTGGGAGTAGGTGCTGCTCGGGGTGGGCGTGACGGTGACCAGCGCCTTCGGGGTGTGGCTGCCGCCGAACGTGGCCTCCCAGCTGGTGACGAAGGCGTCCATGGAGCCCGGGGTCACGTACACGTGGGTGGTGTCGTACTGGGTGCCGACCGCGAGGGCCGTTCCGGCGGCGGGTGCGGCCTGCGCGGGCGGCCCGGTCGTGGCCGAGCCGACCGCGAGCAGCGCGGCGGCGACCGCCGCGGCCCGCAGCCGCACGGCGAGGCGTGAACGCATGGGTGTTCCTCCTGAGGGGATGGGGTGGTGGCCGGACGGTGTCGGCGGTCACCGGCCGGCCGGCCCGGTTCGGCGTCCCGGTCGGTGAGTTCGGACCCGGCGCCGCGGCTCGACGGGGACGGACGGTGACGGTGGTGCGGCCGCTCAGCCGGTCCGGGGGGCGGCCACGAGGTGCTCGGCGAGGAACCAGACCTGGGTCTCGCCGGTGCGGACGACCTGGGAGACCAGGAGGTCCTGGGTGCCGTCGTCGCCGAGCTGCGCGGTCCGGCCGGCCGCGTCGCGGGCCTCGGTGAGGATGGTCTCGTGGGCGTCGAGGAGCCGCGAGAGCATCGCGGGCACGGACTCGACCCCGTCCGGCGGACGCGGTACGCCGGTGATCTCGGCGGCGTGGCGGGGGTCGCCGACCGGGACGCCACCCAGGGTCCGGACGCGCTCGGCCAGCACGTCGACCAGGTCCAGCTGCTCCCGGGCGTGCTTGTCGAGGAGCAGGTGCAGTTGGTAGGAGGTCGGGCCGTGCACGTTCCAGTGGTGCTTCTTGTAGAGGGCGTACAGGAAGTGGGTGTCCGCGAGGAGGCGGTTGAGCCGCTGGCACGCGTACTGCCGGGCGTCGTGGGACAGTGCGATCGGCAGCTGGGTGACGGTCCCGAAGGACTGGATCTCGGGATCGTGCTGGTGGAGGCGCGGTTGGGTGCTCATGGGTCTCTCCCGGTCAGCCGGTGACGGCACGGACGGCGGTGCGGATCAGGTCGGCGACCCGTTCGGGGTGGGCCAGCATGACCAGGTGCGAGGAGTCGACCTCGACGGTGGTCATCCCGGCGCGCCGGTAGCCGTACCGTTCGACCTCGGGGTTGATGGTCCGGTCGGCGGTACAGACGAGCCCCCAGGAGGGCTTGTCCTTCCACGCGGCGACCGGTGCGGCCTCGCCGAAGGCCGCGGCGGCGAGCGGGCGCTGCGAGACCGCGAGGACGCGGGCCAGTGCCGGGTCGACGTCCGCGGCGAAGATCGCCGGGAAGCGGTCTGTCTCGACCGAGACGTCGGTGCCCTGCTCGTCCGTGCCCGGCAGCGGGAACGGCGTGTACACCAGCGCCGAGGCGAGCTCGGAGGCGGGGAACCGGCCCTGCAGCCCGCCCAGGCTCTCCCCCTCCTCCAGCGCGTAACCCGCCAGGTACACCAGCGCCTTGACGTTCTCCTCGGCTCCGGCCACGGTGATCACGGCGCCGCCGTACGAGTGGCCGACCAGCACGACCGGCCCGGGGATCTGCCGGACCACCGACGCGAGGTGGGCGGCGTCACCGGTCAGGCTGCGGTTGGGCACCGCCGGTGCCAGCACGTTCAGCCCGTCGTCCAGCAGCGCGGGAACGACCCGGGCGAAGCTGGAGGCATCGGCGAAGGCACCGTGCACGAGCACGACGGTGGGGGTGTCGTTCGTCGTCATTCCTCTGTCCTCGGGGAGGGTTGGCCGCGCCGGTGGTCCCCGGCGCGGCGGTCTACGGCTCGGTGGCGGGCGGTCAGGCAGTCCGCAGCGCCTGACGCAGCGTCTGGACCGCCAAGGTGATGGCGCCCTGCGCGGAGTTCGAGGGGCGCAGCGCGTTGAGCATCACGAAGTCGTGGATGGTGCCGAGGAACCGGACGGCGGTGACCGGAACGCCGGCCTGGCGCAGCTTGCCCGCGTACGCCTCGCCCTCGTCGCGCAGCACGTCGGCCTCGCCGGTGATGACCAGCGCCGGCGGCAGCCCGGTGAGCTGCTCGGTGGTGGCGCGCAGCGGCGAGGCGGTGATCTCGGCGCGCTGGGCGGGGTCGGTGGTGTACTGGTCCCAGAACCACTGCATGGCGTCGCGGCGCAGGAAGTAGCCCTCGGCGAACTGGTGGTAGGACGGCGTGTCGAAGGCGGCGTCGGTGACCGGGTAGAACAGCACCTGCAGCACCAGCGGGACGTCGCCGCGCTCCTTGGCCATCAGCGTCAGCGCGGCGCTCATGTTGCCGCCCACGGAGTCGCCGGCGACGGCCAGCCGGGACGCGTCCAGGCCCTCGGTGTGTCCGTCGGTGACGATCCAGCGGGCGACGGCGTAGTTCTGCTCGATGGCGACCGGGTAGCGCGCCTCGGGCGACAGGTCGTACTCCGGGAAGACGACGGCGGCCTGCGCGCCGACGGCCAGCTCGCGGACCAGGCGGTCGTGGGTGCGGGCGTTGCCGAAGACCCAGCCCGCACCGTGGATGTAGAGGACGACGGGGAGCGGGCCGGTGGCCCCGGCGGGGCGCACGATGCGGGCGCGGACCCGGCCGGTCGGGCCGCCCGCGACCTCGATCCACTGCTCGTCGATCTCCGGCTGGGCGATCTCTCCGGACTGCACCTCGTCGACCGCCGCGCGGCCCTCGGCCGGGCCCAGGTCGAACAGGTAGGGCGGGTTGGCGGTGGCCTCGGCGAAGGCCCGGGCCTCGGGCTCCAGGGTCGGTCCGGCGTCGGCGGTGTTCTGGTCGGACATGTCGTCACCTCGGGGTCTCGTGGTCCGGTCGGATGCCCCTCAGGCTAGGAACGCGCAGGTCCGAGGGGTGTGCCGACGGCGCACCGCCTCCGGTCGATCCGCGCACCCGACCGGCTCCGGTCGGCTCCGGTCGGCGCCCCGGCCCGGGACCGCCGGTCGCCGACGGTTCGGTTCGAATTTCCACTTCCCCGGCCCGAAGCGGTAGGAATGGGGCGAATGACCTCGGCGGACCGGGCGGGAGTGCGATGGGCGACGCGAGCGGGACCCGGTTCGGTCGGATGCTGCGGGCGCTGCGGCAGGCCCGCGGCCTGACGATCGAGGAACTGGCGGAGGTCTCCGGCGTCTCCGGCCGGGCGATCGGCGACATGGAGCGGGGGCGGAGCCTGCGACCGCAGCGCGGCACCGTGACCGCGATCGCGCAGGGACTCGCACTGGACGAGGCCGCCCACGCCGAGTTGCTGGCGGTCGCCCGGGCCGGACGGACGGACGGCGGGCCGGCCGCCCTCAAGGCGCCGCCGTGCGCGCTGCCCAGGGGCGTCCGGGACTTCGTCGGCCGCCGGGCGGAGCTCGCCGTGCTGCGCGGCCTCGCGCGCGGGCCGGGGTCCGCCGGCCCGGACGCGGGCACCGCGGCTCCGCCGGTGGCGGTGGTGTTCGGCGCCCCGGGCAGCGGCAAGACCTCACTGGCCGTCCGGCTGGCCGAGCAGCTCGCACCGGAACTGCCGGACGGCGCGTTCCTGCTGGACATGCAGGGGCTGGACGCGCAGCCGCTGTCGCCGCAGGCGGCGGTGGTGCGCCTGCTGGCGGCGTGGGGCGCGGGTGACCAGGACCTGGTGCAGCTGGGCCCGGAGGAGCGGCGCGCCCGCTACCAGGCGGTCGCGGGCGGGCTCCACGGGGTCCTCGTGCTGGACAACCCGGGCCACGAGGCCCAGGTCAGGCCGCTGCTGCCGCGCGAGGGACGGCTCCTGGTCGTGGTGACGAGCCGCCACACCATGGCCGGTCTGGAGGGGGTGCAGCGGCTGGAGCTGCCCGTGCTCGATCCGCCGGAGTCCGGGTCCCTGCTGCGGGCCGTGGTCGGCGCGGGCCGGGTGGACGCGGAGCCCGACGCCGCCCGGACCATCGCCGAGCTGTGCGGCCATCTGCCGCTCGCCGTGCGGGTCGCCGCGAACTGGGCCGCCACCCGGACGAACTGGAGCCTGCAGCGGCTGGCCGCCCGGCTCGCCGACGAGGACCGCCGGCTGGACTCGCTGAGCGCGGGTGACCTGCGGGTCAACTCGGCGTTCTCGCTGTCCTACTCGCGCCTCGCCCCGGCGGCGGCCCGGATGTTCCGGCTGCTGTCGCTGGTCCCCGGGCCGGACTTCGGGCTGCCGCTGGCGGCCGTCCTCGCGCAGGTCCCGCTCTTCGACGCCGAGGACCTGCTGGAGGAGCTGCTGGAGGCCGGTCTGCTGATGACCCATCGCGAGGACCGGTACCGCCTGCACGACCTGCTCCGCCTGTACGCCAGGGCGCAGCACCGCCAGGAGGACGGCCCGGAGCGGTCGCAGGCCGCCGGCTCCCGGCTGCGCGGCTGGCTGCTGGAGACCGCCGCCACCGCCGGCCGTCGGCACGGGCCGGACCACGGCGCGCCGGCTCCGGCCGCCGGGTGGCCGGCCGGCCCGGACGGCCCCGAGCAGGCGATGGCCTGGCTGAGGGCGGAGCGCGCCAACTGGCTGGCCGCCTTCCGGGAGGCCGCCGGGCTCGGTGAGCACGCCGCGGTCAGCGGGATCGGCGAGGCGATGCGCCTGGTCTCCGACAACTGGGTGTCCGCCGACCACTGGGTCGAGGTGTTCGGCGCCGCGGCCGGGGCCGCCGCCGCCCTCGGCGAGCCCGCGCTCCGGGCCAGTCACCTGAACGACCTCTCCTGGGCGTACTGGGTGGGCGAGGGCCGCCGCGAGGACGCGCTCGCCGCGGCGACGGCCGCGCTCGACCTGGCCCGGTCCTGCGGCGACCTGGCCCAGCAAGCCCGGGCGCACAACCGGTTCGGTGTGCTGGACGCCGCCGCCGGTGACGTCTCCTCGGCCGCCGACAGCTGCCGCCGGGCGATGGACCTCTTCATGGCGGCGGACGACGTCAACGGCTTCCTGCCGGCCTGCAACATGAGCCTGCGGCTGCTGGAGATGGCCGGCCGTTTCGAGGAGGCCGTCGCGACCCACCGGGAGGTCATGGCGGTCCTCGCCGACCCGCGCTACGCCGACCGGATACCGGAGAGCGTCCGGGGCATCACCACGATGATCGCCGCGTACTACCTGTCCCTGGTCCACCTGAACCGCGGGGACTGGGCCGAGGCCGTAGCCACCCTGCGCCCGACCCGCGGCCAGTTCGAGGCGCGCGGCTACCACCGGGTGGCGGCCAAGGCCCACCTGCACCTGGCCCACGCGCTCGCCCACCGCCGTGAGGACGAGGCGGCCGCCGCCGAGTACCGCACCGTGCTCACCTTCGCGGACCGGGTCCCCGCCGAGCTGGTCGAGCAGGCGCGGAGCGCGCTCGCGGACGTCGCCGCCGGGACTCCCGCACCGCCGACCCGGTTCTACTGACAGGCGGCCGGCCGGACCGCGCTCACGGCGGGGCAGGCGCCCGCGTCCTCGCGCCACTCGCGCGGGGAGACCCCGTAGGCGGCCCGGAACGCCCGGCTGAAGTGACTGGCGCTCACGAACCCCCAGCGGCCCGCGACCGCCGCGACCGTCGCCCCGCCGGCCGCCGGGCGGGCGAGGTCGCGCCGGGCCATGTGCAGCCGCTGCCGCTGGATCCAGCGGGCCACCGTGACGCCCTCGAAGTGGAAGAGCTTGTGCAGGTGGCGCACCGACACGTGGTGGGCCGCCGCGATCCGCTCCGGCGACAGGTCCGGGTCGCCCAGGTGACGCAGGATGTGGTCCTTGACGCGCGCCAGGGTGGCACCGGCCGCCTCGGGTGCGTCCGGTACCGACCGCCCGCGGCGCTCGTGGGCGAGCACCGCGAGCAGGTCCAGGGCCGTGGTGGCGAGCCGGCCGGCCACGTCCGGCTCCAGGGTGCCGGCGGACCGGGCCAGGCGTTCCAGGTAGGCGGCCACCAGTGCGGCGGTGCCGTCGCCGGTGTCGAAGGCCGTCGCGGTGAGCACCCGCAGGTCCTCGTCGGACACGCCCACCGCGGCGCGCGGCCAGTGGAAGGCCGTGAAGGTGAAAGGCTCCGGCAGTTCCTTGGCGAACGGCCGCCCGGCGTCGGAGATCGCGAAGGTGCCGGGCCGCAGCAGGACCTGTCGGCCCTCCTGCACGAGCCGGGCGGTGCCGCGGTGCTGGAGCGCCAGCGTGAGGTGGTCCTCCCCGCCGCGGGCGATCAGCCCCGCACTGCGGGCCACCCGCTGCGGACCGGCCTCCACCACGGAGACCTGGAGGGCGCCCACCCGTTGACTGGTGATGGTCGCGGCGGCGGGCGCGCGCTCGAGCAGGGACACGTCCAGCGGGACGAAGGTGTGGGAGACCGCCTCGTGCCAGTACTCGGCCCGTTCGGCGGACGGGACCGGGGCGGTGTCGAGAACGACGGACATCGGCGCTCCTCGGCGGGCGTTCGGGCGCACCGGACGGCGGGTCCGGTGTCGCGGGGAGTGGGGAGGGCGCCAGGTGCCCCGCACCTGCCGCCCGCTCCATCACACCGCGGGCCGCCGCCGCGGACCAGGAAGAACAACAGGAGGAAATGCCCGTCCCGGCCGCCGAGGTCCGCCCCGGCTACGGACCGCGGTGCAGCGCCAGGTGTACCGTGTCGACGGCCTGGCGGTGGCGGTGGGGTGGACCGCGTCGAGCAGGAGGAAGCCGTGCACGGCGCCCTGGTAGCGGGTGGCCACCACCGGGACACCCGCCACCCGGAGCCTGGCCGCGTAGGCCTCGCCCTCGTCGCGCAGCACATCGGCCTCGGCGGTGACCACGAGCGCCGGGGGAAGTCCGGCGAGTTGGGCCGGGGTGGCGCGCAGCGGCGCGGCGGTGGCCTCCCGCCGCCGCCGCGTCTCGGGCAGGTAGTCGTCCCAGAACCGGCGCATGTGGTCCCGGTGCAGGAAGTAGCCGGTGGCGAACCGCCGGTAGGACGGGGTGTCGAAGTCCGCGTCGGTCACCGGGCACAGCAGCACCTGGTGCACCAGCCGCAGGTCGCCGCGCTGCCGGGCCAGCAGCGTCAGGGCGGCCACCAGGTTGCCCCCCGCGCAGTCGCCGACGGCGGCGATCCGCCCGCCCGCCAGGCCGATCTCGTGGCCGTGCGCCTGGATCCAGCGGGCCACGGCGTAGCACTGCTCGAGGGCCACCGGGTAGCGGGCCGCGGGGGCCCGGGCGTAGTCGACGTACACCACCGCGGCGTCGCTGCCCAGCGCGAACTCGCGGACCAGCCGGCCGTACGCGGCAGCGTCCCCGAGCGACCAGCCGAGGCCGGGCAGGAACAGCACCACGGGGCTCGGCTCGGCGGCCCCGGCGGGTCTGGTCACCTGGACGTGCACCCGCCCGGTGGGTCCGCCGGGCAACGCGAGCCACTCCGCGGTGGTGCCGTACGGATCGTCCGGGTCCCCGGCGGCCGGCGCGGCCGGGTCCGCCGCACCGCCGGGCGCGAGGAGGGAGAGGTCCGGGAGGTCCGCCGCCGCCCGGGTGGCGGAGGCGTCCAGGAACGCCTGGAGCGCCGGGTCGAGCGCCGGCCGCCGGCCGTGCGAGGGGGTGGTGTCGGACAACTCTGCGCTCCTGGGGTGATCGGACGGCACGACGGCGCAAGGCGCCCGCCGGGACGGGACCCGGTTCCCACCGGGAGTGCCGTGCCGTCCCGCGCACACGCCGCTCGACCGTACTGCCGGGGACGGCGGCCGAGTGGTCCGTCCGTGCACGGATCCGGGCCGCCGGCGAACGGGCCGTCAGCCGGCCTCCGGGGCCCCCAGCGCCCGCCACTCGCGCGGCGAGACCCCGTAGGCGGCCCGGAACGCCCGGCTGAAGTGGGCCGGGTTGACGAAGCCCCACCGCTGGGCGACCACCGACACCGTCGGGGCGGTCCGGCCGCGGCGCCCCAGCTCCCGGGCGCAGGCCTCCAGCCGGCGCTGCTGGACGAGCCGGCCCACCGTCACCCCCTCGCCCTCGAACAGCCGGTGCAGGTACCGCACGGAGATGTGGTGGGCCCGGGCGATCGTCTCGGGCGACAGCTCCGTGTCGCCCAGGTGACGGTCGATGTGTTCCCGTACCCGGCGCACCAGGTGGTCGTTCGGGGTTCCGGGCCCGCCGGCCGGCCGCGCGGCGGTCAGCTCGGTGACGAGGGTGCTCACCAGGTCGGCGACGCTGCCGGCCAGCCGGTCGCCGACCGGCGCGGAGTACCCGTGCGCGGACGCGGCGAGGGTGGCGAGGAAGGGCAGCAGCACCGACCCGCACCCCTGCGCCGGGCCGACGGCCGTTCCCGCCACCTGCCGCAGCTCGCGCTCCGGTACGCCCAGCAGCCGGCGCGGCAGGTGGAACAGGTGCGTGCGGAAGCGCTCCGGGTAGTCGACGGTGAAGGGCCGGGCCGCGTCGTACAGGAGGAGCCCGCCGGCCGGCGCCTCGGCCCGGCGCCCGTCCTGCTCCAACACGGCCCGGCCCGCCACCTGCAGCCCGACCCCCACCTGCGGCTCGGTCCGCGGCGCCCGGGCGATCAGCGCCGCCGTGCGGACGACCCGCGCCGGGTCCGCCTCCAGTGTGGAGATCCGGACGTACCCGAGCCGGTGCGACTCCACGCGTCCGTCGAAGGGAGTCCCGGTGCGCGGGACCACCTCCACCGGGACCAGGGTCCGCGACACCGCCCCGCTCCAGACCGCCGCCCGCTCGTCCTCGGGAACCGACCCGGACGTCACCTTCGAGCCCACCTGACCGTCCTTCCGTCGTCACTCCGCGACATCAGCCTGATCCGTCGACCGGCCTGCCCGGTAGGTCATCCGGCTGCCCGGCCGCCGCGGTGCACCGTGGGACCGGCACCGTGCACGCCGAGCACAGATCCGGACCGGGCCCGCCGGGCGCCGGCCGCCGCCCGGGGCAGAGGTGCGACCCGACCGTCCGGGGTGACGGCCGGAGCAGGTGGCCGATCTCCTTGGCGCAGCAGGACGGCGGAGCCACCCGCAGCGCCGGCCCCGGGGCGGGCCGCGGTCAGCGGCTCCGTCTCCCGCTGCCGACCGACCGGTACCGGGCCCCGCCTGTCGTCAGGCCCTCGGGCCGCGGCCGTCGTCCGTCGTCCCTCGTCAGACGGAGATCCAGTAGTAGAGGCGGTCGCCGCGCCCGGCCGCGTCGCGGGCGATGCCGGTCAGCTCGCCAGGCGTGACATCCACGAGGACTGCCTGTGGCACAGCGGCCGGATCAACCCGCTGCGGTGCTACACGGTGGTGCACGCCGCCGAGAAGTGCCCGGGCCCCGCGTCCGGCAGGTGACCTCCGGCCGGCTCAGCCGGTGGTGACCACCATCCGGAACCGGGCGGCGCCGGCCATCATCCGGTCGTACGCCTCCGCCGTCCGGTCCAGCGGGACGGTCTCCACCGTCGGGCGGATCCCCTTCAGGAGGCTGAAGGCGAGCGTGTCCTGGACGTCCTGCGACGTGCCCGAGGGGTGACCGCGGATGACCCGGGCACTGAACAGGAGCTGGTTGGGGTTGATCCCCAGCGGGGTGGCGTCCGCGCCGATCACGACCAGCTCGCCGCGGGGGCGCAGTCCTTCGACCGTCGCCGTGATGGCCTCCGAGTTGGCCGCGGTGGCCAGCACGACCCGGGCACCGCCGAGCGACTGCAGCGCGTCCGCGACGCTGGTGGGCCCCGTGCTGTCGATGTAGTGGTGCGCGCCCAGCTTCATGGCGAACTCGGCCTTCGCGGCGCCGCGCGCGATGGCGACGGTCTCGTAGCCCATCGCGGCCGCGAACTGCACCCCGAGGTGGCCGAGCCCGCCGAGGCCGAGCACCGCCACCAGGTCACCGGGCTGGGCCGCGCTGCGCCGCAGTCCGTTGTAGGTGGTCACTCCCGCGCAACCCATGGGTGCGGCCTCGACCGCCGTCAGCCCGTCGGGGATCCGCGCCAATGCGTCGACGGGTGCGATCATCGCCTCGGCGTAGCCCCCGTCGTACGCCCAGCCGGGGACCTTCAGGTTCTGGCAGACCACGAAGTCGCCCTGGCGGCAGGGCGGGCAGTGGCCGCAGCTCCCGCCGAACCAGCCCACCGCCACCCGGTCGCCGACCTGCCAGCCGCGCTGGGCGGCGCCCTCGCCGAGTTCCTCGATGCGCCCGGCCACCTCGTGTCCGGCGACCAGCGGGAAGCTCACGCCGGGCAGCAGGGCGTTGATGAAGGCCGAGTCGCTGTGGCAGACCCCGCAGGCGTCCACCGCCACCCGTACGTGGCCGGGCCCGGGCCGTGGGACCTCCCGTTCCACCAGCTCGAACGGGCTGCCGAGCGCAGCGATCTGCGCAGCTCGATAGGTGCTCATCTGCCACTCTCCCGGATACACGTCCGATCGCCCCCTCGGACCAGCACACCAGCTCCCGCGCGATCACGCGCGCCGACCCGCACCGACCCGCGCAGGGCCCGTCGCCCGGGCGCGCGGCCACGGCGCAACCCACCCTCGGCGAGGACGAGTTGCCGTGGACCGGCCGGTTCGGGCGACCTCGGTGGCGGCCTGGCGGACCGCCGTGTCGAGGTCGCTCGCCCGCACGTCGAGCTCCTTGGCGATCTGCTTCACGGCGTTCAGCTCGGCCTTCTGCACCGCGTCCGCGATGGTGCTCGCGCCGACCACGACCAGGGCGGCCTGCCCCTCGTCGATGATCTCGCCGAACTCCTTGACGTCCGACCGCGACATCCCGCGCCACAGGTGCCCGCTCAGGCCGCCGACGGCGGCCCCGACGGCGGCCGTGCCGATCAGCGCCGGCGGGAACAGCAGGCCGACCACCGCGCCCGCGGCGGCCCCGCCCCAGGCCCCGTGCCGGGTGGCCGTCTCGTCCTTGTCGACGTGCACCTTTCCGGACTCGTCCTTGGTGACCACGGAGGCGTCGTAGCTCCCGACGGCGCCGATGGCGTGGAGCTCCTTGAGCACGTCGTAGTCGGTTCGCGCCGCCGCCTCGCTCGGGTAGGTACCGATGAAGAGGAAGACTGCATCGGGCTTGGCCATCGGGGCCCTCCTGTCCGGTCCGCCCGCGACGGCACCCCACGCGGTGCCGTCGCGGTTCACTGCCAGGATGCGGGCCGGCCCCGCGCGCCGCACGCCCGGCGGTCACCCACGGTCACGGGCTTCCCCTCGAGGGGCGCCGTACGCCGGCGCGAGGGCGGAGCACACCGGGCCGCCGCGGGCAAGGGCCGTACGAGAACGTCCGATTATCGATCACGCCGGGAACACTTCGTGAACGTCCGGCAGTTGACGGAGCGTCGGCGCTGCCGCGCCCTCCGATACCGAACCACTCGATGAACGGCCAGGAGATTCCCGTGCGCATACTCTTCACCGGTCCGGCCGCACCCAGCCACCTGTTCCCGATGGTGCCCACCGCCCAGGCCCTGCGGGCCGCCGGGCACGACGTCCTGTTCGCCTCCCCGAAGCCGTACGACCAGCTGCGGGCGGCCGGCTTCCCGATCGTCGAGATCGGCGACGGGGGGTCGCTGCGGGACTCCTTCGAAGCCGTGAACGGAGGGAAGGCCGGCTACGCCCGGCCCGACCTGGCCGAGGACCAGCTCCTCGACCTGGCCGCCGCCGCGTTCGCCCACGCCTCCCGCGCCACCGTGGACGGCCTGCTGGCCACGGCCTCCGCCTGGGAGGCCGACCTGCTGGTCCACGACTCCTGCCTGGCCTCCGCCCAGCTGGTCGCGGCCAAGCTCAAGATCCCGGCGGCGCTGCAGAACTTCGGCTTCACCTCCGGCCTGGATCTGGCCGCGCGGCTCGCCGGCCACTTCACCGAGTACTACGAGGCGCACGGCGTCGGCGCCCCCGCCGAGTCCACCCCGCTGAACATCGTGCCGGCCGCGCTCGGCGGCGACCCGGGGGGCCTGCGGATGCGCTACATCCCCTACAACGGCGGCGGTGTGGTCCCGGCGGAGCTGCTGCGCCGCAGCACCCGGCCGCGGGTCGCGGTCACCCTCGGCACGGTGATCACCGAGGTCGACGGTGTGGACGCCATCGCGCCGCTGATCGGGGCCGCCGCGGAGGTCGACGCCGACTTCCTGCTCGCCGTCGGCGAGGCCGACCTGACCCACCTGGGGCCCCTTCCGGCCAATGTCCACCCGCTCCCCTGGGTGCCGCTGGCCGAGCTGCTGCGGGTCTGCGACGCCGTGATCCACCACGGCGGCTCCGGCAGCACGCTGACCGGCCTGCAGGCCGGGGTGCCCCAACTCCTGCTCCCCCAGGGCGCCGACAACTTCACCGTGGCCGCCACCCTCACCGCCACCGGCGCGGCCCTGTCCACCGCCTCCGCCGAGGTCGACGCGCCGCTGCTCACCCGCCTGGTCACCGACCCGGAGCTGCGCGCCGCCGCCGTCCGTCTGCGCGCCGAGAACGACGCACTGCCCACCCCCGCGGCCCTCGTCCCCGCCATCGAGGCCCTCGTGACCGCACCCCGCTGACCCGCACCCGACCCGGGCGGACCGGCGGACGGCCGGGCCGCAGGTCCCCGGACCTGCGGCCCGGCCGTACGTGTCGGCGCCCGGCCCTAGGGTCGTGCCGACCGCCACCCCCTGCCGATACGACAAGGACACCCGACCCCATGACCTCGCCGACCTCGCCCGACCACGGCGTCGCCCTCACCGAGCGCGCCATCGCCGCCGTCGAAGCCGACCCGCACCGCCTCGTCCTCGGCCACCTCGAGGCCGCGGGCCCCTGGGTCGGCGCCACCCGCACACCGTTCCCCGCCGAGCTCCTGGCCACCGCCGCCTTCCCCGGCGGCCGCCCGCTTCCGCCGAGCCTGCGCCGGTGGCTCGGGTACGACACCGGCCTGCTGCGCCGCTTCGGCTGGTTCGGGGCCACCACCTGGTACACGCAGCCGGCCGGGGCGGCCGGCGCCGACCGCGGCTTCGAGCTGACCCCGCGCCCGCTCGGCGAGCTCGCCAGGGCCGAGTTCGGCGACGGCTGGGGATCGGTGTACGACGCGCTGTCGGACCGCTTCGACGAGTGTTTCCTGCTCCCCGGCGGCTCGGACTCGCGGCGGGTCCTCGCCACCGGCGAGCCCGACGCGTTCGGCGAGTACCCGGTGTTCGCCCTCGACATCGACGACCTGCCCTGCATCGAGCTGATGTACCCGGGCTTCGACGTCTACCTGGCCGACACCGCCGGTGTGATCTCCCGTCGGGGGAGCGGCTACTCGGCCCTGTCCGAGGACCCCCGCTACGCCGCCCGGATGCACACCCACGCCCGCAACGCCTTCGGCGGCGCGATGGCCGAGGAGTGCCTCGACCTGCCGTCCTGAGGCCGGCGCGAAGAGCCGAGCGGGCGGATCGAAAGCGGCTCATTCAGGCACTGTCCGGTCAGTTTCGACCTGATTGGCCGTCATGCCACCGGCGGGGCGGGTGAGTTCATAGGATCACTCGCACGTCCCCGCCGACCGGCAGGACGTTCCGGCGGGAAGGACCACAGGTGCCCACGGACTCCGCTGCCGCCTCCGCACACCGGACGATACCCGTTCTGCGGATGCGGCCCGGCGACCACGCCTACGCGGACTACGACGATGACGAGGGCCGCTGGGAGATCCTGGTCGCCTTCATCCACGAGGGGCTGGCCCGCGGCGAGAAGGTCACCGTCATGGCGGACCCCGCCGTTCCGCCTGCGGACGTCCACGAGCGGGTCCACGGACACCACGGCGGCGCCGAACCGGCCCTCCGGCGGGGCCAGCTGTCGTACACCAGCATGCGCGAGCTGATCGCCCCGGACGCGCGGTTCACCGCGGCCCGCCAACTGGGACGGCTCCAGGAGGAGACCGCGACCGCCCGGCAGCAGGGCTACACCGGGTTCCGCACCGTGATCGACATGGCCTGGGTCGCGGACCTGGGGATGGACATCGAAGGGGTGATGCACCGCGAGACCCACGCGCACGCCCTGTTCGCCGGCCGCGACTACGCGGAGATCTGCACCTACGACCGCCGGCGGTTCCACCCCGAGGTCCTCGACGCCATGCGCGAGGGCCACCCCGTGGCCCTGCTCGACCGCCTCGGGGCCCTGCACGTCGAGCGTGCCGAGGGATGGCTCGGCCTGGTCGGCGACGCCGATGTGACCACCCGTGCCCAGCTGCTCGCGGCGCTGCCGGCCGCCCTCGACGGCGCGGCGGGCGGCGACGGCCGGCTGACCGTCGACCTGACGGGCCTCTCCTTCCTCGGGTCCGACTGCGCGGTCTCACTGCTGGACGCCGCCCGCGCGCTTCCCCCGGGCGGCCCGCGGGTGGAGATCCGCTGCCTGCGGTTCCACGCCAGGGTGCTGGGCATGCTGGGCGCCCGCTCGGTCCCGCAGCTGACGGTGACGACGGTGGAGGACGCATGACGGACGACCACGTGACGGACGACCGGGTGACGGATGACCGCGTGACGGCGCCCGACGGGCTGGTGACGGATCAGCGCTTCGGCGCGGACGAACTCCCCGTCCTGCGCGCCGTCGTCACCCACTGTGCGACGCTCGCGGGTGCCGGGGTCGAGCACCGGGACCTGTTCGTGTTCGCCGTCCACGAGGTGGCCGGCAGCCTGGTGGCGGCCCCCGGCCCCGACGTCCGGGTGGTCATCAGCCGGCCGGACCCCGCCACCCTGGTCTGCCGGATCACCGAGGACGGACCGGGCGCCACCGATGGCGCACCGCGGTTGCGGTGGCCGGCCGGCGAGCTGGACGGGGCGCTGCGGGTCGACCGCCTTGCCGACCGGACCACCGTGACGCTGCGCCTCCCGGACGACCGGCCGGCGGGCGGACGGGCGGGCGGCGACCGTCCCGGCCCTCCCGGCAGGCGCAGCGGGCCCGGTCGGCACGGACGGCCCGCGGGCCCGCCCCGCCCGGAGTGACGCCCGGAACCGCCCGCGTCCCGCTCCCCGTCCCCGGATCCGCCGCCGGGCCCACCCCGGTGGCCACGCCGGAGCGGCCCGGTCGGCCGCCGCGTGCCCGCAGGTGTCGCGCCGCCTCGGGCGCCGCGGTGGGCGAAGCTGGGAGGGACAGCGGTCACGCGGGCGTCCGGAAGGTGGGAGAGGTG
>NZ_JAIZ01000792.1:13671-20814 GCF_000710465.2 Kitasatospora sp. MBT63 | reverse complement strand
CGCGGCCGTGGCGGCAGCGGTGGGCCCACGTCGCGGTGATGGCGTCGCTCCCGGTCGGCCTGCTGGTGGTGGACGAGCTGACCCCGCCCGACATCCGGCTCGGCCCGCTGATGGTCGCCGCGCCGCCGCTCGCCGCCGCGTTCTGCAGTCCGGGCGGCGTGCTGATCGTGACCGCCGTGATGTTCCCGTGCGTGATCCTCTCCGGCCGCGCCAACGGCCAGCTCGGGACGCCGAACTTCCCCGTCCAGCTCGCCACGATCCTGCTGATCTGCCTCGCCGCGCTCGCCGCCAGCGGTGTGCGGCAGCGCCGGGAGCGGCAGCTGGCCCGGTCCCGGTCGGCGGTCGAGGTGCTGCAGCACACCCTGCTCCGTCCGCCGCCGACCCGGATCGGACCGCTCGACCTGGCCTGTCTCTACCTGACCGCCGACGAGGAGTCCTCGGTCGGCGGCGACCTCTACGCGGCCACGGTCGCCCGCGGGCGGGTGCGGATCCTGCTCGGGGACGCCCAGGGCAAGGGGCTGGCCGCGCTCGGGACCGCGGGGCAGGTGCTGGGGAGCTTCCGGCGGGCCTCCCGGCACCACGCGCGGGTGGAGGACCTGGTCGCCGAGGTGGAGGACGACCTGCGCGAGGAGCTGCGGGCGGCGGCCGCCGAGGCGGGGCCGGGCGCCGCCGACGACGGCTTCGTCACCGCCGTGTTCCTCGACCTTCCCGCCGATGGCGGCGGGCCGGTCCGGCTGGCCAACCTCGGCCATCCGCCGCCGCTGCTGCTGGACGCCGGCGGGGTGACCGCGCTGGACCCTGCCGTCGCCACGCCCCCGCTCGGCCTGGGCGATCTGGCCGGTCCCCGGCCGGCGGCGGACGCGTTCGGCCTGCCGCCGGGGGCGACGCTGCTGCTCTACACCGACGGGGTCATCGAGGCCCGCAACCGTGCGGGCGAGTTCTACCCCCTGGCCGACCGTCTCCGGCAGTGGCTCGCCCTGTCGCCGGCCGCGCTGCTGGAGGCCGTCCACGGGGACCTGCGCCACCACGTCGGGGCCCGGCTGGCCGACGACGTGGCGATGGTCGCGATCCGCCGCACGGCCCCGCCGGGGGCGGCCGGCTGACGGCAGGGCGCCGGGCGGGCGGCCCACCAGGTCCCGCCGGGTCCCGCCGGGTCCCGCCGGGTCCCGCCGGGTCCCTCCCGGTAGGCCCCGGGTCAGGGGTCGGTGCCCTCCAGGACGAACGGCGGGTGCGCGTCGGCGAGCTGCCCGTCGACCCACCGCAGCCGGGTCTCCAGCGGCGGGCGGCGGTCCGGCGGGGCGACGGTCCGCAGGGCGGTCAGGAGTTCCCGGCTGCGCAGCAGCACCATCGGCGACCCGGCGGCCGACCGGAGCAGGTCGTCCAGGGCGGTGCGGACGAACTCCGGCCAGCCGGGTCCGGCGAGCAGCAGGCGGACCGTGCCGCGGTCGTCGGCGACGGCCCGGCGGCCGAGGTCGGCGACGGCGAGGCGCCTCAGCAGCCCGTCGAGGACGTCCAGGACCTCGACGGCGGTCGCCGGGTCGTGCACGGCGGGGGACAGCGCGCGCAGGCCGGTGTCGGCGAGCAGCCGCAGCGCCAGCAGGGGGTCCTGGTGGAAGGCGCGTTCGCGGCCCACGACCAGTGCGGCGGTCACCGCCCGGTCGTCCAGGTGGCCGCCCCGGACGTCCGCGAGGCGGTCGCCGTGCTGGATCGTACGGCCGATGACGGCGTCCATCTCGACCACGGCGTCCGCCTCGGCGGCCGCCCGGACCAGCCGTTCCATGTTGACCTGCTCGACGGTGGCGGTGTGGCCCTGCCAGCGGACGGTGGAGCCGACCGGCGGCAGGCCGGCCGGGTCCGGGGCGGCGGGCCGGCCGGCGGGGTAGCACGCGCTGATCACCGTGTGGCCCTGGGCGCCGGTGTCGGCCAGCACCTGGGCGAGCTGGATCGAGCGGAACGCGCGGAGCTGGAGGGTGCGGATGAGGATCAGGGCGACGGCGGTGAGCAGCAGGACGGCCGCGGGAAGGACGATCGACACGGTGGCGCGCGAGCCGATCGCCAGCAGTCCGGTGACGGTGAACGTCAGCAGTCCGATCACCAGCGCGAAGACCCGCCAGACCAGTGGATCGGTCCGGAACAGGGCCAGCCGCGGGGTGTAGTTGCCCGCGGCCCACTGGACCACCAGGAAGAGCAGGGAGAAGATCAGCGCGGTGACGCTGACCACGCCCAGCGAGACCACGCCCAGCACCTCGGCCACCCGGACGGCGTCCGCCTGCGGGCCGCCGTGGATCCGGGGCAGCGTCAGGCCGAGGGCCAGGCCGATCAGCAGGCCCGCCAGCTGGGAGATCCCGGCGCGCAGCCGGCGGCGCGGACGGGCGACGCGTTCGGCGGGCCGGTGCGGCCGGGGACGGGCGGGCGGCGGCGCGTCCACGGACATACTCCATGCGGTCGGTGCGGTGACGGCCCGCCCACTCTCGGGCCGATCCGGCCTGCTCGCAAGGCGCCCGCGCCGGTGTTCCGCCGAACAGCGCTGCCGTGCCACCGCCGGCGGTGAACCCGGGCGGGTTCGGCGACGCCCCCGGGGACGTCCCCGGGGTCAGCCCCGGGGTCAGCCCTGGGCGGCCTCGCGGGCGATCTCCTCGAAGCGGGCGCCCATCGCCGCGGCGAGCGCGTTGGCGGCGGACAGCGGGCGGACCATCACGGTGAACTCGTCGATCAGGCCGTCGTCGTCTAGGTGCAGGAAGTCGCAGCCGTTGATCTCCTTGCCGTCGACCTTCGCGGTGAAGACCAGGGCGTGGTCCCGGCCGTCCGCCCCGGAGATCTCCCGCACGTACCGGAAGTCGGTGAACACCTCCAGCACGGCGCGCAGGATCGCGCCGGTGATCGCCTTGCCGGGGTAGGGCTTGAAGGCGACCGGGCTGGTGAAGACGACGTCGTCGGCGAGCAGGGCGGTCATCGCCCGGTGGTCCCTGGCCTCGACGGCCTTGCGGAACTCGTTCATCGACTGCCCCTCCATAGTCAATTTGATGAATAGGTGCTTCGGAGAGTATCGAGGCCGCCGGACGGCGTCCACCCCCGGCGCTAGGCTGGCCCGATGGCATTGCGCAACGCGGTTCTGGCGGCCCTCCTGGAGGGCGAGGCATCGGGGTACGACCTGGCCAAGGGCTTCGACGCGTCGGTGGCGAACTGCTGGATGACGACCCCGCAGCAGCTCTACCGGGAGCTCGACCGGATGGCCGCCGAGGGGCTGATCGAGGCCCGGGTGGTCCTCCAGGAGCGCCGGCCCAACAAGCGGCTGTTCACCCTGACCGAGGCCGGCCGGGCGGCGCTGCGCCGGTTCACCGCCGAACCGGCCCGGCCGACCGCGATCCGCGACGAGCTGATGGTGAAGGTGCACGCGGTCGACGAGGGCGACGCCGCGGCGGTGCGCACGGCCGTCGCCCTGCAGCTGGAGCGGTCCCGGGCCAAGCTGGCCCACTACGAGCGGCGGCGCGAGCGGATGCTGGACGGCCGCACCGAGGCCGAGCACTTGGCCCGCGCCGGGCGGGTCGGCCCCTACCTGACCCTGCTGCGCGGGCTGGCGTTCGAGCAGGAGAACGTCCGCTGGGCCGAGCTGGCGCTGGCCGTGCTGACACAGCGCGCGGCCCCGGTGCGGTGAGCACCGGGGCCGGGGCCGGAGTCCGGCGGCGGGTCAGCCGCCGGACGACGGGCGGATGTTCTGGTTGAGCCGGAACAGGTTGGTGGGGTCGTACTCGTCCTTGACCCGCACCAGCCGCGCGTGGACGGCGTCCGGGTAGGAGGCCCGCACCCTGTCCCCGTCCGCGTCACCGGTGAAGTTGACGTACATGGTGCCCTTGCCGTGCCGGGCCATCTGCTCCCGCGCGTCGCGCGCCCAGGCGACGTGCCCGTCGAAGCCGTCCGGCTCGGGCGAGCGGGCGATCACGTTGCACAGGAAGCCCGCGTCGCGCTGGCTGAACGCGGTGGCGTCCGCGGGGACCCGGCCGAAGGCGCCGCCGAGCTGGTGCAGGTGCAGCTCGCTGAACGGGGTCGGCGTGGTGCCGTGCAGCCGGGTCATGGTGTCGATCGCCGCGTCGGACGCCTCGATGAACGCCGAGGTGAAGTAGTTGTGGGCGCCGCGGGTCCAGAGCGGGTCCAGCAGGGTCTGCATCCCGAGGTAGGGGATCGGGCCCAGCACGTCGGCGATCGGGGTGCCGAGCGTGCGCAGCGGGGCGACCGCCGCCTCGCCGGCCTGCGGGGAGCCGGCGTACATCCCGGCGACGACCGCGATCCGGGTGCCGTGCACCTCCGGCGGCAGGAACGGCAGCGGCGGCGCGGTGGTCAGGTTGACCAGGGTGGTGAGCTCGTCGGGCATCCCGGCGGTCAGGTCCCGCCAGCGGGAGACCACCTGCCGGGCCTCGGACTGCGGGTAGATGACCAGGCCGCCGAGGACCTCCGGGCCGACCGGGTGCAGCTCGTACTCGAAGGAGGTGACCACGCCGAAGTTGCCGCCGCCGCCGCGCAGCGCCCAGAACAGCTCCGGGTTCTCCTCGGCGTCGGCGTGCACGGAGCGGCCGTCCGCGGTGACCAGGTCGGCGCCGACCAGGTTGTCACTGGCCAGCCCGTACCGGCGGACCAGCCAGCCGACGCCGCCGCCGAGGGTGAAGCCGGAGATCCCGGTCGAGGAGACCAGGCCGCCGGTCACCGCGAGGCCGTACGCCTGGGTCTCGTGGTCGAGCTCGCCCCAGGTCAGGCCGGGCTGTGCGAGCACCCGGCGGCGGGCGGGGTCGACCCGGGCGCCCTTCATCGCGGACAGGTCGATGACGATGCCCCCGTCGCAGGTGGAGAACCCGGCGATGCTGTGGGCACCGCCGCGCACCGCGACCGGCAGGTCCTGGCTGCGGGCGAACTCCACCGCCCTGATCACGTCGGCGGTGCCGGCGCAGCGCACCACCAGGGCCGGGCGGCGGTCGTGCGCGGCGTTCCAGACCGCCCGTGCCTCGTCGTACGAGGGGTCGCCCGGGCGCACCACCTCGCCGCGCAGTGCCGCCTCCAGCTCGCCGATGGTGGCGTCCCCCAGAACTCCCGTTGCCGTGTCGATGGACATCGTCGGCCTCCTCGGTGTGGATCTCGGTGTGGAAACTCGGTGTGGAACTCGATTCCGACACCGCCGACCGTAGGACCCGCCGCTGAGCAGCGGCTTTGCACCGGCTCAGCGGCGCCTCAGCGGCCGCCCGGGGCCCTCCGGTCCAGGTGGGCCAGGCCGCGCCGGTCGCCGAGCCGGGTGAAGCCGTCCCGGGCGGTGGCCGCCGCGGCGTCGGCGGCGGCCCGGTCGCCGGCCTGCTCGGCCAGCCCGAGCAGCATCACCGCCACCCACCCGGCGGCGCAGGTCGACCCGGCGACGCCGCCGAGGTCCAGGGCCCGGGTGAGCAGGTCCTTCGCGGTCGCGGTGTCGCCGGCGGCGCGGGCGGCCTGCCCCAGGTGCAGCAGGCAGTTGGTGGTGCCGGGCAGGTCGTCGGTCTCCTCGAAACCGGCCCTGGCCCGGCCGATCGCGGCGCGGGCGCCGTCGAGGTCGCCGGCGGCCAGCGCCAGCAGGCCGAGGCTGCCGAGCGTGATGCCGATCTCGCGCCGGTCGCCGAGCCCGCGCCGGATCTCGAGGCAGGCGTCGAGGCAGGTCCGGGCCCGCCGGTAGGCCCGGTGGCTGCGGCACAGGTTGCCGAGGGTGTTGAGGGCCAGCGACTCGCCCCGGCGGTCGCCGAGCCCACGGAACCGGGCGACGCTCTGCTCGGCCGCACCGAGCGCGCCCTCCCGGTCGCCCGCCAGCCGGGCGGCCAGGGCGAGGTTGGCGAGCGCGTAGCCGCGGGCCGGATCGGCGCCGACCAGCCGTCCGGCCAGCACGGTCTCCTCGAAGTACACCGAGACCGTGCCGTCGGCGGCCTCCTCGGTGACGTAGCCGGGCGTCATCACCGGCAGGAACGGCGGCACCCCGCCGTCCACGTCGGCGAGCAGCCGCAGACAGGCGGTGAAGGAGTTCCTGGCGTCCGCCCCCTCGCCCCGGCAGACCGCCCAGACCCCTCGCAGGTGGGCGGCGGCGGCCAGCAGCGCGGGGTCGCCGCCGGCCAGGACGCAGGACTCGTCCAGGGCCGCCCGGGCCTCGTCCCAGGCGCCGCGCATCCACAGCAGCAGCGCCTGCCGGGAGTGGGCGGCGGCGAGCGCGGTACGGTCCGGACCGCCGCGGTGGATGGCGACGATCTCCGCGCCGATCGCGCCGAGCGGGGAGCTGTCACCGAGCCGGACGGCGAGCACGCCCTGCCCGAACAGCGCCCGGGCCCGCAGCGGGGTCGGCTGCGGCGCCGCGGCGAGCGCGTCGTCCAGCCGGCGCCGGCCCTCGGCGAGGTAGCCGCGGTCGGCCCAGAACAGCCGCAGCGCGACCGCCAGCCGCAGCGCGTCCTGCGGCGCGCTGCGCAGGGCCGAGCGCAGGGCGGCGCGCAGGTTGTCGTGGTCGGCCTCCAGTTCCAGCGGCGTCCCGGCGGGCGCCCGGGCGGACGGCTCCGGGTCGTGCGACTCGGCCAGCGCCAGGTAGTGCGCGCGGTGGCGACGTTCGGTGGCGGCCAGTTCCCCGCTCTCGCGCAGCCGCTCCCCGGCGTACTGGCGGATCGTCTCCAGCAGCCGGTAGCGCACCTGCGGGCCGGGCCGTTCCACCAGGACCAGCGACTTGTCGACCAGGCGGCCGAGCAGGTCCAGTGCGGTGGCGGGGGCGGTGCCCTCGGTGCAGACCTGCTCGACGGCGCCCAGCGAGAAGGTGCCCGCGAAGACCGCCAGCCGGCGCAGCAGCACCCGCTCCTCGGGGTCGAGCAGCTGGTGGCTCCAGGCCAGGGTGGCGAGCAGGGTCTGGTGGCGGGTCACCTGGTGCCTGCTGCCCTGGCCGAGGAGGGTGAGCGCGTCGTCCAGGCGGTCCGCGATCTGTTGCGGGGTCAGCATCCGGACCCGGGCGGCGGCCAGCTCCAGCGGCAGCGGCATGCCGTCCAGCCGGAAGCAGATCTGGGCGACCGCCCCGGCGTTGTCCGCGTCGAGCCCGAAGTGCGGGACGACCTCCGCAGCCCGCTCCACGAACAGCCGCACCGACGCGTAGCGGCCGAGCTCGGCGGG
>NZ_JAIZ01000792.1:9838-13566 GCF_000710465.2 Kitasatospora sp. MBT63 | reverse complement strand
CCCGCCAGGTCCGTTCGCCGTAACTCTGCAGCGGCTCACGGCTGGTGGCCAGCACCACCACCCCCGGGCAGTGCGGCAGCACCTCGGCGACCAGGGCGGCGCACGCCTCGACCAGGTGCTCGCAGTTGTCGAGGACCAGCAGCAGCTCCCGCCCGCCGAGTTGCGCGGCGAGCGCGGCCTGCGCCCGGCGGTCGGAGGCCAGTTGGAGGCCGAGCACGGAGGCTACCGCGTCCGGGACGGATCGGGGGTCGGTGAGCGCGGCGAGGTCGACCAGCCAGCCGCCGTCCCGGAAGGTGTCCAGGCGGGCGGCCGCGACAGCCAGCGCGAGCCTGGTCTTGCCGCAGCCGCCGGGGCCGGTCAGGGTCAGCAGCCGGCTGCGCCCGAGCAGTTCCCCCACCTCGGCGAGTTCCCGTTCCCGGCCGACGAAGCTGGTCAGCTGGGCGGGCAGGTTGCTGCGGTGCCGGGGTCGGGGGTCCGTACCGGCGGCGCCGGGTCCGGCGGGTTCCTCGACCGAGCCCGCCAGCAGCCCGCGGTACAGCTCCCGGGTGCGCGGGTCCGGGTCGGGTCCGCCGTCCCGCCGCAGCCCGTCCCGCAGGCGCTCGTACGTCGCCAGCGCCTCACCGCGCCGCCCCTCGGCCGCGAAGGCACGCATCAGGGCGCGGTGGGCGGGTTCGTTCAGCTCCTCGTCGGCGGTCAGCGCCCGCAGCACCTCCACCGCCTCGGCGGTGCGGCCCTCGCGCTCCAGCGCCTCGCCGAGTCCGAGCCGCAGGGCGGCGCGGCGGACCTCCAGGGCGCCGCGGGCCTGCTGGGCCCACGGCTCGTAGGCGTCCTCGGGCAGCAGTTCGTGGTCGGCGAGCGCGAGGGCGGTCCGGTAGTGCCCGGCGCCGCCGCCGGCCGAGGCGAGCCGGGCCGCCGCATCGAACTCGTCGAGGTCCACCCGGACGCCGTCCGGGCCGAGCACCACCAGGTCGTCGCGGAGCGTGACCACGTCCCCGGGGTCACCGGCGGTGGCCAGACCGCGGCGGACGGCGTGCAGCACCTGGTGCAGGTTGTTGGCGGCGGCGGGCGGGTCGAGACCGGGCCACAGCTGTTCGTACAGCAGGTCGCGGTGCAGCCGGTGGTCGGGGGCCAGCGCCAGCAGCTTCAGCACCGTCCTGGCCTTGCGCAGGCGCCACACCCCGGGCTGCACCTCGTGGCCGCCGACCGTCAGCCGCAGTCCGCCGAGCAGCCGGATGCCGACCTCGTCGGCCATCGTCGTCCCGTCCGGGCGCTACCGGGCGCCGACGGCCGGCCGGGCCATCGCGCCGGGGCCGTTCTGCCTGATCAAACGCGCCATACGCACCACCGTCGTCACCGGATGGGGCCGCTGTCCCCGGGCCGTCGGCGGGATCCGAACGGCCGGGCGCCACACCGGTCATCCTACGGCGCGGCCCACCCCCGGGCGCGGCCGTACGGGCCGGGGACGGGCGCGGGCACGCCCTGGTGGCGCTGGCCCGGGAGGCGGACGCGGTGGCGGCACGGACCGGCTGACGGGCGGGTGGCGGGCGGGTCAGGCCGTCGGGCCCGGCCGGCGGGGTGTCACCTCGGCGATCAGCAGGGCGACGTCGTCGCCGCCGGCCGGGTCGCGCAGCTCGGCCAGCAGCCGGTCGCAGGTCGCCTCCAGGGACGGCTGCCGGTCGGCGAGCAGGTGCAGGAGGCGGTCCAGGCGGTCGTCGAGGGAGTCGTCCCTGGTCTCCACCAGGCCGTCGGTGTAGAGCACCAGGCGGTCGCCGGGTGCCAGGTCGATGCCGGTGGACTCGAACGGGACGCCGCCGACCCCGAGCGGTGCGCCGGTGGGCAGCTCCAGCAGGACCGGGGGTGCGCCGCGGCGGACCAGGACGGGTGGCGGGTGGCCGGCCAGCGCGATCCGGCAGTGCAGGGCGTGGGGGTCGTAGACGGCGTACACGCAGGTGGCGATGGACTCGTCGAGTTCGTCGGTGGTCCGGTCCAGGTGGGTCAGGACCTCGGCGGGGTCGAGGGCGAGGCCGGTCAGGGTGCGGGTGGCGGTGCGCAGTTGGCCCATGGTGGCGGCGGCGGTGATGCCGCTGCCCATGACGTCGCCGACCACCAGCGCGGAGCAGCCGTGGTCCTGCGCGATGGCGTCGAACCAGTCGCCGCCGACCTCGCCGGCGGTGCCCTTGGGCTGGTACCGGTAGGCGATCTCGAGTCCTTCGGCCTGCGGGCGGCGGCGGGGCAGCAGGTGGCGCTGGAGGGTGAGCGCGGCGTGCCGCTGGTTCTGGTACCAGCGGGCGTTGTCGATGCAGACGGCGGCCCGGGAGGCCAGTTCCTGGGCGAGCAGGACGTCGTCCTGGTCGAAGGGCGCGGTGTTGCGCAGGCGTTTGAGGTCGAGGGCGCCGAGCACCTCGCCGCGGGCGATCAGCGGGACGGCCAGGTAGGAGTGCAGGCCCGCCTCGGCGAGGACGGCGGCGGCCTGTTCGTCGCGGGCGATCCGGGCCAGGTCGGCGGGGGTGACCCGGGCGACCAGGACGGGCTCCCCGGCGGCGGCGCAGCGGGCCACCAGCCGGTCGGCGGGGTACAGGGCGAGGGTGCCGGTCGGGTCGGCCGCCCGGACGGCGGTCCTGACCTGCTCCGAGGGGTGGGCGGCGGCCAGGGCCAACGCCCGGAAGGCGGCGGGGTGTCCGCCGGGGGCCGCGGGGGCGGGCAGCGGATCGGGGAGGACGGCGTCGAGGACGTCGACGGCGGCGAGGTCGGCCAGTTCGGGCACCACCACCTCGGACAGCTCCCGGGCGGTGGTGTCGAGGTCGAGGGTGGAGCCGATCCGGGCGGAGGCACGGGCGATCACGGCCAGCCGGCGGCGGGCGGCGGCGGCCTCGGCGGTGAGCCGGTGCTGTTCGCTGACGTCGATCACCGAGGTCGCCAGGCCCAGGATGCGGCCGCCCGGGCCCTCGAGCCGGAAGTAGGAGACCGACCAGGCGTGGTCGTGGTCGGGGTCGGCGAGGGTCCGTCCGACGGCGACGAGGTTGAGCAGCGGGGTGCCCGTGGCCATCACCTGCCGCATCGCGGTCTCGATCCGTTCGGCGTCGAGCAGGGGCAGCGCCTCCCGGACGCCGTGGCCGAGGTGGCGTTCGGCGGGCAGGCCGTTGATCCGCTCCAGGGCGGGGTTGACCAGGACGTACCGCAGTGAGCTGTCCAGGACGGCGAGGCCGATCGGGGACTGGGCGACCAGCCGGGCGGAGAGCGCGAGGTCGCGTTCGACGCCGCGGACGGTGGACTCGTCGGCGGCGATGCCGAGCGCGAACACCTCGCCCTGGCGGTTGCGCAGCCGCATGTTGCGGAACTCCACCGGGCGGATGCTGCCGTCCTTGTGCCGTACCGGGAAGACGCCCGCCCAGGCGCCACCGCCGCGCATCACGTCCGCGAACAGCTTGCGCACCAGGCCGACGTCCTGTTCGGCGACCAGCAGCCCGGCGGCCTGGCGGCCGAGCGCCTCCTCGGCGCTCCAGCCGAACAGGCGCCGGGCCTGCGGGCTCCACAGCACGATCCGGCCCTCGGCGTCGAGCAGGACGGCGGCGACGCTGAGCACGTCCAGCAGGCCGCCGGGCTCCAGCGGGACGGGTGGGACGCCGGGGTCCCGGCCGTTCGCGTCCGGGCCGCCCTGGGAGGTGCGCTCTGCTGTCACGGCGGGACCTCCTTGGGACGGGCGGCGTCTCCATCGTCTCTCCGTCCCC
>NZ_JAIZ01000792.1:0-9658 GCF_000710465.2 Kitasatospora sp. MBT63 | reverse complement strand
CCGGGGACAGGCCGCCGCGGGTGGCGACGATCTCGCGCAGGGTGCGGTCGACGTCCTTGGCCATCCGGCCGGCGTCGCCGCAGACGTACAGGTGGGCGCCGTCGTTGAGCCACTCCCACAGCCGTCGGCCGCGCTCGCGCATCAGGTCCTGGACGTAGACCTTGTTGCGCTGGTCCCGGGAGAAGGCGAGGTCGAGGCGGTCCAGGTGGCCGGACTCCTGGAAGGACTCCAGCTCCTCGCGGTGGTAGAAGTCGGTGGCGCGGCGCTGTTCGCCGAAGAACAGCCAGTTGCGGCCGGTGTGGCCGCGGGCCCGCCGGTCCTCCAGGAAGCCGATGAACGGGGCGACGCCGGTCCCCGGACCGACCATGATCATCGGGGTGGCGGGGTCCGCGGGCGGCCGGAAGTGCGGGGAGCGCCGGACGTAGACCGGCACCGGCCCGTCGTCGGCGCAGTCCGCCAGGTAGGTGGAGCACACGCCGTTGCGCCGGCGGCCGAGGTCGTTGGTGTAGCGGACCACGGAGACGGTGAGCCGGACCTCGCCGGGGTGCGCGAGCGGGCTGGAGGAGATGGAGTACAGCCGCGGCTGGAGCCGCCCCAGCACACCGGCCCACTCGGCGGCCGTGGCCCGGACCGGGTGGGCGCCGATCACGTCGACGGCCTGCCGGCCCCAGCTCCACTTGGCGAGCTCGCCCTTGTTGTCGGGCCGCAGCAGCCGTCCGAGGTCCCGGTCGCCGGTCCGCTCGGCGACGAAGCGCAGCAGTTCCGGGGTGATCCGGGCGATGTCCAGCCGGGTGCGCAGCGCCTCGCCGAGCGGCACCGGGCCGGAGTCCGGGACGTCCACCGGGTCGTCGGCGTCCAGGCCGGTGACGGCGAGCCATTCGGCGACCAGGGCGGCGCCGTTGGCGGGCCGCACCCCGAGGGCGTCCCCGGCCTGGTAGGCGAGTTCGCCGCCGCGGGTGTCGAAGGCGAACTGCCGTACCTCCTTCTGCGAGCCGGGGAGGCTGAGCAGCCGGTTGCCGATCAGCAGGGTCGGGAACGGGGACGCCTTGGTGTGGACCGGCGCCCCGCCCGCGGGCGCCGCGGTGGCGCCGGGTGCGGCGGCCGCGGTGGTCCGCGCGGGGGCGGGCGCGGTGCCCGCGGCGAGGGCGGAGCAGACCTGGTCGAGCCACCGGTCGGCGGTCTCCTCGTAGTCGGGTTCGCAGTCGGCGCGCGGCACCAGGCGGGTGGCGCCGAGGGCTTCGAGGCGTTCGTCGAGGCGCCGGCCGTGGCCGCAGAAGTCCTGGTAGGTGGAGTCGCCGAAGGCGATCACGGCGTAGCGCAGGCCGGGCAGCGGCCCCCGCCCGGCGGCGGTCAGCGCCGACCAGAACCCGGCGCCGTTGTCCGGCGCCTCCCCGTCGCCGAAGGTGCTGCTGAGGAAGAGCACCGGCCCGCCGGGCGGCAGTGCGTCCGGGGTGGTGTCGTCCATGGCGGCCAGCCGCGCCCGGTGGCCCCGCTCGGCGAGCCGCCCGGCCACGGTGGCCGCGAACTCCTCGGCGTTGCCGGTCTGCGAGGCCCAGAGCACCAGCACCTCCGGGGCGTCCCGGGGCGGGGCGTCGGGCGCGGTGCCGGCGTGCCCGGCCGGGGCGGGCGCCGCCGTACGGGAGAACAGGCCGGCCAGCAGCCCGTTCACCCACAGGGTGCGTTCCGGGTCGAACGGCGCGTCGGCGGGGAGGACGGGGACGCCCGGCAGGTCCGGCGCGGCCTGCAGTCCGGTGAGGAAGCCGGCCAGGTAGCGCTGCTCCGGGGCGGCGAGCACCGGCCGGGCGGCCGCCGGGAGGCCGAGGACGGCGGCCAGGGTGGCCAGTGGGGCCGGGGCACCGGCGGCGTCCGGCGTGAACGGCACCGCGGCCCGGGCCGGGAGCAGGTGCGGCGCGGAGGCGGGCACCGGGGCGGTCTCCTTCGGTTCGGGGGCGGGGACCACCCGCAGCGCGACGGCGCAGGCCTTGAGTTCCGGCTGGAAGGAGACCGGGTCGACCGCGTCGTTGGTGACGGCGTTGATGCTGAGGTACTCGCCGAACAGGTCGTTCCAGTGGAACGGCGCGAAGCAGTCCCCGGGCCGTACCCGGTCGGTGACGACGGCGGGCAGTACGGCGCGGCCGCGCCGGGAGGCGACCTCCAGGTGGTCGCCGGCGGTGACGCCCAGCGCGGCCGCGTCGTCCGGGTGGATCTCGACGAACGGCCCGGGGTTCAGCCGGCCGAGCTTGGCGACCTTCCCGGTCTTGGTGAGGGTGTGCCACTGGTGCTGCAGCCGCCCGGTGTTGAGCACGAACGGGTAGTCGTCGTCCGGGAGTTCGGCCGGCGGCAGGTGGGGCCGGGCGAAGAACCGGGCCCGGCCGGAGGAGGTCGGGAAGGCCAGCGCGGGCCGGCTGCCGTCGGGGCGGACCAGCAGGGTCTGGCTGACGCCGTCGTTCAGGTACCGGACCGGGTTGCGGTCGGGTCCGTCGGCGTCCGGGGCCGGCCACTGCACCGGGGTGGCGCGCAGCCGCTCGTAGTCGACACCGCGCAGGTCCCAGCCGGTGGCGGGGTTCCAGGCCTGCTTGAGCTCCTCGAAGACCTCTTCGGCGCTGGTGTGGCCGAAGCCGTCCGTGAAGCCCATCGCGCGGGCCACCCCGGCGATCAGCCGCCAGTCCGGCAGGGCCTGGCCGGGCGGGTCCAGGACGCCCTGGACCAGGGTGAGGTTGCGCTCGGAGTTGACCATGACGCCGTCGGACTCCGCCCAGAGCGTGGCGGGCAGCACCACGTCGGCGTACGCGTTGGTCTCGGTGTCGGCGAACACGTCCTGGGTGACCACCAGATCGGCCGCCTCCAGGCCGGCGATGACGGTCCGCCGGTTGCCGACCGAGGCGACCGGGTTGGTGCAGATGATCCAGCAGGCCTTGATCTCGCCGGCCGCCATCCGCTCGAACATCTCGACCGTGCCGCGGCCGACCTCGGTGCGCAGGGTCCCCGGCGGCAGCCCCCACAGGTCCTCGGTGAAGGCGCGTTCGGCCTCGACCAGGACGGAGCGCTGGCCGGGCAGGCCGGGGCCCATGTAGCCCATCTCGCGGCCGCCCATCGCGTTGGGCTGGCCGGTGAGCGAGAACGGGCCGCTGCCGGGGCGGCAGATCGCCCCGGTGGCCAGGTGCAGGTTGACCAGCGCGTTGGTGTTCCAGGTGCCGTGGGTGGACTGGTTGAGGCCCATCGTCCAGCAGCTCATCCACTCCCCCGCCGCGCCGATCCACCGGGCGGCCTGCCGGATGCCGTCCTCGGGGAGGCCGGTGAGTTCGGCGACCCGGTCGGGCGGGTAGTCGGCGAGGAAGGCGGTCAGCTCCTCCCAGCCCTCGGTGTGCTCGGCGATGAACTCCTCGTCCACCTGGCCGGCCTCGACCAGCAGGTGCAGCAGGCCGTTCAGCAGGGCCAGGTCGGTGCCGGGCCTGACCGGCAGGTACAGGTCGGCCTTGTCCGCGGTGGCGCTGCGCCGCGGGTCGACCACGATCAACTTGGCACCGGCCTTCACCCGGTCCATCATCCGCAGGAACAGGATCGGGTGGCAGTCCGCCATGTTGGAGCCGATCACCAGGAAGACGTCGGCGTGGTCGAAGTCCCGGTACGAGCCGGGCGGCCCGTCGGCGCCCAGCGACAGCTTGTAGCCGGAGCCCGCGCTGGCCATGCACAGCCGGGAGTTGGACTCGATCTGGTTGGTCCGCACGAAGCCCTTGGCCAGCTTGTTGACCAGGTACTGCGCCTCCAGGCTCAGCTGGCCCGAGACGTAGAACGCCAGCGCGTCCGGCCCGTGCTCGTCGAGGATCGCGCGCAGCCGTCCGCCGACCGCGGTGACGGCCGCGTCCACGTCGGTGGCGGCGGGCGCGGTGCCGCGCTCGGTGCGCACCAGCGCCCGTTCCAGCCGGCCGGGCGCGGCCATCAGGTCGGCGCTGGTCGCGCCCTTGGTGCAGAGCCGGCCGGCGTTCGCCGGGTGGTCGCGGTCGCCGGTGGCGCGGGCCGCGGTGCGCCGTCCGGTGGCCGGGTCGCGGGCGATGTCGAGCACGATCCCGCAGCCGACGCCGCAGTACGAGCAGACCGTCCGCACGCTGTCCGTCCTCGCGCCTGACGCCGTCACCTGGTCTCCCTCCCGCCGGGCCGATGGTGGGAGCCGCTCCCACCGTCAGCACCGTAGGAAGGCCGCATTACCCCCAGGTCACGCGGGACCGGGCGGCCCGTTAAGCCCGCCGCACACCGGCCGGTGCGCCGCTGTGAGCGGCGCGCGGCCGGCGGGTGGCGGCGGTCCCCAGTGGGTTCCCATTCCGTTCCCAGTGCCCGGTGGAACGCTGCTCCCACGTCCCGGCCGGCCGGCCGGGACGGTCGGACCGAACCGAAGGGAGGGGTCTTCATGTCGAAGGTCCTCAAGCTCCAGAAGATGGACACCACCGAGCACGGCGGCCAGGACTACGAGGCCATCAGCTGCAGCTCCTGCGACTCGCAGAGCTGCAACGGCTGATTCTGCGGGCCCCGGCGGCGGCTGCCGCCGGGGCCCATGGCCGGTCCGGCCGGTCCGTACCCGAGGCGCCGCCCCCCGTTCGGCGCCCCGGTCGGGGCCGGCCGCCGGACGGGCGCGGCGTGGGGGCCCGCCCGGCCCGCGGCCGGCCCCGGGCCGCCGGACGATCCCCGCCCGAAGACCGCCCAACCAGCCCGGACGGAACCGCTGATGATCTCCTGGCAAGCCCTCCAGTTCTACCTGCCGTTCGACCAGCGCTGGTACGAGACGGCCGGCCGCCACCTGCCCGAACCCGAGCACCTGGCGGTCTTCCGCTCCCTGGCGCCGGACGGCTGGCGGACCCGGCGGCGCGGGCTGTGGTTCATCGCGGACCCGCCGGCAGCCGGGCCCGGCCCGGCGCAGGGCTGGAAGCTGCACGTCACGGCGCTGCCCGGGGAGAGCGTGCAGGTGCTGCGGCTGGCGCTGCCGGTGCTGCTGCGGGCCGGGGTGCGGTGCAAGTTCCTGATCGATCCGTACGCGGTCCGGCTGACCGGCAACAAGACCTTCTCGCGGACCGCGAGCGGCAAGTTCATCACCGTGTACCCGGCCGACGAGCAGCAGTTCCACGCGGTGGGCGGGGCGCTGGCGGCCGCGCTGGAGGGCCGGACCGGGCCGTACATCCTCTCCGACCGGCGGTGGCCGGGGTCGACCGCCGTCTACTACCGCTACGGCGGGTTCGCCGCGGTCAACCGGCTGCGGCCGGACGGGCTGAGCGACCTGATGATCAGTGCGCCGGACGGGACCCCGGTGCCGGACGTCCGCGCGCCCTACTTCGAGGCCCCGGACTGGGCCGTCGACCCGTTCCCGCCGGAGCCGGAGGAGCCGGACGCGCCGCTGGCCGGACGGTACACCCCGCACACCGCGCTGGCGTTCGGCAACCGCGGCGGCGTGTACCTGGCCACCGACGCGCAGACCGGCCGCGACGTGGTGCTGAAGGAGGCCCGGCCCGGGGTGATGGTCGGCCGGGCCGGGCGGTGGGCGGCCGACGTCCTGGCGAAGGAGTACCGGCTGCTCACCGAACTGGCCGACACCGGCCTGTTCGTGCGCCCGGTGGACTTCTTCCACGAGTGCGGCCACGCCTTCCTGGTCGAGGAGGTGCTGGACGGCCTGCACTACGGCCGGCACAGCATCGTCCACAACCCGGTGGTCACCCTCGGCCTGGAGCCCGAGGCGGTGCGCGCCTACCTGCTCGCACAGCGGACGCTGTGGCGCGGCCTGGCCCTGGCGGTCGCGGCCGCGCACGAGCGGGGCATCCTGCTCGGCGACCTGTCGTACACCAACGCCTTCGTCTCGCCGGACGGCGCGACGGTGCGGATCCTCGACCTGGAGACCGCGGTCCGCGAGGACGAGGACCACCATCTGGGCATCTACACAGTGGGGTTGGCGAGCCCGCGGCTGGTGGCGACGGACCGCTACGACCGGGCCGCCGACTGGCACGCGCTCGGCGCGCTGGTCCTCTCCTCGCTGATGGTGGTGAACAACACCACCGGCTTCCACCGGCCGGCGCTGCCGCGGTTCCTGGCCGCGCTGGCCGAGGACCTCGCGCTGCCCGCCGAACTGGTCGACCTGGTCGGCTGGCTGACCGACGCCGCGGCCACCGACGAGGACTTCGACGGCGCCGAGGTGGTCGAACGCATCGACGCACTGCCACTGGAGACGCACCCGGGCTGGGACCGGCCGGTCCCGCTGGCGCTGCCCGCGACCGTCCGCCACCACGGCACCGACCGGCCGCCGGGCCCGTCGGACGCCGAACTCGCCGCGCTCACCGAGCAGGTGGCCGCGTACGCGGAGGCGGTGGCCGACCCGCAGCGCGAGGACCGGCTGTTCCCGGCCGACCCGCTGGTGTTCCAGACCAACCCGCTGTCGGTGGCGTACGGCGCGATGGGCGTGCTGCACGGACTGCACCGGCTGCGCGGCGAGGTGCCCGAGCGGCTGCTGGCCTGGGCGCTGGCCCGGGACGTCGACCCGGGCCGGTACCCGCCCGGTCTGTACCTGGGCCAGGCCGGGATCGCCTGGGTCTTCGACGAGCTGGGCCGGCCCGAGGTGGCGGGCGCGCTGATGGACCGGGCCCGTGTCCACCCGCTGCGCTTCGCCGACCCCGGGGTGCTGCACGGCGCGGCCGGGTACGGCACGGCCTGTCTGCACCTGTGGCAGCGGCTCGGCGACGACCGGCTGCTGACGGACGCGCTGGAGGCCGGCGAGGCGCTGGCCGCCGGCTGCGTCCGCGACGAACGGGGCGCCCGGTGGCCGCAGGCCGGACCGGACGGCGAACGGGTCCGGGTCGGCCACGGCCACGGGGCGAGCGGCATCGCGCTGTTCCTGCTGTACCTGCACCTGGCGACCGGTCAGGAATGCTGGTACCGGCTCGGCCGGGAGGCGCTCGCCTTCGACCTGGGACAGGGCACCGTCATCTCCGGCCGGGCGCTGGTCTTCCCGGGCACCGCCCGCGAGCCGGGCGCCGAGGGCGGCGTGCTGCGCAACTACTGGGACGAGGGCACCGCCGGGGTGACCACCACCGTGCTGCGTTACCTCGCGGCCCGCCCGGACGCGGAGCTGCTCGCCGTGCTCCCCCGGCTGCTGGCCGACTCCGCGCGCAAGTACACCGTCCTGCCGCAGCTGTTCCACGGGCTGGCCGGGCTCGGCAACGTCCTGCTCGACGCCGGTGAACTGCTCCA
Source organism: Kitasatospora sp. MBT63 (assembly GCF_000710465.2). GTDB lineage: Bacteria > Actinomycetota > Actinomycetes > Streptomycetales > Streptomycetaceae > Kitasatospora. The sequence goes on along the minus strand of NZ_JAIZ01000792.1, from coordinate 2,434 downwards.
CGAGGAACGGTGGTTCGCCGAGGCCCGGCGGGTCGCCGAAGGGGTGCTGCTGAGCCGGATCGACCGTCCGCAGGGTGTGGTCTTCCCCGGCGAGCAGGCGCTGCGCGAGAGCACCGACTTCGCCACCGGGTCGATCGGGGTGGCGCTCTTCCTGGACCGGCTGCGGCACGCCCGCCCCGGCGGGCGGACCAACTTCAACTTCACCGTCGACGGGCTGCTGCCGTGAGCCCGCGGCTGCCGCGGCTGCCGCGCCGGATCTCCCTGCTGGGCGCCAATCCGGCGTTCCGGCGGCTGTGGATCGGGCAGTTCACCTCCGGCCTCGGCAGCTCGATGACGGTGCTGTCGATCCCGCTGCTCGCGGTCGCCACCACCGGCTCACCGGCCCGGGCGAGCGTACTGGCCACGCTCGGCTTCGTCACCACCTGGCTGACGGCCGTCCCGGCGGGCCAGCTGGCGGACCGGATCGGGCCGCGGCGGCTGATGCTGGGCTGCGACGCGGCCCGGCTGGTGTGCGTCGCAGCGGTGGCGGCCGGCGCACTGCTCGGCGGGCCGCCGCTGTGGCTGCTGGGCGTCTCGGTGGTGGTCTCCGGCGCCGCGATGATGGCGTTCAACCCCGCGTCCGGCAAAATGCTGCGGACCATCGTCCCCGCCGAGCAGCTGCCCGAGGCGGTCTCCGCCAACCAGATCCGCGGCTACACCGCCGGGGTCGCCGGCCCGGCCGCCGGCGGGGCGCTGTTCGCGCTCGGCCGGGCCGTCCCGTTCGCGCTCGACGCGCTCTCGTACCTGGTCTCGCTGGTGTGCGTCCGCGGCCTGCCGGCCGGCGCCGGCGCCGGGCAGGCGGCAGGCCCGCGCGGCTGGCCCGACCTGCGCACCGGGCTGGCGGTGCTGTGGCGCACGCCGTTCCTGCGCGGCACGCTCGGCTACTCGGTGCCGGCCAACACCGCGGTGTCGATGCTCACGTACGTGCTGCTGCTGCGCCCCGGCGCGGACGGCGGCGGCATCGGGGCCTCGCTGAGCGCCGCCGCCGTCTGCGGCCTGGTCGGCTCCGCCTTCGCGCCGTACGTGCACCGGCGGTTCGGGCTGCACCGGATCCTGCTCGGGGTCTGCCTGCTCCGGCTGCTCGGCACCGCGGCGGCCGCGCTGCTCGGCGGTCCGGTCGCGCTCGGCGCGGCGCTGGCGGGCGTGCTGCTGCTCGGGCCGGTGGTCGGCGCCGCGATCGGCACCACCACCCTGCTGGTGGTCGACTACGAGGTGTACGGGCGGGTGGTGGGCACCACCTCGTTCATCGGCGGCGCGCTGCAGCCGCTGGCGCCGCTCGCGGCCGGGTTCCTGCTGCAGACGGTCGGGGCGGCGCGGGCGCTGGCCGTGGTGGCCGTGCTGTTCGCGCTGTGCACGGCGGCGGTGCTGGCCGCCCGCCGGGGGCTGGACGTCAAGGTGCCCACGGCGGCGCCGGATGCCGCCCCGGCCGCGGCCTGAATCCGGCGCCGCGGCCGGGTCAGCCGGCGGCGGCCCGCCACTGCAGCGCGGGATCGTGGGCGAGCACCCGCTCGGTCATCCGGGCCAGCTCCGGGCCCGGGTCGACGCCGAGCTCCTCGCGCAGCAGCCGGCGCGCCGAGCCGAGGACGGCCAGCGCCTCGGCCTGCCGTCCGCAGCGGTACAGCGCCTGCGCCCGCAACGCCCAACCGGACTCGCGCAGTGGGTAGTCGGCGGTCAGCTCCTCGCTGTCGGCGAGCGTCAGATGGTGCTCGCCGAGCGCCAGCCGGGCCGCCACCCGGATCTCCCGGGCGGTGGAGCGCAGCTCCGCCAGGCGGGCGGTCTCGGCCTGCACCAGCCGCAGTCCGGCCAGGTCGGCGTAGGCCGGGCCGCGCCACATCCGCAGCGCAGCCTCCACGTGCGCCAGCGCCTCGGCGGGGTGCCCGTCGGCGGCGGCGGACGCACCGCCCAGCACCAGCCGGGCGAACCGGGCGCTGTCCAGCGCGTCCCGCCCGAGCTCCAGCCGGTAGCCGCCGGCGTGCCGCAGCAGCACCACCGGCGTCTGCCGAGCGCACCGCCACGGTTCCAACGCCCGCCTCAGGTCGGCGACATAGGTGTGCAGCGCCTGCCGCGGTTTGTCCGGCAGCCGTTCCTCCCACACCGCGTCGATGATCTGCTCCTCGCTCACCAGCGCGCCGCGCGCCAGGATCAGCGCGGCCAGCACGGTCTTGGGGCGGCGGCCGCCGAGCGGGGCGCGGATCCCGCGCACGGTCGCACCGATCGGCCCGAGGACGTCGATCGTCGGTTCTGTCGCGTTCAGGTCCATAGGGCGAGCGTGAACCGCGGCGGCGGGCTTCCCAATGGGGGCGGGCCCCCGTATTCCGCCGGGCCGCTCGCACGGCCGCGGCCCCCGGCGGGCGGGCCGGCCACGGCCCGGGACCGGCGGGGTTCCCGGCGGCGG
>NZ_JAIZ01000791.1 GCF_000710465.2 Kitasatospora sp. MBT63 | reverse complement strand
GGTTGTCCCCGTCCAGCCACCCGCCCGCAGCTCCGGGGAGGGGCCCGCCGCCGGGCTGCTGCGCCGCTGGTGCTCGCCCTGGTGCTCGCTGTCCGCCCCGCCGCCCCGCCGCCCCGCCGGCCCGCTGCTCCTGGCCGCCCCGGCCGGCCATCCCGCCAGCTGCTGCTGCTCCTGGCCGCCCGCCCCCGCGCCTCCCCGCCGCCCGGCC
>NZ_JAIZ01000790.1 GCF_000710465.2 Kitasatospora sp. MBT63 | reverse complement strand
ACTGCCACCAGCGGAAATCCCTTAACTACCCGGCCTTGGGGCTTTACCCCGTGGTGTGGACACTTCTGAGAAACGGATCTTGGGGTCTGTGGAGAGGATGTCCCCATGGGTACTGCGAGGTACTCGGGGGAGTTCAAGCGGGACGCGGTGGCACTGGTGGAATCCAGCGGGCGCCGGGTCTCGTCGGTGGCGCGGGAACTGGGTGTCAACCCGGAGTCGCTGCGCCAGTGGGTCGCGCGGTCACGCGCGGAAGCGGCAGCGTCGGGCGCGGGCGGTGAGGGCCCGTTGACCCCGGCAGAGCGCGAGGAACTGCGTCGACTGCGCAGGCAGGTCCGTGAGCTGGAGCTGGAGAAGGAGATCCTGCGGAAGGCTGCCCAGTATTTTGCCAAGGAGATGGGCCGATGACCGGCCGCTGGCGGTTCATCTCCGACCATCGCGACCTGTACGGAATACAGCGGCTGTGCCGGGCGATGGGCGTCTCGGCGTCCGGTTTCTACCGGTGGATCGCCGCGGCGGCCGCTCGGGCCGCGCGAAGGTCGGCCGACGACGACCTGGGTGCGCGGATCGAGGAGATCCACGGCGAGTCGAACGGCACGTACGGCGTCCCGCGGATCACCCGAGAGCTGCGGGAACGGCACGGTCCGATCAATCACAAGCGGGTCGCCCGGCTGATGCGCGAGCGCGGGCTGGCCGGTCGGCACCTGCGGCGCACGGTCCGCATGACGATCGCGGACCGGAGCGTGCCGCCGGCCCCGGACCTGGTCGGGCGGGACTTCCGCGCGGCCGCGCCGGACGTGCGTTGGTGCGGCGACATCACGTACCTGCCGGTCGGCGGGTCGTGGATGTACCTGGCGACGGTGATCGACATGCACTCGCGGCGGGTGGTCGGCTGGTCGCTGGCCGAGCACATGCGGTCCGGTCTGGTGGTCGACGCCGTGCGCTCGGCGGTCGGTGTCCGGGGCGGGAACGTACACGGCGTGGTGTTCCACTCGGACCGCGGGGCGCAATATACGTCGGCGGCCTTCGCCGAGGTCTGCCGCGCGCACGGGATACGGCGGTCGATGGGTCGGGTGGGGTCGAGCTACGACAACGCCATGGCGGAGTCGTTCTTTGCCACGCTCAAGCGCGAACTCCTCTACGGCTCGCGGTGGCTGACCCGGGCCCAGGCCCGAAGCGAGATGTTCTCCTGGCTGGCCTGGTACAATCGCCGGCGCCACCATTCCGCACTCGGCTACCGCAGCCCCGTCGAGTTCGAGCAGGAGTCATCAGCCATCGATACGCTGAGATTGGTGGCATAGGACCCAAGTGTCCACAAAATAGGGCAAAGCTCGCACCACCTGGACTCGCGCATCAGGTCTGCAGGAACGGTCGCCGACGGACCTGGGAAGGTGCAGGTGGTAGAGGCCGCGCAGCAGCTTATGGGCGAGTGGCTGGACTCGCTGCCCGGCCGGCGGTCCGCCGACATCGTGATCGCCCCGTTCGCCGTGGAGGTCGACGGCACACTGTTCGGCCTGGTCCGCGAGTGCCACGGGGAGTATCCAGACGGCGAGGAGCGGGACGACTGGGCCGAGTTCTACCCGAACCGGCTCGGGTTCAGCGCGCCGTGGGACGGCTTGTACGACACATGAGGGGATGTGCGGTGCGTCAGCCGGTGGCGCGTGAGAGCGGTCGCGGGCCTTGTCGGGTTGCCGGGCGGCCTCGGGTGAGTCGGCGGACCATGATGCCGATCATCGCCCAGCGGATCATCGTCTCCGAATGGGCGGGGCTGGTCTCGTAGTCCCGGGCGAGGCGCCGGTGGGCGGTGGGCCACGAGAAGGTGCGCTCGACCGCCCACCGCTTCGGCTGGACCTGGAAACCGCGCTGGTCAGGGTCTTTGCGGACGATCTCCAGGTCGCGGCCGAGGATCTGAGCGGCCCAGTCGACCAGGCGGCCGGCGAATCCCTGGTCGGCCCAGATCTTCTTGACGCTGGGGTGGTCGAGCCTGGTCCAGAGCAGCGGCCGCTTCGCTCCGTCGCGGTCCTGGATGCTCGCCGCAACCATGTGGACGTCCAGGAGCAGGCCCAGGGTGTCGGTGACGATGAACCGCTTGCGACCCTTCACCTTCTTGCCCGCGTCGAAGCCCCTGGTGGACGCAGGGGCCGTGTCGGCGGTGCGGACGGACTGCGAGTCGATCAGGCCCGCGCTCGGTTCCGAGTCGCGGCCGTCGGCTTCACGCACCTTGCCGCGCAGGGCGTCATGGATGCGCTTGACGGTGCCGTCGTCGTGCCACCACGTGAAGTACCAGTACACCGTCGGCCACGGGGTGAAGTCCTTCGGCAGTTGCCGCCAGGCACACCCGGTCCGCACCACGTAGAAGATCGCGTCCACGATCCGCCGCCGCGGATGCTTCTCCCGCCGACCACCCTTCGGACCCACCCGCGCTGGCGGGAGCAACGGCTCCACCAGCGCCCACTGCTCGTCCGTCAGGTCCGACGGATACCCACCCCCCATCACCGCTCACGGTGAGCTCAACGAACGCCTCAGCAACGGGACACGGCAGATCTCAAACACGGTCTCAGGCACACCGCCGCGACCCTGCTCCTCGAGCAGGGCGTCGATCTCGTGGTGATCAAGGAACTCCTCGGTCACGCCCATATAGGTGTCACCGCCACCATGTACGCCCACGTCCGGCTCCGCCTCCAGCGCCAAGCCATTGACGCCCTCGGCGACGCCCTCGGCGCCCCCGAGAGCCCCTGACGGCCCACCAAGTGCAGAACCCGTCCGCTGACGTTGCCGTCAGTGTTGCCGTCAAGCCGCCAAGAAGCCCCGCCGGACATGGCTCCGGTGGGGCTTCTTGGATTGGTTACGCGTCGCGCTACTGCGCCGCCCAACTATTCAGTTTAGAGGACCGCCTGAATTACCCTTCCGCCCGAGCTGGACTGTGCCTGCCCGGGGTGATTCCTGCGATCAGCCAGCTACATCAACACTACGTTGAACGAAGTCGTGGGCGATCCCAGCGTACTGCTCCGAAGCTTTCCGACACTCTCCATGATCTTCAAGAACACGTCCATTTCATCTGGCTCTTCGACCAACAGGCGCTCGGAGTCAGAAACTAGGATCACATAGCTCTGGCTGTCGATCCACGATAGATCGCGCAGACACTCGGAGAGTGCCGACCAATTCCAGCCGAAGTAGGCCGGAAGGTTCAGGCCGCGAGAGAACTCCTCGAAAACGCCCTGGGCATCTCCCATTCGTGCGCCGCTGAGGTGCGCCACGAACGCGGTTCCGTGCGGCGGAAGTGGCCAGGTAGGCGCACTTGCGGATCCCCTCTCCACCCGATGAATCCACGGGGGCGACTGACTCCAGATGTCCAGCATGCTCATCACCTGTACTGGTAGAACGTTTGGTAGTGGGTTGGGCTGTAATAGATGGATCCGTCGCTTCCCGTGACGATCCTCTCGCCACCCGGCTTCGGGTTACCCGGCGTTGGAGCCATGCCCCACTCCCGGTATGTTATCGGGCTGCCGTCGCTCGCCGTCCTCGGAAGGGCATATCCGCCGCCCTTCCCACTGTTCTCAAATGCTTCCGGGATGTCCGGCCCCATTACGCCATCCGCCCTTCCAGAGGTGCGGACGCCATATTGCTCGATTTCCTGAATATCTGGAATGGCGGTAGAGGGAATCCCGCCGGGATCCCACCCACCTGGGTGAGTTCCCAGCAACTGCCCGCCGCAAGGAATACCCGGAGTGCTGTTATGCACAAGAACCGGCGTGTTGCCGGTGAGTACATAGTACGTATGGTACTGGCTGATGGTCAGGTTGTAGGTAGTGATGTGCCTCGTGTAGTTGTGGATCGCCGTGACCGTGGCGGAGGTGCCGTCCAGTTGGCGAAGGTTGTCCCCCACGTGGAGGGATGTTGCACTGGTCCAGGTTTGAGTTGTGGCGTCCCAGTACGGATGGTGCTGGGTTGAGGTGAGGGTCTGGTCGCCGTGTGCGGTTGTGATGGTCAGGTCGGTGAAGTCGACGTCGGTGAGGGTCTTAATGACCGCTGTGACTGTTTCTGGCCGGTTCTGTCCGGTAAGGGGGTCGGTGGCGGTGACGGTGTCGCCGACCTTGATGTCCTGGATCGGAGCGGTCTCACCGCCCGCAAGCAGGACGGGTGTTTCGCCGGGAAAGCTGTCGGATCTCTTGCAGACCGCTGAGAGTTCTCGGAGGAGGTCCCTCATTGCGGTGGACTCGGCATCGCCGGCGGCGGCCATCTCCGAGGCCAGGGGGCCGAGGTCCATGGTGGAGATGGCGACTCCCAGGGTGTCGCAGTCCTCCTGGTTCTTTCCACCGAATCCGCCACCGGATGTGCACTTGTACGCGGGGATAATGAGCGTGGAGTCGATGACGGCCTTGTTGAAGGCCTTGTCACCGTCGTCCCATTCCTTCTGAGTGTGGCACTGGGCCACCTTCATGTTGTTGTTGCACACCTTCTTGTTCGCGTATTCGTACGCGTTCTGGATGTCCTTGAGGATCTTCGTAGCGCGGGCGTCCCGCTGTTCGGAGATGGTGTGGTAGGGGTTTTGGTTGACGGTGCTGTGACTGCATTCGCTGTGGATGCAGTCGCCGACCATGGTGGCGTTGACGTCTTTGCACTCGGAGGAGCTGCAGGCGTTGCCGTGCTCGTTGCACCCTTCGTGGCCGTTGCGGCAGGTGTACAGGCCGCTGGGATCGCTCGAGCCGATCGGGTCGTTGTTGCTGTAGGCGTAGCCGTTCCACTGCTGGGGGTTACCGGTGCCGAGGAGTGGGTCGGGGTTGAGGAAGCGTCCGGTGGTGGGTTGGTACTGGCGGGCGCCGAGGTTGGTGAGTCCGGTGGTGTCGTCCTTGGTGCCTCCGACGAAGCCCTTGTCGCCGGCCCAGGTGCCGGGGGCGGGCTGGGTGCCGCGGGGGTTGCCGAAGGGGTCGGTGG
>NZ_JAIZ01000789.1:1644-2669 GCF_000710465.2 Kitasatospora sp. MBT63 | reverse complement strand
TCGGTGTGGACGGCGGTGGGGGTCATGGCAGGTCCCTGAGGGCGGTTTCGAATGGGGGTGTGCGGGGCGGTGCCTGGCGGGGCGGGCGTCAGGCGCCGGCGGTGGCGAGGGTGTCGTCGAGCCAGTCGAAGATGCGGGCCAGGGCGAGGCGCATGGCGCCGGGGTGGCAGTGGGCGCCGGCGCCCTCCGCCACGGTGAAGTGCATCAGGGTCCTGGGGCAGGTGAGGTGGTCGTAGAGCTGTGCGGGCTGGCCCTTGAAGAACTCGTCCTCTTCGGCGTCGCAGACCAGGGTGGGGCACTGGATCTTCTCGGCGATGCCGTCGGCGAGGGTGTGGTCGAGGTAGGCGGCACCGAAGGCGCGGGGGGTGTCGACGCCCATGACGTACATGCCGTGGTTGAACGCCCAGCGTGCGGTGGCGTTGTCGGCCATGACCGCGTCGAGGGCGGCGTCGAGTTCGGGGGCGTGCCCGGCGCGCAGCAGGCGCTCGGCCTCCTCGCGGTCGTGGGGGGTGAAGCGCACGGAGACCTGGCCGAGGTCGAAGACGCCGTCGACGGCTATGCAGGCGGCCAGCCGGTGCTCGAAGGCGGCGGCGCGCGGGGCGAGGAGGCCGCCCATGCTGGAACCCAGCAGCGCGATCCGGCTGTTGTCGACCTCCGGGAGGGACTCGGCGAAGTCGATCACGGGGGTGATGACGTTCTCCCAGTCGGTCCGGAAGACCAGGCCCTGGTGGTGGAGCGGTCCGGGCTGGCCGGGGCCGTCGAAGGCCAGCACGGTGTAGCCGCGCTCCACGGCCGCCAGCGCGCCGCCGAAGTGCATCTCCTCGGCGGTGCCGTCGAACCCGGAGTGCATGATCACGGTCGGGCGCGGCGTGCCGGAGGTGTCGACCCGGTAGAGGTAGCCGGGCAGCGTGGTGCCCTCGTAGGGGATCTCGACCGGCTCGATGACCGGCGTGGTGAAGAGTGCGGCCGCCGCCCGGAAACAGGCCACGCTGCGGTCGTAGGCGTGGTCGTGGCGGGGGTCGCAC
>NZ_JAIZ01000789.1:0-1573 GCF_000710465.2 Kitasatospora sp. MBT63 | reverse complement strand
GGTGGCCGTGCAGGAAGAACTCGGCGGAGCGGTAGTAGTTGGACGCCCGCAGGAACCCGTCCCGGGCGCTGACCTTGTGACCGGCCTTCAGTGCGCGCTCGGCCTCGTCCGCCACCCGGTCCGCGGTGGCGAGCCACTCGGTGTGCCAGCTGTCGTAGTCGCCCTCGGTGATGCGCTCGCCGGTGGCGACGACCTCGCCGAAGTCGGCGCCGCCGTAGGCGATGTGGCTCATCGAGCGCAGGGTCTCGTACCAGAACTGGGTGTTGTTCGGGAACAGCAGGTTCTTCATGACAGCCTCCTCGGCGTTAAGCACTGATCTGTGCTTACAGGAGGACTGTAGACCCCTGGAGGTCATTAAGCAAATATCTGTGCTTGATGCACAAGGTGAGGAGCTGCCTCCGAAACAACCCTCCGAACGCATCCGCAAGCGCCCGAGCAGGTCCGCGCAGTCGTCCACCGAGTGGTCATCGACCTGCTGACCACCTCCGACGGCGCCGACACCCCACCATCCCCGCCATCGCCCAACGCGCCGGCGTCAACCACACCAGCATCTACCGACGTTGGGGCAGCCGCGAGGCCCTGCTCGCCGACGTCGTCACGACCCGCCTCGAACGCGACTCACCGCTGAACGACACCGGCAGCCTGCGCGGCAACCTCACCGCCCGGGTACGGGCCGGCGTCGACAGCATCCGCACACCCGAGGGCCGCCTCCTCATCCGCGCCGCCGCCCTGTCCATGCCGGGCAACGCCAACACTCAGACCGAGCGCGACCAGCACGTCCGGCCCCGCCTCCAGTCCATCGAGAACATCCGCGAACGCGCCCACGGCCCGCGGCGAGGACCTCCGCCCCTGGACCAGACCCTCGGCCTGGCATGGCCGGGCGACCGCGGCAGGTCGCCGATCCGGCTCGGCGACCTGCCCATCGACCGCTGCGGCACGGTCCTCGGCGACGCGCGCGCCCTGGACTCGTTCGTCGGACTCGACGGTGAATCCGTCGACGGACTCACCGACGTCACCTCCTGGGGGAAGTACGCCGACGACGCCCACGCCCCAGTACGGCGGCCAGGGGTCCCCACGGGCGACGAGACCTCCCGCTGCGCGAAGCACACGCGTTCGCCGACCGGATCCGCAGCTGGGGACCCGCACCGGCCTGATGGTCTCCGTGGACGCGCACAGCCACTTCCACCCGCTCGACCGGGCCGGCGAGGTCCCCCTGCTGGCCGGCCACCGCGCTCGGACGGCCCCCGCCCCGCAGGGCGTCGTGCTCCGGTTACGCAGACCACGCTGCTCCGCAACCACGCCGACCAGCGGGTTCCCGAGGATCGCTGAGAGACTACGGCGCTCCGTCACATTTGCGAGCGCTGCCCCTGGCGTTCTCCGACCGCCGCTCCTGACCGGCTGTCAAGTGATCCCGGGGTCGTCGGGTTCGCGCCGCTCCATCTTCATTCGGGTCGAAGTACCGTCCCCGCGCCCGGGTATCTGGTTGGCTGCGGCGAGGGCGGGACACTCCCGTCCGGCAACCCTCCGAGAGGCAGTGGCATGGCGACAGGCATCGTGAAGTGGTTCAACTCCG
>NZ_JAIZ01000788.1 GCF_000710465.2 Kitasatospora sp. MBT63 | reverse complement strand
TCGTACCTGTACGACGCGGACGGCAACCAGCTGATCCGCCGCAACCCCGGCAAGACCACCATCAACCTCGGTGTGGACGAGCTCACCCTCGACACCGCCACCGGCTCGATGTCCGACGTCCGCTCCTACCCCGCCCCCGGCGGCATCACCATCACCCGCGTCACCGCCCAGGCCGGCGGCAAGCTGGTCTACCAGTGCGCCGACCCGCACGGCACCAACGGCGTCCAGATCGACACCGACGCCGCCCAGACCGTCACCCGACGCCCCACCGACCCCTTCGGCAACCCCCGCGGCACCCAGC
>NZ_JAIZ01000787.1:12014-41994 GCF_000710465.2 Kitasatospora sp. MBT63 | reverse complement strand
GCCCGCCCCACCGCCGAGGTGAGCCCGACGCGCCCGAGGTACCGGAGCCGCCCGACTGACCCGGCTCAACAGGACTAGCGCCGGTTGCCGTGCACCCTTCGGTGGCTCCAGACGAGGAGCACGAGCAGGACGGTGCCGGAGAGGATCAGGCTGGATCCGGTGCTCCAACCGGAGAACGGCAGGCCGGCCAGCAGGCCCCACAACACCCCGGCGCCGATCAGGCCGAGACCGGCCAGGACCGAACCGAGGATCCGCCATCGCGAGGCGACGCTCGCCTCGGCCCCCTGCATCGCCCGCACCCGCACCGGTTCGACGTACCGCGTCACGGCGGGTACTGCCCGGGAGAACAGGATCAGGCCCGCGAGTACCAGCAGCAGCCCCGGGCCGGGCAGCACGAGCAGGATGACACCGACCACGACCAGAAAGCCCCCTCCGACGGCGAGGACCGCTCGCGCCAGCGGGTGCCTCACCCTCGCCGGTTCCTCGGCACCGGGCCGTCGCCGCTGTTCACCCATCCGCCCACCATAGTCCGGTCCGGTTTCACGGCCGCCGGGCGCCGCCGACCGCGCACGGTTTTTCACGTGCCCCGTCGCCATGCTCGTTCCATCACCGCGTCACGACGAACACCACCCTCGGAGGGCCGGCGCGTGCGTGCCCGCCGCGTCGCCGGGTCCCGGCCGGAGGCGGAACCCGCCCGCACCACCCGCCATCCCCTGGCCGCCACCGTACGCGGCCAGGTCGCCCACGCCGTCGACGGCCCGGCACCTCCCGGTGACCCGTTTCCGGTCCGGCCGACCGGGCAGGCGACCTGCATGGTTCGTATCGGGTACACGATGATGACCGAACAGGCCGGGCCCCGGCAGCTGGTGGCCGACGTGGTGCGGGCGGAACAGGTCGGGTTCGACTTCTCCGTCGCCTCGGACCACTCCTTCCCGTGGCTGGACGAGCAGGGGCACGCGCCGTACGTGTGGAGCGTCCTCGGCGCGGCGGCGCAGGCCACCGACCGGATCCCGCTGATGACCTGTGTGACCTGCCCGACCGTGCGCTACCACCCGGCGGTGGTGGCCCAGAAGGCGGCGACCGTCCAGCTGCTGTCCGAGGGCCGGTTCCGGCTCGGTCTGGGCTCGGGCGAGAACCTCAACGAGCACATCGTGGGCGGGGGCTGGCCGGCGGTGGACATCCGCCAGGCGATGCTGACCGAGGCGGTCGAGATCATCCGGGCCCTCTTCCACGGTGGCTACGTCAACTACCGTGGCCGGCACTTCCGAGTGGAGTCGGGGCGGCTGTGGGACCTGCCCGAACAGGCGCCGCCCATCGGTATCGCCGTCTCCGGCGAGCAGTCGTGCAGACTCGCGGGGGAACATGCCGACCTGGTGATCGCCGTCGAACCCGACCGGACGTTGCTGGACGCCTTCGACCGGCACGGCGGAGCCGGGAAACCCCGGGTGGGCCAGCTTCCGGTCTGCTACGACCCCGACCGGGACACGGCCGTCGCCCGTGCGCACGCCCAGTTCCGCTGGTTCGGCGGCGGCTGGAAGGTCAACGCCGAGCTGCCCGGCCCGGCCGCGTTCGCGGCTGCGAGCCGGTTCGTCCGCCCGGAGGACGTCGCCGCCTCCATCCCCTGCGGTGACGACGTCGACGCCTTCGTCGAAGCGGTGCGCGCCTACACGGACGCCGGATTCACCGAGGTCGCACTGGTCCAGGTCGGCGGCGACGCCCAACGGCCTTTCCTGGACTGGGCCGAGAAGTCCCTCCTGCCGGCACTACGGGAACTGTGACCCGGTGCTTCGCTTCGGATTCCGCGGGTGGCAGGGGCGCACGTGTGCTGGGCCCGGCACGGTGGCCTCACTGCTCGGCCGGTCCGTCTGAGCGCGCCGGTCCACCGGCGCGGCCGGGAGTCGCAGACCTGACCTCGTCCGGATGGCGTCCGGCGTTCAGGGGCACAGGGCGGTGGCGGACAGCGCCGTTCGCGCGCTGCCGCCCTCCGCGGACCGCCGTCCTCGCCGTGGCATCGGCCGCAGAACGGCATCCGGGCGGCCTGTGCGCGGCTGCGGCTCGGTGTCCCGTCGCCGCCGTCCGCCTCGCCCAACTCCCGCAGTCCACCACCGGCGAGCCGGGAGCGGGCCGCGGGGACGGCACGTGGTGGTCGGACCCGACGCTCGCTCTCGGGGGCCGGTGTCAGGAACTCCACTGGCGGTGGCGGGCACGCCAGCCGAGGGACGGACCGGCGCCCGAGTCGGCGACCGCGAGCAGCAGTCCGCCGCACATCGACAGGTTCTTCAGGAAGTGGATGCGCTGCTGGGCGCGTTCCTCGTCGTCCTTGATCTCCCAGAACCGGTGGCCGGCCAGGGTGACCGGGACCAGCGTCGCGGCCAGGGCGAGTGCGGCGGGCCGGGTGAGGCGGCCGGTGGCCAGCAACGCACCGGCCGCCAGCTGGGCCGCGGCGTTGAGCCGGATCGCGGTCCTGGTCCGCTGCGGAACGACGGGAAGGTGATCCGCCAGCGAGTCGACCACCGGTTCGGCGGTGGACTCCAGACGGGCGGGGTTCAGAACGGCATCGGCGCCTCCGTAGAGGAACATCGACGCGAGCATCGGTCGTGCACAGGCTCTCAAGATGGACATGTCGGGCGTCTTTCCGGTTCGGCAGGCGGTCAATCACAACGTCGGCGGCATCGGGCCGGGATCGCGGAGAACGGCGCGCCGCAATCCGTTGCGGACCGCAACTCGACGTGGCGGGTCGGTCGACACCGCGGCTCGCCGTCGGATGCCGTATGCGCGCTGCTGCTCAACGGGCCGGCCGGGGGCACCGCCGGCGCCCGCCGGGTGGGTTGCGGACGGAAGGCAGCTCCCGAGCGGTCCGAACCAGGTGTGAGGTCGCATCTCCCGGGCAGCCGCAACCGTAGGACCCCTTGTGCGAGCAGAAGGGCGCAGCACCGTGACCGAATACGAACTCTCCGCACGTCGCATCCTGACCGTTGTCACCAACTACGGCGTCGAGCAGGACGAACTGCTCGTCCCGAGCAGGCACCTGCGCGAAACAGGTGCGTCGGTGGACATCGCAGCCGTCACCCAGGACCCGGTCCGGACCCTGGTGGGCGACCAGAACCCCGGCGAACAGGTCCGGCCCACGCTGGCCCTGGCCGATGTCGACCAGTCCGGCTACGACCTGCTGGTGATCCCCGGTGGGACGCTCAACGCCGACGCCCTGCGGCTCGACGACACCGCGGTCGACCTGGTCCACGCCTTCGTGTCCTCGAACCGGCCGGTCGCCGCGATCTGCCACGGCCCCTTGCTGCTGGTCGAGGCCGGCGTACTGAAGGGCAAGACCCTGACCTCTTACGCCTCGTTGCGGACGGACGTCCTCAACGCCGGCGCCGACTGGGTCGACGCCCCGGTCGTCCGGGACGACACGGGCGGCTGGCCCCTGATCACCTCCCGGACGCCCCGCGACCTGGACGACTTCCTCGCCGAGATCGACAAGGCGCTGGCCTCGGCGGCCTGACCCACAGCGGCTCCGCCAGTGGACCCACTGCGCGCCCACGACGCCGGTGCGGGAAGGACTACAGGCGGCGCGCCGGTGGTCGGATCAGCGGCGGCCATGCCCTTCTGGCTGGTGGTGGGTCACTGCTGCCCGGCCGTGGGACCCGGTGGGGACGGTGCCGAGGCCGGAGAGGCTCCCGGTCCTGGGCAGTCGGGTGTGTGGCGGCACCGACCCCGGGTGGGCGCGCTACGGGAGCTGGACCTGCCCGCCGGATCGAGTACGACGGCGGGGATCTCGGTGCCTGAGCCGTCCGAACTCCGGCACGCCCGGGGAGCCTGGCCGCTGCTGGTGATCGGACTGCGGGTGCGGTGCGTGCTGGCGTTCCTGATCGGCCGGATCTTCTCCTGGTGAGGCTTCGCGCCGCGGCCGGCGACGGCCGGCTGCGCCGGGGCCGCGGGCCCTACGGCGGCGGGAGGAGGCTTCCCAGCGGGCCGAGGTCGAGGTTCAGGTCGGCACGGTTCAGGCCGTAGCGGGCGCAGAGGTCGTCCATCCGGTCGTGGAGGGCCATCAGGGTGGCACCCAGCCGCTCCTCCTGTTCCTCGCTGAGGTCCCCTGCGTCGACCCGGTGGAGGGCCTGGCGTTCCATCAGCTGCCGCAGGAGTTCGACCAGGGTGAGGACGAGCTGGACCAGGTCCCGTTCGAGGTTCTCCGGATCGGTGTTGATCCGGCGCGCCGGGTGCGGCTGCCGGTCCCGGGGTCGGCGGCCGTCCTCGCCGGGCGCCGGGAGCAGGCGGAACGCCCGGCCGGCGGCCGCGGAGATCTCCGCATAGCGAGCCGTAGGGCCCGTACGGCCTGCAGATCCCGTACGGCCCGGGTGGTCGGCACCGTGGCCGGCGTCCCGGGGGTTCATGGCGCGCCGCCGCCGGGGCGTCCGCGGTCCTGCTGCGGCGGCCACGGGGACAGGTCCTGGCCGGTGATCGAGACGATCAGGGCCCGCAGCGAGATCCGTACGAGGTCGATGTCGGCGACCGACAGCACGATGTCGCCGGTGAGGACGACACCGCCGCTCAGCAGCCGGTCGAGGAGGTCGATCAGGGCGATCCGCCGATCCGGCAGTGGCTCCTGTGACTCCTGTGACTCCTGCGACTGTTCATCGTTCATGGCGGCCCGTCACCGCCCGTCGGTGCGGTCGTCCGGCGGCAGGTCCGCGAAGGAGTACGGCGCCCACGGGCCGGTGACCTCGACCCGGATCCCGCTCAGGCCCTGCGCCGCCCGTAGCACCTGGGCACGGAACGCCTCGGCCCGGTCCTCGGGCACCAGGTACGCGTCGTTGACGACGTTCTCGCCCTCGCCTGCTCCCGTCCCGTCGCCGTGGACACGGTGGTGCGCCCGCGCCACGGCCAGGCCCGCCGCGGCCGTCTCCACCCGTACCGCCGCCTGCTCGGCGGCGCGGTAGCGCTCCGCGTGGCGGTCGCGCGCGGCCCGCCGGGAGTGCAGGTAGGCGCGGCCCGGACCGAGGTCCGACGACGGCGGCCGGTCGGGTACGGGTTCCCGGGCCGGGGCCGCCTCCAGGTAGATCTTGACCCCCCATTCGACCCGCGCTGCCAGGCGGTCGAGCCCCGCCCCGAACTCCGTCTGCCGGGCCGCCAGCACCCTGCGGACACCCTCGTCGTCGAAGTACACCGCCCCGAGGCGCAGCGGAAGGACGGTGGTTTGCTCGGCGAGCGCGGCGATGACGGCGTGGTGGGCGCGGGCGGTGGCTTCCAGCCACTGGATGTCTTCGAGGTGTGCGGCGAGGGCGTCCTCGCGGAAGTCGGCGGCGGGGACCCGGCTGATGGCTGCGGCGAGGCCGGGTACTTCGGCGTGGGCAGTGGCGCCTGTGGCTGCCTGAAGGAGCAGCACCGGGGCGCCGGCGATGCCGTGCGTGGCGGCGGCGGCACGGTCCAGGCGCTCGGAGTACCGGGCGATGGCGTAGGCGTAGACGACGGTGTCGGCCATCACTCCTCCCGGGTGCGGCGCGGGCGGGGGGCCGGATCGGAGCGCTTGGCGCGGGTGGGACGCCGGGCCGTGGTCTTCTCGGGGGCCGGCGGGAGGGGCGGGTCCGCCCGCAGTTCGGCGAGCTCGCTGCGCAGGCGTTCGTTCTCGAGTTCCAGTGCCGTGGCGTGGTCGGTGGCCGGAACGCGGTCGGTGGCCGGAAGGGGGTCGCCGCGGGCCCGGGAGGAGAGCGAGGGGTCGTGCTCCCACCAGTCGATCCCCATCTCCTTGGCCTTGTCGACGGAGGCGACCAGCAGGCGCAGTTTGATGGTGAGCAGTTCGATGTCGAGCAGGTTGATCTGGATGTCACCGGCGATGACGATGCCCTTGTCGAGGACGCGTTCGAGGATGTCGGCGAGGTTGGCGGAGGAGCCCTGGGCGTAGGGCGGTCCGGCTCGGGACGGGAGGGAGTCGAGCCTTTCGGCGATGGGTTGGGTCACGGCGGTTCGGCCTTCCTCTCCTGTCCTGGTTCGGGGTCCCGCCCATCTCGGTGGATCGGGCGGGGCGGGTCACAGGTCTCCGCGCTGCCACGCCTTGATCTCGTCCAAGCGGTCGAGGAGTTGGTCCTCCCTGCGGTCGAAGGTCTCCTCGTCGATGTCGCCGGCGAGTAGGGCCTGCTCCAGTTCGGCCAGTTCGCGTTCGACCGGCGCGGGGTCGTAGTACTGCTGCTCGGCTGCCTCCTGGATGCGTTCGGCGACCCACACGGCTCCGCGGACCGGGGCCAGCGGCAGGGTGAGGATCTGCGTGATCAGGCCCACGGCCGCCTCACCCACCTCATCCGCCTTACCTGTTCCACCTGTCTCACCTGTCTCAGACGAAGCTGTACGCGGGCAGCGGGCCGTTCAGCCGCAGGTCCACGCCGTCGCTGTCGCCCAGTTCGGCGGCGAGGCCCTTCCCGGCCGTCAGGAATGCGTCCTCGTCCTCCCGGGCGACGAGGAAGGAGATGGACAGGAAGACCTCGCCGGACGGCGGGGAGGACCGTTCGTCGCGTGCGTGGGGCCGCAGCGCCTGGGCGATTCCTGCGGCGAGTGCCTCCTGGCGGGCCCGGACCTCCTGGGCGACGAGTTCGCCGAGCGCCATCGGCGCGTCGGGTCCGGCGTTGCCGGACCTGATCCCGTCGTTGAGGCGCCGGGCCTCCGGCGACTCGGTCAGGATCCGGCGCAGCAACATCTCCTCGTCCTCGGTGGCCTTGAGGTGGAACTCGGCGCACCCCTCCAGGTCGTGCAGCCGGGCGGTGTACTGCTCGGCCCGTTCGATGAGTGCAGAGTGGACCGCGTCGTCGTCGGGGGCGGTGAAGCCGAAACGCAGCGGGAGTACCGTGCCGTCCGCCATGAGGCGTTGCTGTACGGCTTGGTGGGCGGCGAGGTCGCGGCGTTTGGCGCGCAGGTCGGTCGGGGCGTCGCTGACCACCGCGGTGAGCTTTCCGCCCTCGACGGTGCGCAGCGCGGCGGGGTCCGCACCGACCCCTGCGAGGCCGCGGAGGTCCAGCGGATGGGTGCCGGCGACGATGGAGTAGACGTAGACGGCCATGGTTCACTCCTCGCGGCGGCGGGCGGGCCGGCGGGTCGGGCGCGTGCGCTTCTCGGCGGGTTCCTTGTCCTCGTCGCGGTCGAGGTGCATGGCCTCGGTGACGGCCTCGACGGCACCGGTCAGTGCGCCCTTGCTCTTGCCCTTGGCTCCGCCTTCGGTGACCTCGCCGACGATGTCGGTCAGCTGGGCGGGTGCTTTGCGCCCGGATTCCAGGTCCAGCCGGTTGCAGGCCTCCGCGAAGCGCAGGTAGGTGTCCACGCTGGCGACCACGATCCGGGCGTCGATCTTGAGGATCTCGATCCCGACCAGGGAGACCCGGACGAAGACGTCGATGACCAGCCCACGGTCCAGGATGAGTTCGAGGATGTCGTACAGGTTGCCGGACCCTGCGCCGCCGGGTCCCGCGCCTCGGGAGACGCCTCCGCCTGCTGACTGCGGTACGACTGTCACGCTGGGCTCCGTTCCCGGTCGCCCGAAGCGGTGTACGGGCGGCCGTTCCTCTCGTCTCGATCACGGCCGGGCTGATGGCACCGGCACCGATGTCGGCAACGGTGCCGCGGTACCGGCGGCGGGCGCGCGGCCGGTCGCGGAGTGCGGGGCCGGTCGCGGGGCGCCGGGCTCAGAGCCGGTCGATCTGACCACGGCTGTAGCGGCGGGTGCGCTCGTAGGCCACCAGTTCGCCCTGTGCGTCGAGGGTGACCCGGTAGGTGGCCATCACGCTGGTGGTGGTGGGCACCCGTTCCAGTTCCAGTACCTCGACGTCGGCCTGCCAGCCGTCCTCGGTGGGTCTCACCGCCGAGACCGACTCCGGGGTCCGGCCGAGCAGTTCTTCGAGCTGCTCGGCCGCGTAGCGCAGGGCCCGCGGGGCGGACACCCGACGCGGCCGCCGACGCGGGGCGGTCCCCGCCCGTTCGGCGTCCGCGGCTCGGTCGCCGTCCTCGACGCGCCGGGGCTCCTCGGCGTGCCGAGTGTCCTCGGTGCGCCGGGTTCCGGCTCGCCGGGCCGAAGGAGCGCGGGCCGACGGGCCGTCGTGGTCGGGGGGACGCCGCGGCTTGCGCGCGGCTCCCCCGGGATCTGCGGCCATGAGCATCTCCGGGCTGTTGTACCGGTCGCACGCCTTCCCACCGCCGGGCCAGGCAAACGCGCGCACCTCGCATAGGAACGGCCAAGCTGGGAACACGCGATCGTGGGCGGGGTGCGGCATCCCGCACCACGATGTGTGTGTGCGAGTGCTGTCCTCCGCGCGAAACTCCTCGGCCCCGTGGGCCACTTCGCCTGGAGGTGAAGACCTCATGCATGACACCACCAAGATCGCTCTCGCCGCCGCGGTCGCCGGCGGCTATGTTCTCGGCCGCGCCAAGAAGGGACGGATGGCGTTCGCCGCGGCCACGTACCTGGCCGGACGCCGTTTCGGCCTCGACCCGCGTCAGCTGGCCACCGAAGGGCTGCGCAAGCTCGGCGAGGTCCCCCAGATGGCGGAGCTCAACGAACAGGTCCGCGGCGAGCTCCTCGAGACCGGCCGCCGCGCGGTGGCCGCTGCCGCCGACCGCCAGCTCTCCAACCTCGCCAACACCTTGCGCGACCGGACGCTGAGCATCGGTGCGAAGGAACAGGAACCGCAGGACGAGGACGAGACGGAGTACGACGACCAGTACGCGGACGACGAGGACGAGGGGGACTACGAGCCGGAGGACGAGGAGGACGACGAGGAGGCCGACGACGAGGAAGGGTACGGCCAGGAGGGTGAGGAGGAGGACGACGACGCCGAGGAGCAGCCGTCCGAGCCTCCCAAGCGCCGTCGAAGCGCACGCAAACCGGCCACGGACGAGGAGCCCGAACCCGAGCGCCCCCGGCGTCGGCGTACGAGCGCGAGCGCCGCAGCACCCCGTTCCCGCAGGCGGCCACAGAAGGAGGCGGACTCCGCCGAACCGGCGTCCGAGAAGCCCGAGAAACCCGCGCAGCGGAAGTCGCCTTCGCCCGCACGGCGGCCGGCGGCCAGGAGCAGCGCGGCGGCCGGTAAGAAGGCGGCGGCGCCGGCCCGGAAGCCGGCAGCCAAGAAGGCTGCGCCCGCCAAGAAGACGGCGACCGCGAGCCGCGCGAAGCCGGCCGCGAAGACGACAGCGGCCGCGAAACGGGCTCCGGCGAAGAAGGCGCCCGCCAAGCGCGCTCCCGCCAAGAAGAGCACCTCGGCGAAGAGCGGCACAGCGAAGACGGCGGCGCGGTCCGGGCGAGGGAGGGCATCATGACCACGACGGAACGCGGCTCCTCCCCCGCCACGGACGGTTCGGGCCTGGACAGGCTCCGCGAGGAGTTCGTGAACTTCCTGGGCGCGCAGGCCGAGCACCTCGCGGAGAAGGCCGGCGACAAGCTCACCGAGGTCACCGGCCAGCTCAGCGACGTCGCAGCCAACGGCGGCACCCTCCCGAAGGTCGGCGCCCGCGTCCTGCAAGGCGAGTCCCCGGTGAAGGCCCTGATCGGGGAGAAGGCCAAGAGCCTCAAGGACAACGTGGTCGGCAAGGTCAAGGAGGCCTTCGGCAAGGGCGGGAAGGGCGGCAAGAAGTCGGGCAGCACCAAGGTGATGAACATCGTCGAGGTGCTCGACGTGGGAGTTCCGCTGCGCCTGGCATACGACCGCTGGACTCAGTACGAGCAGTTCAGCGGGTTCACCAAGGGCGTGCGCAGCGTCAGCAAGGGCGACGACGTCAGCAGTGACTGGAAGGTCAAGGTGGGTCCCTCCACCAGGAGTTGGAAGGCCACGGTCCAGGAGCAGGTGCCGGACGAGCGGATCGTCTGGAGCTCGGAGGGCGCCAAGGGCACCACGCACGGCGCCGTCAGTTTCCACGAGCTGACGCCGACGCTGACCCGGTTGGTCCTGGTCGTCGAGTACTTCCCCTCGGGGTTCTTCGAGAAGACCGGCAACCTGTGGCGTGCCCAGGGTCGCCGCCTGCGGCTGGACTTCAAGAACTTCCAGCGCTACGTCACCTTCGGCGACGAGGAGGTCGACGGCTGGCGCGGCGAGATCCGCGACGGCGAGGTGGTCCGTACCCACGAGGAGGCCATGGAGGAGGAAGAGGCGGCCGACCAGGACGCGGAGGACACCGAGGAGTACGAGGACGAGGAGGACGAGGAGGCCGACCGACCGCAGGACCAGGAAGCGGACGAGGGCTACGACGACGAGGCCGAGGACGACTACCAGGACGAGGGCGACGAGGCCGATGGCCCGTACGCGGAGGACGAGGAGTACGGCGAGGAGGACGGGTACGAGGACGACGAGGACGAGGCCGAGGACGACCTGGATGCCGACCGGCCGAAGGCCCGGAGCGCCAGGCGCTGAGACGCCGCCGCCGGCGCCAAAGACCGGGCGGCGGCTCGTCAGTGCAGGTCGTAGCCACCGCGGCCGCGCCCTGCGCCTGCCCCGTCGAGCTGATGGGATCCGGCGTCGGGCCGAAGCCGGGGCGGCGACAGGCCGGGGCCGGGCCGTTGGTCAGGAGCGGTCGCCGGCGCCGCCGCGGGTGGGGGTGGAGGTGGGCCGGTGGCCGCCGGGGCGTGGTGTCTGCCGGGTGTCGTGGATGCTGTCGCGGGCGGCTACGCCGATCGCCTGGGGGGTGATACCGAACTCGGTGTAGAGGCTCTGATAGTCGGCGGAGGCGCCGTAGTGCTCCAGGCTGACGATCCGTCCCGCGTCGCCGACCACCTCGCGCCAGCCCTGTCCGACGGCGGCTTCGACGCTGACCCGGGCCCGCACCTGTGGCGGCAGGACCTGGTCCTGGTAGTCCTGGGGCTGGGCGGCGAACCACTCCCGGCACGGCATCGACACCACCCGTACGGCGAGTCCGTCGGCCGCCAGCAGGGTACGGGCGTCCAGGGCGAGGTGGACCTCGGAGCCGGTCGCGATGAGGATGACGTCCGGTGTCGCGCCGTGCGGCTCCTCGGCCAGGACGTATCCGCCCCGGGCCGCTTCGTGCGCGGGAGCGTACTCCCCGTGGTCGCGGTCCAGGACAGGCAGGTTCTGGCGGCTGAGGATGAGCCCGGCGGGGCGGTCGCGGTGTTCGAGAATGGTGCGCCAGCACGCGGTGGTCTCGTTGGCATCAGCGGGCCGCACGACGTCGAGGCCGGGGATGGCCCGCAGCGCGGCGAGGTGTTCGACGGGCTGGTGGGTGGGTCCGTCCTCGCCCAGGCCGATGGAGTCGTGGGTCCACACGTAGGTGGCCGGCAGCTGCATCAGCGCGGCCAGGCGCACGGCGGGGCGCATGTAGTCGGAGAAGGTCAGGAAGGTGCCGCCGTAGGGGCGGGTGAGGCTCTGCAGGGCGATGCCGTTGAGGATGGCGCCCATGGCGTGTTCGCGGATGCCGAAGTGCAGGGTGCGCCCGTAGGGGCTGCCTTTCCAGTTCTTGGTCTGGCGGTCGGTGGGGATGAAGGAGGGCTCGCCGTCCATGGTGGTGTTGTTGCTGCCGGCCAGGTCGGCGGAGCCGCCCCACAGCTCCGGCAGGATCGGGGCCAGCGCGGTGAGGATCTTGCCGGAGGCGGCGCGGGTGGCCATTCCCGTGGCGTCGGCGGGGAAGACCGGTAGTGCCGTGCGCCAGCCGTCGGGCAGCCGCTGCTCCTGCAAGCGGTCGAGCAGTGCGGCGCGCTCGGGGTTCGCCGTGCGCCAGGCCGTGAACTTCTGGTCCCACGCGGCGTGCGCCTGGCGGCCGCGGTCGGCCGCTTTCCGGGTGCGGGCCAGGACCGCGTCCTCGACGGTGAAGTGCTGCCCGGGGTCGAAGCCGAGCAGGGTCTTGGTTGCGGCGATCTCGTCCTCGCCCAGTGCGGAGCCGTGGGCCTTGCCGCTGTTCTGCTTGGTCGGGGCGGGCCAGCCGATCACGGTGCGCAGCATGATCAACGATGGCCGGTCCGTCTCGTCGCGGGCGGCTCGGGTGGCTGCCAGCAGCGCGTCGATGTCTTCGACATAGCGGGCGGTGCGGGTCCAGTCGATGGTCTGTACGTGCCAGCCGTAGGCGGCGAAGCGGGCCGGGACGTCTTCGCTGAAGGAGACGTCGGTGTCGTCCTCGATGGAGATGTGGTTGGAGTCGTAGAACACGGTGAGGTCGCCGAGTCGCTGGTGTCCGGCCAGGGAGGCGGCCTCGCTGGAGACGCCCTCCATCAGGTCGCCGTCGGAGGCGATGACGTAGACGTGGTGGTCGAAGGGGCTGGTGCCCGGCTCGGCATCGGGGTCGAGGAGCCCGCGTTCGCGGCGGGCCGCCATGGCCATGCCCACCGCGCCGGCCAGGCCTTGGCCGAGCGGGCCGGTAGTGATCTCGACGCCGCGGGTGTGCCGGTGCTCCGGGTGCCCCGGGGTGGCCGAGTCCCAGGTCCGGTACGCCTGGAGGTCCGACAGCTCCAGGCCGAAGCCGGCCAGGTACAGCTGGATGTAGAGCGTGAGGCTGGAGTGGCCGCAGGAGAGCACGAACCGGTCCCGTCCCAGCCACTGGTCGTCGTTCGGGTCGTAGCGCATGACGTTCTGGAACAGCAGGTAGGCCAGGGGCGCCAGGCTCATCGCCGTTCCCGGATGGCCGTTGCCGACCTTCTGGACCGCGTCGGCCGCCAGCAGCCGCACGGTGTCCACTGCCCGCACGTCCACCTCGTCCCACCCGGCCCGCCCCGCTACCGGATCCGCCAGGGACTCGTCGCGCCGCGCCGTGCCGCCGGAGTGCTCACTCGCCATGTCGTTGCTCCTTCGTCCGGGTCGATGCGCGCACGCCACGGATGACCGCGGCGCGGTCCCCGCTCTGCTGCCGTCCGTGGCGCGGCATTCGTTCCGCTCCAGTGAGGTGTCCAGGTACTCGGTGCTGGGCTCCGGCCGGCCCGGGACGGTCGGGGCAGCTGGGTTCGGTCCCCCGCTTCGCGTGGTCCACGGCCGTACAGAGCCCGGTCCGGCTGTCCTCGAACGTCGAGCCGGATCGACTCTCCCGCGGCGGACAGCGCGGTGAGCGGATCGGACGTGCCAGGAGCAGACATGCGGAGACCTTCCAGGGGGCGCGCCGCCGCTCGGCAGGAGGCCGGACCGCTGCTCGACACGTTGACCGTCCGGCGGACGGCTCGGTCGGCGGCGACACCGGCTCTGTGCTTCTCCCCGCTTTCGTCTGCGCCACTCTCCACTGCGGGACAGCATCCCCCGGAAGACGGAGCACGGCTCGGCCGAGCCCTCGGCCTGCTCTGCGAATGCGCGCCGCGGACCGGGCCGAGAAGTCCTCCTGCCAGCGCTACGGAAGCCTGACACTGGCCGGGCTCAGGCGTCCCTCAGCCGCTCGACCGCGTCCCCGCCGGCCAGACGGATCCGGACCAGGGCGGCGGCCAGCCGTGCGGTGTCGGTATCCGGGGCCAGTGTGCCCAAGCCGGCCGCGGTGTGCGGCAGCCCCAGGCCGGCTGCGGTCTCCCGGGTGCGGGCGTCGAAGGCCGGGCGCAGCTCCGGCCACGCCACCTGGGCCTCGCGGCAGTAGATCTCCGCTCCCACCGGGCCGATTCTCGGTACCTCCTGGAGGAGTTCGCGGATGGCCGGCGGTCGTCCGCCGGCCTCTTCCCGGAGCCGTCTGAGGTCACCTCGCCAGCGGTCGAGGACCAGGAGGGCACCGTCTCCGAGGGCGGTCGCGGTGCTCTCGTCGTACCGGACGTAGTGGGCGCGTCCCAGTGCGTCGACCCGTTGCTGCCAGCCGGAGTCGGCCATGGCGCGCGGTGTCCGCAGTCCGGCCGCGCGGAGCTCGCGGGCGGCGGCGGTGGCGGTCTGCGCCCTGATGCGGATCGAGCAGAGTGCGGAGAGGACCAGCAGCTGGTACAGAGGCGCGGGCTTGTCGCGGAGGGTGATTCCGGCCTCGTCCGCGTAGGTCCGGCCGTAGGCGTGCAGCAGGCGTTTCGTCAGTTCCTCGGGGCTCACCGGTCAGCCTCCTCGCATGCGGGCGATCCGGGGGTGCGGTTGCGTCTGCCCGGTGCTCCGCGGCGCATCCGGCCGATGCGGTGAGGTGGCCCGCGCAGCAGCGGGGCGGGCCCGGCGGTTGCGTCGGCTGCCGAAACCCGTCGGGATCCGCCCGCGCGCACCAGGACCGTTCAGTGGCCGAGGGCGTCGGCGAGCTGCTTCTTGGTCATCGTGGAGCGGCCGTGGATGTTGCGCTGCTTCGCCTCGTTGTACAGCTGTTCCTTCGTCGGGCCCTGGGAGCCGGAGTGCGACCGCAGGCCGCCGCGCCGCGAGGACGACATGTCGTGGATGGAGGAGCGGCTGGCGGTCCTCGACTCGCCGTGCCGGGCACGTTCCTTGTTCACGGTCCGCGCGGCGATCTCCTCCGCCCGCTTCTCGCTCTCGCCCCGGTCCAGGGCGCTGTCCTTGATGTGCTCGTACTGGCGTTCTCTCTTCTTGCTAGAACCGGCCGGCATGGCGACCTCTCCTTCTGGGCGGGATGGCACCGTGCGCCTACCCGGCCGGGCCACTCTCACCCCCGAGAGCCGGACCGAAGAGGCGGACCCGGGCGGCGGCAGCGCGGCCGGATGTCCGAGCCGCCCGCGCCACTGCAACGGCACCCCGTGCAAGAAGCCCCGCAGGGGGTGCGCGGCAGCTTCACCGGACGTCAGGCATGTTGGCCGGCCGTGCCGGTCCCGGCACCGCGGTGCCCGCGCCGGCCGGAAGCAGACACCGCTGCGCGACGCCTCGGGTGCCGATCACTGCGCGCCGCACGGACTCGTCGCGTACGCCTCCACGATCGGGGAGGTTCGCTGCCGGACAGTGGAAGTGCGCCGTCGGCGCGGTCGTGGACGGAGAGGGCGTGACGGCATGGCGTTCCAGCATCCCGCGCAGAAACGTCAGGACGGGCGACGGGGGCGGTTCGAGCGCTTCGCCGAGCTGGCGTCGAACTTCACCAGCTCGCCGCTGTTCGCACTGCACTCCGAGCGGAGGACCGAGCACGCCATCCGACGCAAGCTGGACGCGATCGCCCGCGCGATGCTGGAGCAGCAGGACGGCAAGCGCGGGCAGGCGCACGAGGACCTGAAGGCGGCGGTCGGCATGGAGGAACGCCTGTGAGCCGTGGCCCGGCGGTCAGGTCCGGGCAACGATGGCGGCGCGCAGCACACTGCGATGCCGAGGATGATCCGGACCAGGACGGCTGCGATCAGTGCGTCTCGCGGCGCTGCTTCATCTCGGCCTCGGCGATGTGGTTCCGGCCGCCCGCCAAGGCCTCCCGCACGATCCGTTCGACCTCGACGAAGCGGCGGTGGTAGCCGTCGTCGTAGGCCTCGACGATCTGGAAGGTCCACATGCCCGGGAGCACGTCGGCGCCTTGGACGTCACGTGCCACCAGATCGGCCTGGTCGCCGTGCCCGGCCTCCCGCAGTGCCCGGACGGCCTCGCCGACCGTCCGGTCCGCGGTGCCGGTCAGCTGGTGGAAGTCGTACAGCCGGCCCCGCGCCCGTACGGTCGTCTCCAATGCCTCGGAGAGCAGCCCCAGCGCTCTCACCGTGGCGTCGTCCGTCCGGGCCGGCCGGGTGTGCCGCCCGGCGCTGTCGTCCTCGGTCACCGAAGTCGAACCTTCCGTCTCATCAGGATCCGATCGGCAACCCGTCCCCCGCGGCGCCCGGTTCCAGTCCTGCCGGGGCGCCCGGTGGGCCGTTCGAGTTCCGCGGGCCTGCACGCGGGCGTCGGGCTCGCCGCGGCCATCCGTGTTTCGTTTTTCGGCCGGCGGCCGGGCAGCAGCGTTTCGTTCCGGGTGCTGCGCGACAGCCTGCGGCCGGGAAGGGTGGCGCAGAGGCGGCCGTCCGGCCGCGTCGATGGGAAGGAGCAGCGTTGGAGGACGGCCTTCGCATCACCTGCCACCAAGGCGACCACGGGGTCCGGATCGTGCGGCTGGACGGGGCCGCCGACATGGACACGGCCGGCGTGTTACGGGCTGCGCTGGACGAGGAACTCGGCTCTTCCCGTGCGCCGGAGGCCCTGGTGGTCGACTGCCGGCGACTGGACTTCTGTGCCTCGGCCGGGCTCAACGAGTTCCTCCGGGCCCGCCAGCTGGCCGTCCGCTGCGGGGCCACCTTCCGGCTCGCCGCCCCGCAGGCCCAGTTGGTCCGGTTGTTGCGTGTGACGGAGGTCGACACGGTCCTGGAGGTGGTACCGGCTGTCGGGTGCGCGCCGTCCTGACCGGGACAGGCGATTTCCCGCAGCGGTCAGCGGTGGTCCGCGGAGCCCCCCTTGAGGGTGAGTGAGGGCGCCTGGCCGTATGCGCGTCGGTAGGCGTCGGCGAAGCGGCCCGGGTGAGCGAATCCCCAGCGCATCGCGATCCCGGTGACGGTGGCACCACCGTACGGGTCCGCCGCACGGAGGTCGGCATGCGCCCGTTCCAGACGGACCCGGCGCAGGTACTGGGTGGGGGTGAGTCCGGCCAGGCGGCGGAACGCGTACTGCACGGCCCTCGGGGTCACCCGGGCGGCGTCCGCGATGTCGGCGAGTGTGAGGTCGCGGTTGGCGTTCTCCTCGATGTACGCGACCGCCCGCCGTAGCGTGTCGCTCCCGGCGTCGCGGGTGTCGACCCGCGCGGGGGCCGTCCGGGCGGTGTGCGGGAGCGCGGCCAGGACGGCGGCTGCCAGGTGCTGGGCCGCGGTGGCGAGGAGCAGTTCGCCCGGACGGTGGTCCGGATCGCCGAGCACTGCGTCCCGCAGGTAGCCGACGGCGGCGGTGAGGGTGCGGTTGCCGGCGGCGGTGGCGGGACGGGCGCCGGTCAGCCTGACCGGCCCGGGTCCAGCCGTTCCGCCGATCGCGGCCATCCGGTCCAGCAGGGCGGGGTCGAACATCGCGATGGTGTAGCGCGCCGCCCGGACCTCGCCCTGGTAGGGGCGGTCGGGCTGGGCCAGCAGGAAGGTCTCCCCCGGGCCGAACACGGTCTCGCGCCCGCCGGTCCGGTCCACCAGGGTGCCGGCGTGCATGCTGATCAGGCAGACCTTCCCGAGGCTGCCGGCGTCGTACCCCATGTCGTAGCCGATGGAGAGCCGGTCCACGCTCAGCGATCCCGCCGCGCGCCGGCGGATCCGGACCCGGGTGTCGCTCACCGGTCCGCCGATCCGCATCGGGGTGTACGCCGCCGACAGGAACGCCTCCGTCGCGTCCAGGCTCCCGCTGCGGAACTCCAAGGTCTCCATGGCCCCACCCTCCCGTACCGCGCCCGCCCGGTTGGACAGGCTACGCGGGTGCACGGTGGGGCGGTGCGCCGCTCGCGAAGGACTGCGCCGCCCGGGGCTCGCCGGGCGGCGCGTGGTCGTGTGCGGTCAGGACGGGAGCGGTCAGTACGGGAGAGGGCGTCCGGAGGGCGTCCGAAGATCCAGCGGGGGGCGCGGCGCGGGAGCCTGCGGCCGCCGGACGAGAACCTTACGCATCATCATCACCACCTGGGATTCGCCCCCTCCGGCCCGGTCGGGCCGGTCGGCCCCTCTCGGACGGCGTCTACCCGGCCGGGCGCGATCCACCCGAAGGGCATGCCGGTCGCACCCGTCGCAGACCGCTGCCGACCCGGCGGTCCCCCGTACGGTTCGGTCCGTCCGATCCGGACAGACGCCTGGCATGGCCTCCGTTTCCGGGTGCGGCCACGCCGCTGTGTCCGGTCGGCGAGGGGGCACCTCGTCCCGGCGGCGGTGGCTCCATCCGCCCGAAGGCTGTGACCGAGGAGGCCGACCGTTCCATGGACACACTCACCGTTGGGGTCGAGGAGGAGTTCTTCCTGGTCCACCCCGCCACCGGGCGGACGGTCCCGCGCGCCGAACAGGTGCGTACGGCGGCGGGCCTGCGGCCCGCTCTCGCGTCCGCCGAGGTGCAGTCCGGACTCCTCCAGTGCCAGCTGGAGGTGAACACACCCGTCTGCCGCACGCTGGACGAGGTGGGCGGTCACCTCCTGCGGCTGCGGCACTCGCTGGCCGAAGCCGCGGACGAACTCGACTGCCGGCTCGCGGCCTCGGGGTCGGCGCCGTTCGCCCCGCTCGGGGTACCGGCGGTCAGTGCCTCGCCGCGCTACCGTTCCATGAAGGCGGACGCCGCGCAGCTGGCCGCCGAGCAGCTCATCTGCGGCATGCACGTGCACGTCGGCGTGCCGGACCGGGCGACGGGCGTGGCGGTCCTGAACCGGCTGCGCCCGTGGATTCCCGTCCTCGTGGCGCTCGGCGGCAACTCCCCGATGTGGGACGGTACGGACACCGACTTCGCCAGCTGGCGCACCGTGGTCTTCGGCCGGTGGCCGGTGAGCGGCACACCGCCGCCGTTCGAGGACGCCGACGACTACGAGCGGCGGGTCGGTGCCTTGGTCGACCACGGCATCATCCGCGACCGCGGGCAGCTGTACTGGCACGCGCGGCTCTCCGAACGCTTCCCGACCGTCGAGGTCCGGGCCACGGACGTGCAGCTGCGTCCCGAGGAGGCCGTCATGCTGGCGGGCCTGATCCGGGCACTGGTCGCCACCGCGATGGCCGGTGAACGGGCCGGTGCGCCGGCCCCCGTCCCGCCCACGGAGTTCATGGCGGGCGCAGTCTGGCACGCCGCGCGCTACGGTCTGACGAACGAGTTGCACGACCCCCTCACCGGGCGCCAGGCCAAGGCGGGCGACGTCGTCGCCGCCCTGCTCAAGTACACGCTGGCCGCGCTGCGGGAGGCGGGCGACGAACGGCAGGTCACCTCGCTGGCGCACCGCCTGCTACGGGAGGGCCAGGGCGCCGACCGGCAGCGCGCGGCGCTCGCGGCCGCCGGCGCCACCGGCCTGGTCCGGCTGATCACGGGGGCCGTCCCGGCCTCCTGAGGCCGGGTGGCCAAGCGGTCCTCGCAAGCAACCGCGGTCATGGACCACCCTCTGTGACCCCTCTGCCGTGTCGAATGGGGCGAGTGGGGCAGGCGCGGTGTATGCGACTGATGCGACCCCCGGGCGTGTACCGGGCACAGGAGGACACCGAGCTGCTGATCTCCCGGCTGGTCCAGGAGTCCCTCGGGCCCGGCGACGAGGTGCTCGACGTGGGCACGGGGACGGGAGCGGTGGCCCTGGCCGCGGCCGGTACGGGCGCGCGGGTGACGGCAGTCGACGTCTCGTGGCGCGCGCTGGCGGCGGCGTGGCTGAACGGCGTCCTGAACCGACGGGCCATCCGGGTGAGGCACGGGGATCTGCTGACGCCGGTCCGGGGGCGGAAGTTCGCCCTGGTGGTCTCCAATCCGCCGTACGTCCCCGCGGCCGCGGTCGATCCGCCCACCCATGGCCCCGGCCGGGCCTGGGATGCCGGGCCGGACGGCCGGGCCGTGCTGGACCGGATCTGCCGCGAGGTGCCCGGGCTGCTCGCGCGGGGCGGTGTGCTCCTGCTCGTTCAGTCCTCGCTCTGCGGGGTCGAGGCCACCTGTGTGGCGCTGGAGCGGGCGGGTCTGGACGTCCAGGTGACGGCCCGCCGGTGCCAGCCGTTCGGCCCGGTCATGTCCGCCCGGGCCGGCTGGTTCGAGGAGCGGGGCCTGATCGCGGCAGGTGAGCGCGAGGAGGAACTGGTGGTGGTCCGCGGTGTCAGGCCGAGGTGAGGACACCCGGGTCGTCCTTCCCGACGGGCCCGGCCCGGCTCTGGTGGAGGGCCCGGTCGAGTTCGTCCTGCCGGACGGATCCATCCGCCGGAGCGAGCGGCCGGTGGTCGCCCTCTGCCTGTGCCGGCGCAGCAAGCTGTATCCCTTCTGCGACACCAGTCACCGTCGCCACGGCCGCCCGGACCGCGATGCGGACGGCCGGGACGGCAGCCGGTAGGAGCAACCCGCGGGCCCGCCGGGGCCCGCCGGGGATGTCCGGGGATGTCCGGGCGGGCCGGCTCAGCCGGCCCGAACGCCCGGCGCGTTCGCGGGCGGGGCCCGCAGCGAGGACCTGCCGTCGCGCCAGGCGGCCAGCAGGTGGGCCGCCAGCCGTTCCTCCACCAGGGTGGTGGCGGCCACCCCGAAGGCGATGTCGGCCTCCAGGTCCGGTTCGTCCTCGAGCAGCGCCGCGATCACGCCGCGCCGCACGAGTTGCTCGTGCACGGCGTCCGCCTCCACGTGCTCCCGGTAGAAGCGTGTTCCGGCCGGCCCCGCACCCAACCGTTCGAAGGCCTTCGCCAGCCGCGCGGCCCCCGGTGACGAGGTCACCTCCACCGCGGCGAACTGCCCGACCGAGGCGCCGCGCAGGCTCCGGCGTAGGCCGAACAGCGTCATCATGTTGACGATCGCGAGGCCCGGCGCGGGCACCGCGTCGAGCTGGCTCCCGTAACGGGCGTCGAGGCCGAAGTCCACCATCATCTCGGCGAACAGGCGGGAGTGGGCACGATCCCCGCGCCCGCCGCCGTACTCGTCGTGCTCCACCGCGACCAGGGCCGCCTGGGCCGCGCCGTGCAAGCGGGGAATCACCCAGGCCTGCGGGTCCGCCTCCTTGAGGTGGTACACGGAGCGGTGCACCAGGTACTCGCGGGCCTGCCACCGCTCGCCCTCGTCCAGCAGGAAGTGCGACGGGCCGGTGCCGTGCAGCGGCTCCACCAGCAGTTCGGTCAGTTGCTCGGCGAGCGGCGCGACCGGCCCGGCCGCCGCCCGCAGTGCGGCGAGGAAGCCGTCCTCCAGGCGCCGTTGGAGGGCGAGCAGCCGAGGTTCCCACTCCCACTCCGGATCGACGCGGGCGAACCCGCGGTAGCGGAGTTCGTAGCAAACGTAGAGCGCCAACTGGTGGTCGTCGCCCCAGGGGTCGTCGCCGTCGCCGTCGCCGTCGTACGGGCCGGCCGTGGACGCTCCCGGCGGGTGGGCCAGCAGCCCGGTGAGGTACCCGGTGAGCGGCCCCCGGGGCGGGGGCAGGTCCGGTTCGTGGCCTTCGGTGGTGATGCCCACGGCGGAACCTCCTGCTGCTCGGTCGGGATCGGCTGTTCGGCGCCTACCCGCAGCAGCGTCGCCGACTCGCGGACGCGTCCCGTCCCGCCCCGGGCCGGGCCGGGGCGCTCACCGGGCGCTCACCCTGGCCCAAGGCGGTGGCTCGGACCATCGCCGGAGCCCAGCCGTGCCGCTGTCCGCGCGGACCGGGGCCTGCGGGTCGACGGTGGTCGGGCGCGCGGCCGGGCGCCTCGTCAGCGTGGGGGTTCGTCGCGGTCCCGCTGGTCGCGCCCACCTGCCGGAGCCTGGTCGCCGCCGCCCTTCTCGTTCTTGTCGTCCCGCTGTTCGGCGACCGGTGTGCCCGCGCGGACGGTGGGGACCCGCTGGCTCCGGTCGCTGTTGTGTTCGTTCTGGTGTCCGGGTACTCCGCCCGCACCGCCCTGGGGGATGTCGTCCATGACGGACCTCCTGATCTCGTCGGGCCCTGACATCTCCCCGGGCTTCGCCGGGCGAAACGCCAGGAACGAGCGCGGGACCACCGAGCCCGTGGAGTACCCGCGAAGTGCCGCGCGGTCAGCGGGTCGGGCGCCGGCCGGTTCGGCGGAAGCGGAACGCAGACAGCGCGAGCGCCGCCACGAAGACGACGATGCCGATGACCAGCAGATAGATCAGGCCCTTGGCGACGGCGCCGATCAGGCCGAGGACGACGGCCACCAGGAGCAGCAGCAGGATCCACGCCATGAACGGGTCACCCCTCTCCTCAGCGGCGGGCCAGGCGGCGTTCGCCGCCTGCGCCCGGGGCGTACGAAAGCTGGTAGTGGGCGAAGATCGCAGGTTCGTCCTCGGCCGGCAGGACGCCGTCGATGTCGATCGACGGGGCGCCCTTGACCGACGCCTTGGGAAAAGCCACCCGGACGTAGCCGGGGCCGGCCCGGGCGTCGTCGAGGGGGACGAACACGAGCCGGTGACGGGTGGGCATGCCGACGACGACGGTGGCGAAGGCCGGGGCGTCGGTGGCGGTGTCCACGTAGATGGACTCAAGGGCGCCGATCTTCTTGCCGTCCTGGTCGACGACATCGTGTTCGCGCCACTCCCGTATGTCGGCGAGCTGGATCATCTGCTGCCTCCGATCGCGTTGCTGTGGCCGGTCCTGCTGCCGCGCCTACCCGGCCGCCCCGGATTCTCACGCCCGCGTCGACAACCGTCAGGGCCGTCACGGAGCGCGTTCCGAACCGGCGGCGTCAGCCGGAGCAGGCTGCAGTGTCGAGGGCGGGTCAGGGCGCGCCGGTACCGTTCGGCGTCGGACTGCCCGGATCCGGGGAGAACAGGCTCGTGGTGCCGGTGATCTCGAACAGGCGGCGTACCTGGGGGCTCGCCGAGGTGACCGCGAGGCTGCGGCCCTCCGCGGCGGCGGCCAGGCGTAGGCGGAGCAGGACGTTGAGGCCGGTACTGTCGCAGAAGGTGACGGCGGACAGGTCGACGTCCATCCCGGTCCCGGTGGAGCGAAGGGCCGTGTCGAGGGCCTCCTCGAGTCGGTCGGCGGTGTCGAGCTGCATCACGCCTCGGACGACGGCGCTGGTGCGGTCAGGGCCGGGGGTGATCTCGCAGGTGACGGTGTCGACGGAGCCTGCGGCCGGGGGCGCAGGCCGCCGGTCCGGTCCGCCGGGGACGGGCGCGCCGTCCGTGGGCCGGGCGGCGTTCGGGTCGGCGGACATGGCGTCCCTCCCTTCACTTGGCGAGTGGGAGGCCTCGCTTTCAGCGTGGTCCGTCCGCATTCACCCGTCAACCCTTACCTGAAAGCGGATTCGTCCGTGGTGAAACCGGATACCCGGCTCCTACAGTGGACGTATGGCGCACCCTGAGCATGCAGCTAGGGCGAGTTGGACGTTCCTCACCAATCACGCCCGGGTTCTGGCCGCCGTGGCCCGTGATCCCGGCGTCCGGCTGCGGGACGTGGCCGCGATGTGCCGGCTCACCGAGCGCACGGTGCAGGCGATCGTCGGCGACCTGGAACGCGAGGGGTACCTCACCCACACCCGCACCGGGCGCCGCAACCACTACCGCGTCGCGCCCGACACCCACCTCCGCCATCCGGCCGAGGACGGGATGCTCGTCGGCACCCTCCTCGCGATTCTCACCGACCCCACGACCGCGGCCGGTCCCGACCAGGACGGCGGCGATGCCCACGGCGCCTCGACGACGGGCCCGCACGGTCCCGACGTCGCCGGGTGACGACACCTGCCCATCGCGCGGTCGGCGGAGCGGTCCACTCCGGCACTCCCCCGCGGCAGGGACCCGGTACGCCGTGCTCTCCGGCCACCTGCCGGCGCCCGGAGGGCCGGCGCTCGGGGCCCGGGACGGGGTGACCGGGTCCGGCGGCGTTCACCGACCGAGCCGGGCCGTTCCCGGCGGAGCCGCGGGGATTGGCCCGGCGGAGTGGGGTAGACGCGCGGTGGAACCAGCGGCCGGGGGACACCCGGGAAGTGATACCAGTGAGATTCGAAAATCGAGCCGAGGCGGCCATGGAGCTCGCACGCGCGGTGGACCGTCGCCTCGACCGGGCCCGGCCCCGTCCGGCGGTGTACGCCCTGTCGCGCGGCGGAGTACCGGTGGCGCACCAGGTCGCGCGCAGACTCGGCGCTCCGCTCGACGTGCTGATGCCCTCTGCCGGTACGCGGGCCTGGCGCGACGGATCGGCCGGCGCACTGCAACGCGCTGACCCGCCTCTCTACACGCTCACCGCCTCGGGCGGCACCGGCTCCGGTCCGGGCGCAGCAGGCCGGAGCGGAGCCGGGCGACTACGGCAGGTCCCCGCGGTCGTGCCCCGGGTCACCGGCCGGACCGTCGTCGTGGTGGACGACGGGCTGACCGAAGGCGAGGCGGTGCGCACCGTCATCCGCCGTCTGCGCCTCAGTCGTCCCGCCGCCATCGTGCTTGCCGCGCCGGTGTGCTCACCGCGTGCGGTCGCTCTGCTCTGGGCGCTCGTCGACCAGCTCGTCTGCCTGGACCGGCCCTGGTACTTCCGTGCTGTCAGCGACTGGTACCGGGACTTCCGTGCGCCGCTGGACTCGGAGCTGACGCAGTTGCTCGCCGAGGGTGGTCGGCCAGACGACGGTCTCATGGACGTGAGCGGCGCGCCGCCGGTCGCGCACCGTCGGCCGCGGCGGAACATCGGCGAGCCCGCAGGGCGCGGGCAGGAGGGCGCGTGATGAGCAGGTACCGGACCGAACTCCCGTTGAGCGAGGACCAGGCGGACCTGTACGCGTGGGCCGGACGGACCGGCTGGCAGGTGGATCGGGCCGGGGGCGGATCGGGAGCGGCCGAACGGCTGCTGCTGAGCCGGCCGCAGTGGTCCGTGGAGGCGGTCTTCTCCCATGACGGGGCGTTCCGGTTCGCCCGGGCGTCGGGTCCGGGTGCGCCCCCGGCCGAACTGGACCTGCCCGCGACCCTGGATGTGCTGGAGCACGAGGGGGTCCGGCCTGCCGCCGTGTAGGCGCGGTCGGCGTTCCCGGCGGCTCCGCCGGTACGGCCCCCGGACGTGCCGCCGGATGTGCCGCCCAGCGAGACACCGCCCACCGAGGCCGGCACGGCCGCCGGGATCTCGGTACCTGAGCCCCCGGAACTCCGCCGGGCATGGGGTGCCTGGCCGCTGCTGGTGATCGGCTTGATGGTTCTGTGCGTGCTCACGTTCCTGATCGCCCGGATCTTCGCCTGGTGATCCGGGCGCCCGGCGTCAGGCCGACCCGCCGCCCCCCCTTGATGCACCATGCCGGCCCGGCACCGCGAGCCGATGAGGGGAGCCGCCGCGAGATCCCCGGCGCAAGGACGTCGTCCGGAACACGTTAGGGCCGGGTGAGGACGGCAAGACGCCAGGGAGGAGAAGAAGAGCCGCGGCGAACCGCCGGATCTGCGGCCACGCGGCACGGAAGGTGGGATCGTGGATGACACGGCCCGGCACTGGAGTCTTCCACTGACCCCGGCGGACGGGAGCGGGAACGGACTGCACCGCGGAATCGAGCTGGCGCGCCACGCCCTCGAGGACACCGGCGTCGTCGTCACGTTCGAAGCGCCCGGAGCGGCCGGGGAGCCGGGAGTACCCGAGGAACGGGCCCAGGACATCCTGCTCGTGGTCAGTGAGCTGCTCTCCAACGCCTACCGGCACACGCCGGGTCCGACCGGCCTGGACATCCGCCTCGACCGCGAGCGCGGGAAGCTCACGGTCGCGGTCACCGACACCGGCACCCGCCGGCCCGTGGTGCGCGCCTACCGGCCCACGCAGCCGCACGGGCACGGAATGCACATCGTCGACCGGCTGGCCGCCAGTTGGGGGGTGACGCCCGCCCCGGGCGGCAAGACGGTCTGGGCGGTCCTCCCCGCCCCTTGACACCCCCGATGCGACGGGGAGCCACCGGGAGCATCGAACGGAGATCAGTGCCACTACGGGAGGAGACGTCACGCAGTGGCCGTGGGCGGCCGGACGGCGCGCCGTTGCACCGACCGGTGGCGTGGACGAGGCTCGTAGCAGGGCACGGGGCCACCTCTCGCCCCGGTCCGCGGTGTCCGGAGGTCGGAAGTGCGATGACGAGTGAACCGGAGAACGCCGACCGGAGCAGCGCGCAGGCCGCGGCGAACTCGGTGGCCACAGCTGCCACAGCAGCGGGAGCGGACGCGGTCGACCCGGACGCCCGGCCCGACCCGCATGATCCGCGTGCCCGCCGTGAGCGGGCGGGCGAGCAGACCGATGAGCGGACCGCGGACCGGCTGAACGAGCAGCGCCGGATCGGCCTCGCCACCGGCCTGCTGATGGACCAGCTCGGGCTGGGGGCGCCGGAGGCCGCGGACCAGCTGACGGCCGTGGCCGGTGCGCTCGGGCAGCGCTCCGAGGACCTGGCCGCGAGCCTGCTGGACGGCGCGGACGGTCCGGCGGCGGACCCCGCGCGCCCGCCTCCGACCGGCGCCGCTGCACCCGAAGCCCCCGAGGATCTGGACGAGATCGCCGCTGCGCTGCTGCGCAACGGTCTCGGGCCGCTCGGCGCCTGCGGGGTCCTGCTCTGGCGGCGCGCCGCCGCGGACGTCCTGGACCTGGTGGGCGGTGCCGGGCACAGCCGGCTGGAGCGGGCACACTGGCAGCGGGTGTCGCCGCTGTGGGACGGCCCGCTGCGGCGCGCGTTCGCCTCCGGTACCGAACTGTGGCTGCCCAGCGGTCCAGGGCCGTCGGGACGGCTGCCCGGCCCGTCGCGCCGCGCCGCCCGCGCCGTACTGCCGCTGCGTGCGGAACAGGGGCAGCCGGTGGGCGCCGCCGTGGTCTGCTGGCCGGAGCCGAGCCCGCTGGACGAGGATCTGCGCCGGCAGGTCGGCGCCTTGGTCGAGGTCGCGG
This sequence comes from Kitasatospora sp. MBT63, assembly GCF_000710465.2. GTDB lineage: Bacteria > Actinomycetota > Actinomycetes > Streptomycetales > Streptomycetaceae > Kitasatospora. Next base: position 15,738 of record NZ_JAIZ01000787.1, on the reverse strand, counting down.
CCCAGGTGCTGGCCGCGCGGGAGCGGCGCGCCCAGTTCCGGGTGACCGCTCAGCTCCCCCGGCCGGTGCTGACCTCACTGCTGGACCTGCTGGCCCACCCCGCACTGCTGCTGCGCCTGCCCGGCGACGGCGGCGAGCCCTTGGTGGAGCACATGAACGGGGCCGCCCGCAAGGCCTGCTCCGCTCCGCCCGGGCAGGAGTACCGGCCGCTGGGCGAGGTGCTTGCGCACGCCTCCGCTCAGCTCGCCGAACTCCTCGACCTGGCCCTGGAGAACCACGTTCCGCAGGTCGCACCCCGGGTGCCCGCCGAGCACCACCCCGGCGAACCGGGCGCCCTGGTCAACGTCCGGGTGCTGCCGGTGGATCCGGAGCGGGCGGCGCTGCTGTGGCACTCCGGCACCCTCGACCACAGCTTCTCGGTGCTCCGGGTGGCCGGCGGGCTCGGCGGGATCGGCGCCTTCGAGGACGACCTCACCACCGGGACCAGCCGCTGGAGCGAGCAGGCGTACGCCTGCTTCGGCCTGCCGCCGCACGCCCCCGCGATGCCGCTGACCGAGCTGGGCCGGCTCGTCGACCCCGCCGACACCGCAGAACTGGAAGGCGCCATCCGGCGGCTGACCGGCGGTCAGGAGAGCGTGAAACTGGTGGTCCGCACCCAGCGGCCGACGGGCGGGGTGCGCCAGGTGCAGATCGTGGCGGAGCCGCTGCTCACCCACGGCACACTGACCGGTATCACCGGGATCTTCCAGGACGTGAGCACCCACTTCCACACCGAGGCCGCGCTGGCGGCGACGTTCGACCGGCTCACCGACGTCCAGGAGCAGTCCGACACCCGGCACCGGCTCGCTCTGCTGATGCAGCGGGCGATCGTGCCGGAGATGCCCGAGCCGCAGCTCCTGCCGGGCCTGGAGGTGGCCGCCCGCTACCGTCCGGCCGCGACGGTGTACCGCGTGGGCGGTGACTGGTACGACGTGCTGCCGCTGTCCGACGACCGGGTGATGGTCGCGGTCGGGGACCTGGCCGGCCACGGCATCGAGGCGACCACCGGCATGGTCGCGCTGCGCAACGGGCTGCGGGGGCTGGCGCTGACCGGGGAGTCGCCCGCGCGGCTGCTGCACTGGCTGAACGAGTTGACCGTCGGTCTCGCCGGGCGTCCGACCGCCACCGCGCTGTGTGCGGTCCTCGAACCCCGTGCCCGGCGGCTCACCTGGTCGAGCGCCGGCCACCTGCCACCACTGCTGCTGCGCGAGGGCCGCGCGCAGCTGCTGGAGTCCGACCGCAACATCCTGCTCGGCGCCATCCCCGACGTCACCTACCGGGAGGCCGGTGCCACGCTCCGCACCGGCGACACCCTGGTGCTCTACACCGACGGTCTGGTCGAGCGGCGGCGCACCGACCTGCGGCAGTCGCTGGACCTGCTCGGCCGCACGGCCCAGGAACTCGCCGCGGCCGCGCCCGGCGACCTGGCCGACCGGCTACTGGCCCGGGCCGACGGGGACACCGAGGACGACAGCAGCCTGATCGCCCTGCGGCTCAGGTGATCCGCGGCACGGGCACCGTCCCGCACACGTCTGCCGGCGGGTCCCCTCAATCGCCGCCGGCCTCCGCCCCACCACCGCCTCGTGCCGCACCGCCGGGAGGCCCGGCCCCCTCCGTCCTCGGCGCCCGCCCCAGCCAGTACCGGATCCGGGCGAGCAGGTCCGCGGTGTCCACGGGTTTGGTGATGTGGTCGTCGGCGCCGGCGGCCAGGCTCCTGGCGCGGTCGTCCGGCAGGGCCTTGGCGGTCAGGGCGATGATCGGCAGGGTGGCGTACCGGGGCATCTCCCGGATCCGCGCGGTGGCTTCGAAGCCGTCGAGCTCCGGCATCATCAGGTCCATCAGCACCAGGTCCACGTCGTCACGCATGCGCAGCATCTCTACGCAGGTACGGCCGTTGGCGGCGTGCAGCACGCGCAGCCCGGCCTGTTCCAGCGCGCCGGTGAGCGCGACCACGTTGCGCCGGTCGTCGTCGGCGACCAGCGCGAGCCGCCCGGCCAGGTCCGGGTGGCCGGCGGGGGCCTCGACGGTCCGTGTCTCCGGCGGTCGGTCCGCCTCGCCGAGTGGTTCGGCCCCTTGGACGGGCAGCAGCAGCGTGAAGCGGCTTCCCACCCCGGGCCGGCTCTGCGCCTGGATGGAGCCGCCGAGCAACCGGGCCAGTTCCCGGCTGATCGACAGCCCGAGGCCGGTGCCGCCGTAGCGCCTGCTGGTGGTGCCGTCGGCCTGTTGGAAGGCGCCGAAGATGCTCTCCAGGTGCTTGTCGGCGATTCCGATGCCGGTGTCCTCGACCCTGAAGGCCAGCATCCGCCCGGCCGCGGGAGGGTCGGCCCGACCCGGCCAGGACGCGTCGGCGGACCGGGTTTCGGCCCACTCGACGGTCAGCGTCACCCGGCCGTGCTCGGTGAACTTGACGGCGTTGGAGATCAGGTTGCGCAGCACCTGGCGCAGCCGGGCCTCGTCCGTCACCAGGTCGGCCGGTACGTCCGGCGCGGTGGCGACGGTGAGTTCGAGGCTCTTCTGCGCGACCAGCGGGTGGAAGGTGGCCTCCACGTAGTCCAGCAGACGCCGCAGCGGGAACTCCTCCGGGGTGATCTCCATCTTGCCGGCCTCCACCTTGGAGAGGTCGAGCATGTCGTTGATCAGCTGGAGCAGGTCCGAGCCGGCCGAGTGGATGATCCCGGCGTACTCCACCTGTTTCGGCGTCAGGTTGTGTTCCGGGTTCTGGGCCAGCAACTGGGCGAGGATCAGCAGGCTGTTGAGCGGGGTGCGCAGTTCGTGGCTCATGTTGGCGAGGAACTCGGACTTGTACCGGGACGTGGTGGACAGCTGCTGGGCGCGCGCCTCCAACTGCCGCCGGCCCTGTTCGATCTCCAGGTTCTTCGCCTCGATGTCGCGGTTGCGTTCGGCCAGCAGCTCGGCCTTCTCGGCGAGTTCGATGTTGGACTCCTGCAACTCCTCCTGGCGGGACTGGAGTTCACTGGACCTGGCGCGCAGCTCCCCGGTCAGCCGGCGTGACTCCTGGAGGAGCTCGTCGGTGCGGGCGTTGGCCAGCAGGGAGCTGACGTTGACGCCGAGCGCGGCGGTGAAGCGGTCCAGCAGGTCGCGGTGGAGCAGGGCGAACGGGGTGACGGCGGCCAGTTCGATCACGGCGAGCAGCTGGTCCTCGGTCTGCACCGGCAGCAGGATCAGCTCGGTGGGGTCGGCGGAGCCGAGCCCGGAGGCGACGGTGGCGTAGCCCGGCGGCACGGAGCTGACCAGGATCGTGCGGCGGTCGCGGGCGGCCTGGCCCACCAGTGACTGGCCGAACCGGAACTGGCTGGGCGCCGAGCCCGGCGCCGGGGTGCTGCCGTAGTCGGCGATCCGGACCAGCCTGGGGCCCTCGCTGTCCTGCTGGACCAGGTAGAACGCGCCGTACTGGGCATCCACCAGCGGGGGCAGCTCGGTCATCACCAGTTCGGCCACCGCGGTCGGGCCGCGCTGGCCCTGGACCAGCTCGGAGAGCCGGGCGAGGTTGCCCTTCAGCCAGTCCTGCTCCTGGTTGGCCCGGGTGGTGCGGCGGAGGGACTCGACCATCGCGTTGATGTTGTCCTTGAGGTCGGCGACCTCGCCGGAGGCGTCCACGGTGATCGAGCGGGTCAGGTCGCCCTCGGCGACCGCGCTGGTCACGCCGGCGATGGCGCGGACCTGC
>NZ_JAIZ01000787.1:11411-11830 GCF_000710465.2 Kitasatospora sp. MBT63 | reverse complement strand
CGGCGAACGAACTCAGCTGGTCGACCATGGTGTTGATGGTCGTCTTGAGTTCCAGGATCTCGCCGCGGGCGTCCACGTCGATCCGGCGGGTCAGGTCGCCGCCCGCGACGGCGGTGGTCACCTGGGCGATGTTGCGGACCTGGCTGGTGAGGTTGTGGGCCATGAAGTTGACGTTGTCGGTGAGGTCCTTCCAGGTCCCGGCGACGTTGGCCACCCGGGCCTGGCCGCCCAGGATGCCCTCGGTGCCCACCTCGCGGGCGACCCGGGTCACCTCGTCCGCGAAGCTCGACAGGGTGCCGACCATCGTGTTGATCACGTCGGCGAGGGCGGCGACCTCGCCCTTGGCCTCGACGGTGATCTTCCGGGACAGGTCGCCGCGGGCGACGGCAGTGGCCACCTGGGCGATCGAGCGGACCTGC
>NZ_JAIZ01000787.1:0-11224 GCF_000710465.2 Kitasatospora sp. MBT63 | reverse complement strand
CCTCACCGGCGAACGAGGAGAGCTGGTCCACCATCGTGTTGATGGTCTCCTTCAGCTCCAGGATCTCGCCGCGGGCGTCCACCCGGACCTTCTGCGAGAGGTCGCCGTCGGCGACGGCGGTGGCGACCTGCGCGATCGAGCGAACCTGCCCGGTCAGGTTGGACGCCATGAAGTTCACCGAGTCGGTGAGGTCCCGCCAGGTGCCGGAGACGCCCTTGACGTCTGCCTGGCCGCCCAGGATGCCCTCGGTGCCGACCTCGCGGGCGACCCGCGTCACCTCACCGGCGAACGAGGAGAGCTGGTCCACCATCGTGTTCACGGTGTTCTTGAGCTGCAGGATCTCGCCGTCGGCGGGCACGGTGATCTGCTGCGACAGGTCACCCCTGGCGACCGCGGTGGTGACCTGCGCGATGTTGCGCACCTGGTCGGTGAGGTTGTCCGCCATGGTGTTCACGGAGGTGACCAGACCGGCCCACGCACCGTCGGCGCCGACCGCCCGTGCCTGGCCGCCGAGCCGGCCTTCGGCCCCCACCTCGCGGGAGACCCTGGTGACCTCGGTGGTGATCAGGGCGAGCTGCTCGACCATGCTGTTGAACACGGCCGCCGCGGCGCCCGGCAGCCCCTCCGAGCCGTTCCTCAGCCGGACCGTGAGGTCGCCGTCCCGTACGGCGGTCAAGCCGGCGAGGAGTGCCTCCAGCGCGTCCCGGTACGGCTGGTCGGCCGCTTCGCTTGGCAGTGCCATGCGCGTCACCTCGCTGTCGCGAACGCTCCTCCCACTCTGGCACAGGGCGTCGGCGGGTGCGGCGGAGCCGGGCGGCCGGGCACGGACCGGCAGCGCCGGAGACCGGCCGCCGACGCGGCCGGCCGTCGGCAGCAGGGCCCGCGGGCGGGCAGCGGGGCGTGGGTCGCGCAAGGATGGAGGGCGTCACGGCCCGGCGGGGCTGCTCACGACGGTCCCCAGGTCTTCGGAGGACGGACGATGGCGCCACACCTGCGGACGGATCCGCTGAACATCTACCTGAACGACCACCTCACCGGCGCGTTCGGCGGAAGCGCCCTCGCCCGCCGCATGGCAGGGACCCATCCCGACCCCGCCCGCGCCTCGGCACTGCGCCGACTTGCACAGGACGTGGAGCAGGACCGCAACGACCTCGTACGGATCATGAACCGCCTGGGCGTACCGGTCCGCCACTACCGCACCTGGCTCGGCCTGGCCGGCGAACGGCTCGGGCGCCTCAAGCCGAACGGCACGCTGGTACGCCGCTCCCCACTGAGCGATCTGATCGAACTGGAGACGATGCGCGCCGGTGTCGAAGGCAAGACCGCGCTCTGGCGGGCACTGCGCGCCATCGCCGACCGGGATCCGCGCCTGGACCCCGGCGAACTGGACCGCCTCACCCAACGCGCCCACGACCAGGCCCGCCTCCTGAACGGCTGGCACGACGCGGTCAGCGCCGAGGTGCTCGCGCCGCACGGCACCGGCCACCACCGCGCCGCACCCTCTCCCTGACGGTGCCGGTGACCGGAGACGTCCGTGCGGCGCCCTCGGCATTCCTGCCTGCCGCCCCGGCCGGGCCCGTCGCGCAGGAGCGGTCGACAGGCGGTCACGTCCGGGGCGGTGTCCCCGGGACCGGATGCGCTGCCCAGGCGTCCCTCAGGCTGTCCTGGATCTCGAAGATCTCCCCGACACCGGTGACGGTGAGGAGACGCGCCATCTGCGGGGACGGCGCCACCAGGACGAGCCGACCGTCCGTCTCCTGGGCGCGGCGGCGGAGTCGGATCAGGGAGTTGAGGCCGGAGGAGTCGCAGAAAGTGAGACCGCTCAGCTCGAGGAGCACGGCGCCGCGGCCTCCGAAGGATTCCTGCACGCGGCGGTAGAGCGCCGGTGCTGTCATCAGGTCGAGTTCACCGGCCGCCGTGAGCGCGGTCGTGTGCCCACGTGTGGCGGCGATGTCGATGCGAAGGGCTGACGTCATGGCCGGCTGCTCCCGTCCTGCGTGGTGGGGCCTGCGGTGGAGTGGTCGTCGAAGGGGATGCCCGCGAGGGCGGCCGCCGGTGCGGTGCTTTCCGGGGTGGGGCCGAGCCATTCGCACATCAGCGCGGTGGCGTCGTCCTGGAGGACCCCGCCGTGGTGGTCGAGGACGGCGTGAATGAGGAGGCACAGGGTCTCGGTCTCGGTCTCGCTCGACGTCCACTGCGGCTCCCTCGCATCGGCCGCCCTGGCTCTCCCGCGTACGGACCCGCCTGTGCGCGGCCCGGGGCCGGGGCGGGCCGGGTCGATATCTCCGACAGCTCCGCGCCTGCCCGGAACCACCCAGGGCGAAGCGCACAACCAGCCGTTTTCCCGGCACGACCCGGCGAAGTGCCGGAACCGGCCTCAGTGCGGGACACCTCGCAGCGGGCCCCGACCGGCGTTCGTCCGGGTGCGGCGGCCGGTGACGCTGCCGCGGGCGACGCCGCCGTCAGCCCAGCGCGCGGTCCAGGTTGAAGGCGGCGCTGATCAGCGAGAGGTGGGTGAACGCCTGCGGGAAGTTGCCGAGCTGTTCGCCGGTCCGGCCGATCTCCTCGCCGAACAGGCCGACGTGGTTGGCGTAGGTGAGCATCTTCTCGAACGCCAGCCGGGCCTCCTCCAGCCGGCCCGCGCGGGCCAGCGCCTCGACGTACCAGAAGGAGCAGATCGAGAAGGTGCCCTCGGGGCCCCGCAGTCCGTCCGGGCTGGCCGCCGGGTCGTAGCGGTAGACCAGGGAGTCCGAGACCAGGTCCGAGGACAGCGCGTCCAGTGTCGAGAGCCACTTGGGGTCGGTCGGCGAGACGAACTTGGCCATCGGCATCATCAGCAGGGACGCGTCGAGGACGCTGCCGTCGAGCCGTTGCACGAACGCGGAACGCTCGGCCGACCAGCCGCGGGCCATGATCTGCCGGTAGATCGCGTCCCGGGACTGCCGCCAGCGGGGCAGGTCGGCGGGGAGCCCGCGCCGGTTGGCGATCCGGATCGCCCGTTCCAGCGCGACCCAGCACATCAGCCGCGAGTACACGAACTCGCGCCGGCCCGACCGGGTCTCCCAGACGCCCTCGTCGGGCTGGTCCCAGTGCTCGCAGAGCCAGTCCACCACGGCGCCGACCTCGTCCCAGTGGCCGCTGCTGATCGGCTGCCCCCACTTGTCGTACAGGTAGATGCAGTCGATCAGGGCGCCGTAGATGTCCAGTTGGAGCTGCCCGGTGGCGGCGTTCCCCACCCGCACCGGCGCGGACCCGAGGTAGCCCTCGAAGTGGGACAGCTCGTACTCGGGCAGGTCACGGCGCCCGTCGATGCCGTACATGATCTGCAGCGGGCCGCGCTCCCTGGTACCCCGCAGGATCCCGTGCTCCGAGATGAATCCCATGAACGCCTCGGCCTCCGAGGTGAAGCCCAGCCGGAGCATGGCGTAGACGCAGAAGGCCGCGTCGCGGACCCAGACGTAGCGGTAGTCCCAGTTGCGCTCGCCGCCGATCTGCTCGGGCAGGCTCGTCGTCGGCGCCGCGACGATCGCGCCGGTGGGCACGTAGGTGAGCAGCTTCAGGACCAGGGCCGAGCGGTGCACCATCTCCCGCCACCGTCCGTGGTACTGCGAACGGGACAGCCAGTGGCGCCAGAACCGGACGGTCGCCTCGGCCTGCTCCTGCGCCTCGGCGCGCGGACAGGCCCGGGGGGCGAGGTCGTCGCCGATCCGGTCGAGGGCGAACACGTGGGACTCGCCCTCCAGGAGTTTGAAGTGCGACCACACGTCGACGCCGTCGCTCTCCAGGGGCGCGGTGGTGGTCAGCGCGAGCGTCAGGGACGGGGAGCGGAAGACCGCCTCGTGCCCGTCGAGGTGCACGGTGTGCGGCTCGGTGCCGTAGCCGAAGCGCGGGGCGACCTTGGCCCGGAACGGGAGCACCCCGCGGACGCAGAGCACCCGCCGGATCAGCCGGTGGCGGTCGGCCTCGCGGGACTCGTCGACGACGGGCATGAAGTCCTGGATCTCCGCGACCCCGTCCGCGGCGAAGAACCGCGTGATCAGGACGTTGGTGTCGGGGAAGTAGAACTGCCGGGTCCGGGCCGGCACGTCGGCGGCCAGTTCGAAGCTGCCGCCCCGGTCGGCGTCGAGGATGGACGCGAACACGCTGGGTGCGTCGAAGCGCGGGCAGCAGTACCAGTCGATGGTGCCGTCGGTGGCGACGAGCGCGGCGGTACGGAGGTCGCCGATCAGGCCGTGCTCGGAGATCGGCGGATACCGGGAGCCGTCCGGTTCCCCGGGTCCGCCCCTGCCGTCCAGCGCCATGGCCGCCTCCTCACCGGTGGTGCGGGGCATCGAGCCGAATCTCGTCTCTCATGCTAGATCGCGGCGTGCCCCGGTGCCGAAGGAGCGGTACGCCGCGAACGGGCGCACCCGGGCCCGGAGGCCCGGACCCGGCCCCTCCGGCTGCTCGGAGACACCCGGCGCCTCGGGCGCAGGAAGGGCGCCGCAGCCGGCGGACCGGCTGTGCCACGGGACGGCCGCTGCGGCACAATCGTGATCCATGTCCACCTCCGCCGATCCAGCCGTCCTGTATCCCGACATCGCGGCCGAAGGCAGCCTCGGCGCGGCGCTCCGGGCCGCCGCGGCCGGGGAAGGCCTCTCCGTCCCTTTCACGGTCCGGGAGGGCGACCCGCTGCGCAGTGCCACCGCCGCGAGCACGGTTCCGCATCGGACTCCCCTGGCCATCTCGGCCTGGACGGTCGAACGACGCTGGTCGATCCGCGGGTGCGAGCCGTTCCAGGACATGGCGCTCGTCGAAGGGGACACGGCGGATCTCGCCCAGATCGTCCGGGCCGCGCAGGCCTGGCACGGCGGGGCGGAGCTGGCCGAGATCCGCCGAGCAGCGCCGTTCGTGCACCTGACCGGGCGCTTCGAGGTGCCCGACCACGATCCGGTGCTCCTGACCGAGTCGGAGTGGCAGCACCTGCGCACCGAGGCGGGCGAGGTGGACTGGCCCGAGTACCACGCACTCGTCGAGGCGGCGTGTGCCGAGCCGGCGCTGCGGCGGCTCTACCCGTTCACCAGCCACTGGACGCTGCGGTTCTCCACCACTACCCGCCCTCACCTGACCGTCGTTCCGATCTGCCTGGCCGCCGCGCAGCGGGAGAACCGGTACACCGTCAGCGCGCGCTACATGGGTGAGGTGCTCGTCGGGACAACGACGCCGGAGGAAGCCGTGGCAGCGGCTGTGCGCAACCTGCCCTCCGGCCTTGCCCCTGTCACGGTCGGAGCAGTCGTCAGCTCAGCTGCTCGGCCAGCGCGAGGATGATCCCGCTCGGCCCGCGGAGGTAGCAGAGCAGGTAGCTGTCCTCGTAGCGCGTCACTTCGCCGACGAGCTCGGCGCCGTGCGGGCGGAGGCGGGCGAGGGTGTCCTCGAGGTCGTCGACGGCGAACATGACGCGGTGCAGGCCCAGTGTGTTCGCCGGGGTGGTCGCCGGTTCGGGGCTGATCGCCTTCGGGGTGTGGTACTTGGCCAGTTCGAGCCGGCCCGGGGCGCCCGGGATCCGCATCATCGCGATCTCGCTCCGCATGTCGTCGAGCCCGACGACCTTTCCCGCCCAGCGGCCTTCGATCGGCATCCTGCCTTCCAGCTCCATGCCGAGTTCGGTGAAGAAGGCAACGGCGGCGTCGAGGTCGTCGACGACGATGCCGACGTTGTCCATGCGCTGAATGGTCATGTTCCCCAGGATAGGAAGCGGGTCCGGCACCGACGGGCTCAACTTGCCGTCCGCTACGAGATTCCAGGCCGCTACCACCGCATCCGGACGTCCTCCGCCCAGCCGAGCAGCCGGTCGACGGCGATGCGCTCGCCCTCGTCGGTGCGGACCGTCCCCGAGTAGTGACCGAAGCACTGGTCGGTGCGGTTGGCGAGCAGGCCGAGGTCGGTGCGGGTGGCCCGGTTGTGGAAGGGTGTGAAGGTCAGCTCGATCTCGTGGGGTCCACCGCCTCGGATGGTCCAGGGCCGCAGCGGGTCCCCCGGCGAGTACCGCCACTCCAGCTCCTCGCCGATCTTGGAGATCCGGCCGTCCACGCACAGCGCGTTCTCCGTCGAACCGGTGCCGCGGGTCCACCGGCCGCCGAACTGCAGACCGACGGTGTGCCCGTCCGTACGGCCGGACGCGGCGCCCCAGTTCCACGCCACCCGGTGCGGCCACCGTCCGCGCCCGTGGTCGAGGACGGCCCAGGCATCGTCGCCGAAGCCGAGCACCTCGTCGCCGATGCGGACCGTCCCCGAGGCCGGCCGAGCCGTGTGCTTGGAGGTGTACTGGAACCGGCGTTCACCCCAGGGGACGACGACGGACAGGGTCTCGTGCCCGTGCGGCAGTTCGGCGAGCAGGTCCACCTCGACGGGCCGGCGGTCGGGGTCGACACACCGCGCCCGCAGCCGGGTTCCGCCGCCCGCCTGGCTGATCTCGATCCGCACCTGGCCCCGGACGGGCCGCTCGGGCCCGACGCGTACGGGTGGACAGCCCGGTGCCCCCGCGATGCCGTCGGGAAGGCGGACACCGAGCCCGCCGGGCACGATCGCGGTGCGCTCGAACTCCCGCGCCGGACCGTCGGCGCCGAATCGCAGCACATGGACGGAGTTCAGCGCCAGGTAGTCGAGATCGCTCACCGTGAGCGCGACCAGGTGGGTCGGCGTGGTCACGCACCAGTACTCCCAGCGCTTGGTGCGGCCCCATCCGCGGATCGCGCTGCGGTGCAGCGGCCGCCGGGACCAGCCGACCGCCGCCGGGTCCAGCCGCCCGTCGTCGAGGCAGAGGTCGACGGGCTCGGTGATCTCTCGCTCATGCGTGGCCATGGCGGGACCCTACGGCGTCGGCGGCCCGCAGCCCCGGTACGTGACCAAGCCGTGCCCGGCGACCGGCCCGACCGGTGGACGCGCTCGACGGGCGGCCCTACGGCAGGGTCGCTCCCGCGGGGTCCGGCAGGTCGAGAAGGTCCAGCAGGTCCAGGAGCCCGGCCCGGTGGAGGCCGGCGACGGGTTCCAGCAGGTCCGGGTGGCGCAGCAGGGCCGCTGCGGCGGTGTCGTCGGCGTTAGGGCTCGTGAGGCGGCGGGGGTCGCCGGTGTGGTGCCCGGCCGCGGCCAGGGCCCGGTCGGCGAGTGTGGGGTCGGCGAGCAGGCAGGCGGCCCAGCTGACGACGGTTTCGTCGACCCAGGTCCGCCAGGCGGTGTCGTCCGGGTGCGGGGCGTGGCCGGTGAGCCGGTCCAGGTGGTCGGCTCCGCCGGGGCCGAGCAGGTCCAGCAGGTGGACGTCCAGGGCGGTGGGGTAGCGCAGGGCGGCGGCGAGGGCGGTGGCCTGCCGGGCCTGGGCCTCGGCGAGGACCCGGCTGAAGGCACCGGGGGGTGGCGGGTAGGCGTTCAGGAGCCAGCGGGCGCTGGCGGCGGCGACGGGTGTCAGACCGTTGGGCACGGCGATCAGGTCCCTCGGGCAGGCTCGCCCGTACCCGGGGGGCCGGGTACGCGAGCTGTCGGCGCGGGGCTGCGCTGCCCCGTTCGTGGCCGACCAGTGTAGGCAGGCCCGCGCATCCGGGGACATGACCCGCGTCACGCCGTACGCCGCCGGACACGGCAGGGTGGGCCGCGCGGGCGCGGCCCCCCCTGCCGTCCGTGTGCCGGTGGGTTCGGTCAGGACCTGCCACGGCCGGTGACGAGGTCACGGGCCCGGTCGACCAGGCCGGCGCCCGGCGCGAGGATCTTGTTCGCCGGCGGGGTGTCGGGGGCGGAGGGGTGCGGGCGGGTCGGGGCCATCGCCTTGGCCCGGCGGATCTTGTTGCCGAGGTCGTTGAGCGTGTCGCCGGAGCAGGCCAGGCTCAGCTTCGGGAACAGGTTCTCCTCCTCGTCCTGGACGTGGGCGGAGACCTCGTCCATGAGCTGCTGGAGCAGCGGGCCCATCCCGGCGTCGTCGGTGTCCATCTCCTCCAGCTGCTTGAGCATCCTCTCGACCTGGCTGTGGTCCTCGATCTCCCGGTCCGCGAGGCTGTCGCCGCCCCGGATGTGCTTGCGCACCGCCGGGTACAGGTACTCCTCCTCGGCGACCGAGTGCCGTACCAGCTCGATGGTGACCTCGTCGATGAGGTCACGCAGTTCCTGCCCCCGGCCGGTCATGGCCCGGAGCCGCCCGAACATCTCCTCCACTTCCCGGTGGTCGGTCATCAGTTCTTCGATCACATTTCCGCCGTGCCCCATCACGCATCCGCCTCTCGATGGCTCGGTTCAATTCGTCCGTGTGCCGCTACGTCTGCCCGGGTCGGGCCGGACTATCCAGGGCGAATCGGTCCACCCGGCCGACGGACCGGGCACGGCGGGAGTGGCGGGCGCGGCAGGCGGGTGGCGGGCGCGGCGGAGCGGCCCGGCCCGGGTAGGCGCCCGGCCACGGGCCCGGGGAGTCCGGACGCATCGACGGCTGGACGAAGGTGCTCCTGCACCCCGAGGCCGCCTGAGGAACGCCCGGCACGGCGGCGATGAAGTGGAAGCAGCTCGCCGACGCACTCGGCCGCTGACCGCGGTTGTTTGATGGGAACGTCAGCGGACAGGCGCCGGGCATGGCATCCACCGACCTCGCACTGCAGATCCCGCTCGCCGCGGACGGGGCGGGCGCCCACCTGTGGCTCATCACCGTGGGCGCCGTTCTCGTCCTGGGGCTCGTCCTGGCCTTCGTGCTGGGACAGCGCCGCAAGGACCGCGAGCCGCCGCCCACCGGCGCCGTCGGTCCCGGCGCCGGCCGGCACCGGCGCGAACAGGAAGGACCGAGGTGAGCCGGGAACCCACCCACCGGGTCGTGCTGGTGCGGCACGCCAAGGCGGAGCCGAAACACAAGGCCGCGCACCCCGACCACGACCGGCCGCTGACCGGGCGCGGCAGACGCGACGCGACGCGCACGGGCCGCTGGCTCGCCGGGCCCGGCCCGGCCCTGGACCGGGCGCTGGTGTCGACCTCCGTCCGCACCCGGCAGACCTGGGACCTGATCGCCGCCGAAATGCCCGAACCTCCCGCTGCCGACTTCGAGAAGGCCCTGTACCGGGCCGACGCCGACAGTCTCCTCCTCCGGCTCGGGCGGCTTCCCGAGCACCTGGCCACCGTGGCAGTGGTCGGCCACAATCCCGGCTTCCTCGACCTGGCCCTCGGCCTCGTCGGCGACCGTACCGGCGAGGTCCGGGCCCGCTTGGCGGACTCGGGCTTCGACACCGCCGGAATCGTCGTCCTGACCGTACCCACCCCCTGGGCGCGGATCGCGTACGGCACAGCTCACCTGGACGCCTACTGGTCCCCGCGTACCTGACCACCCGGGCCCCGAAAGAGATGAGACCGTTGGACCACACCCCGGACCCCGCACCGCCCGGCCGCGGCGGCGGACCCGGCCGTGACGAGACGCCCCAGGAGCAGGCCGACCGCCGCTGGAACGACGTGCTCCAGGAGGTCCGGGTCGCGCAGACCGGCGCCCAGATCCTGTTCGGCTTCCTCATCAGCGTCGCCTTCACCCCGGTCTTCGCCGCGCTCGGGAGCTTCGACCACAACCTCTACGTCATCACCGTCACCCTCGGCGCCTGCGCGACCGGCAGCCTCATCGCTCCGGTCGCCTTCCACCGCTTCCTGGCCGGCCACGACCTCAAACCCGCGCTGGTACGCACCGCCTCCCACATGGTCGCCGCCGGCCTGGCCCTGCTCGCCCTCACCATCGGCTGCGCGCTCCTGCTCCTGCTACGGACCGCCACCGGCAACCCCGCCGTCGCCTGGGCGGTCAGCGCCGCCGTCACGGCATGGTTCGCCACCTCCTGGCTACTGCTCCCCTACCTCGTCCTGCGCCGCGGAGAGCGCGCCAGGGCGGAAGGCCGACGAGGCTCCCCGCCGCCGTGAGCGACACCACGGCGGCCGGCACCGTGGAGCCGGCGCCTGCACGGAAAGTTCGTCCACGGGTGATTCACTGGCGGCAACTGACCGACCGTCAGCACCCGTGTCCCGAGGAGACCCGCGTGTCCCACCGTACGAAGCTGCGCAGCGCCGTGGCCGCCGCAGCATGCTGCGCCGCGCTCATGGCCGGCACCACCCTTCTCGCCTCCCCGGCCCAGGCCGGGAGCCGGCCGGCCGCCGCACCGGCGGCAGCGGTCGCGCACCGGCAGACCAGACCGGAGGCCCAGGTCACCCTGTTCTTCAGTGACTACCGGGATGCGGTCCTCCAGCAGCACAGCGAGGGCAAGAGCACCGTCGACGTCCGCAAGGAGTACCTCACCCCGGAGCTCGACGACGCCCTCACCGAGTGGAGCGCCACCCATCAGAAGGACCCCGTCTTCCGCTCCCAGAACGTCCCCAACGGCTGCACCTGGCGGACCGCTGACACCAGCCCCGAAGGCCACTCCACCGTCATCCTCACCCAGACCTGGGACGACGGAACCACCACCGACGTCTGGTACCAGGTCAGACTCGACGGCCTCCTCATCGACGGCCTCACCGACCCCCCGGCCCCGGTGGCCTGACCGGTACGCCCCGCAGGCCCGAACCGGGTGGCGACACCCGGTTCGGCCCGGGGATCAGGTGCCCAGCCGGGTGAGCATGGCGCCGAGCCGGCGTACGGCGTCCTCGGCATCGGCGTACTGCTGCGGGGTCGGGCGCACGGTGTTGAAGGCCGGACGGTCGCCGGCGGGGAGCGCCCGCCAGTGCAGGACGGGCGAGAGTGCAGCGCTTCCCCCCGCGAGGAACCAGGCCAGCCGTCCGTGGGTGCGGGAGAGCGCGATCGCCAGCACGGCGAGGGCTTCGCGCAGGTGCTCCAGCCGGTCGATGTCCGCCGGGTGCCCCTCACTGTCGGGCCCGCCGACGGCGCCCTTCAGTTCAGCGGCGGCCTGCCGCGCCAGCGCGCGATCACCCGGCGTCAGATCCCATACCCCGTCGTTGAGTTGACGCTCGGCCTCGTCGATCAGCAGCGCAACTTCGGCCCGCATGTCCATGCCCGAACGATAGCGGTAGCCCGCGCCTCGCGACCCGCCGGATCCGGGCGGGCGGGCCGCAGCTGGGGGGGTGAGGTCCGGCCATCTCTGTCCCGAGCCGGCTGCCGGGGACGTACCGCCCACCCCCCCGGTGGCCGCGAGTCCCTCACGATCTCCGTCCGGCCCAACTCCCCGCACGGTACGGGACGCCACGGACGACGGCCCGCGCCCCGCCGCCCTCCCGCGGCGCCGGGGCGTCAGCC
>NZ_JAIZ01000786.1:47465-48635 GCF_000710465.2 Kitasatospora sp. MBT63 | reverse complement strand
GCGTTTGGCGGTACGGCCGACGATGGCCGTCTCGACGTGGGTGATGCCCAGGCCGGCCAGGTCGCGGGAGAGGAAGCCGTAGAGCGCGGTCACGTCCGGGAAGTACGCAGCGGCGTGCAGGTTCGAGGGGCCCGATGTCGCGAACGCGCCGTGCACCGCCGGGTGATCGGCCAGGGCCTGCCCGGCGGCGGCCAGATGGTCGGGGGTCACGTGCAGCAGGAGTTTCGCCTCGATCGGCAGCCCGAGGCGGCGGGGCTCGACCAGAACCTGCGTGACCAGGCGCCCTTGGGCGGCGAGTTGGGCCAGGCGGCGGCGCACCGTGCTCTCCGGGTGGCCGGTACGCGCGGCCAGGGCCGCCGCGCTCAGCCGCGCGTCCCCGGTGAGCGCGTCGAGGAGACAGTGCTCCAGCGGGTCGGTGTCGATGCCGTACGGACCGGGGGACCCGGGGACGGCCGGGTCGGCAGTCGGCCCGCCCGGGCCGAGCGCCGTGCGTTCGGGCACGCTCAGCACCTGGTGGCGCCACTCGGAGGTGAGCCGGAAGACGTGCAGGATCGTGGCGCTCTCCAGCGACGTCACCGCCTGCGTGGAAGGCAACTGGCGGAACACCAGCGGGTCGCGTGAACCCGGCTCGGTACGGGCGACCGCGAAGATCTCGTCCCCCGAAGTGGTGACGTCGACGAACGGGATGTCCTCGCGCGCCACGAGCGCGGCCACGATCGTGTCGAGCTTGCCCCGCAGGACCCGGATGCGCAGGAACAGCGCCCCGGCCGACCCGCCGCCCCGCGGCCGCGCGACCGGTGAGATCACCACGCGCACCGTGCCGTCCGCACCGAGCGCCTGCAGGCGGCGGCGCACGGTCGCAGCGCTGATCCCCAGAACCTGGGCCGCCCGCTCCGCCGTGACACGGCCGTCGCACTGCAGCGCGGCCACCAGCCGCTGGTCCGTGTGACTCAGTACGGATTCCGCCGATGAGTGTGCCATGGGAGCAAGTTTCGCCCACCCGGCCGCCGCGCGGGGCCCATTCCGGTGACTGCGCGCCGACCATGGATGTCACCCACGCAGCAAACGTTCTGACAATCCATCAGACAGTTCCGGCCACCACGGACGGAACATCCGATGGGGCTCGGAGCGCCCGGCCCGGACGAGCCGGCTCCGCTGCACGGCTCAGCA
>NZ_JAIZ01000786.1:46287-47455 GCF_000710465.2 Kitasatospora sp. MBT63 | reverse complement strand
CATCCGTATGCCCTTTCACAGCTCACCGATCGGAGATCCAGTGTCCCTGAAGTCGTCTGCCCGTACCGTGTTCGCCGCCGCCGTCGCCCTCGCCGCTGGCGCCGCACCGGCCGTGCTGGGCCCGGCCGCCCATGCCGCCGGCGCGGACCACTCCGCCCCCGCCCCGAGGGCGGCGTCCGTCGCGCGGCCGATGGATTCCCGGGCCGGCCAGGCGATCAGCCGGAGCACGGTCATGGCCCGCGCCGAGAGCTGGATAGCCGAGGGCGTGCCGTACAGCCAGGAGCAGTACTGGACCGACAGCAACGGCACCTACCGCCAGGACTGTTCGGGCTTCATCTCGATGGCCTGGGACCTGCCCTCCGGTGCCTCCAACAACTACGGGGAGACGACACAGACCCTGCCGGGGTTCGCCACGCAGCTCGGCGGCTACGACGAACTGCAGCCGGGCGACATGCTCGACAACATCAGCGAGCACGTCGTTCTCTTCAAGGGCTGGACGGACTCCGGCCACACCACCGCGGACATCCTGGAGGAGCCCCACACCGGCGCGACCGCCCGCGAGGACGACTCGTACTACACGCGCGGCTACCTCGCCGCGAACGGCTACAAGCCGTACCGCTACAACAACATCAGCGACAGCGGCACCGCGCCCGGTGGGTCACCGATCATCGGGACGGGCGACATCAACCGGACGGGCGTGGGCGACTTCCTGGCCCGCGGCGCCGACGGACACCTGTACTCCTACATGGGCAAGGGCGACGGGACCTTCACCGGCCGCACCGACCTCGGCGGCGGCTGGAACCAGTACGACCTCATCGTCGGCGCGGGCGACATCAACCGGACCAGCGTCCCCGACCTGCTCGCCCGTGACCGCAACGGACACCTCTGGTCCTACATGGGCAAGGGCGACGGGACCTTCACCGGCCGCACCGACCTCGGCGGCGGCTGGAACCAGTACGACCTCATCGTCGGTGTCGGCGACATGAACGGCACCGGCGTCGCCGACCTCCTCGCCCGGGAACCCGACGGCGACCTCTACATCTACATGGGCATCGGGGACGGGACGTTCACGGGCCGCACCAAGATCGGCCACGGCTTCGACATCTACGACACCATCGTCGGGGCGGGCGACATCAACCGGACCAGCGTCCCCGACCTGCTGGCCCGC
>NZ_JAIZ01000786.1:39008-46115 GCF_000710465.2 Kitasatospora sp. MBT63 | reverse complement strand
CGCCCTCACCGGCCCCGGCGACATCAACAACACCGGCGTCCCGGACCTCCTCGCCCGCGACAAGAACGGCAACCTCTACGCCTACATGGGCAAGGGCGACGGCACCTACACCGGGCGGACCCAGGTCGGCTACGGCTTCGACATCTACTCCTGACCCCCGACCGCCCGCACCACGACCGCCCACCGAACAACTGCTCCCCACAAGCCCGTTGAACAGCATCCGGCCCGCGCAACGCCGCGGGCCGGCCCCTTCGCCCACCATGCGCGCCGTCCGTCACGAACGCGCCGTCCCCGACTCCTGGGAGTTCCCTTGTCCGATCGCCCCACCCCCACCCTTGCACGAACGGCCGCCGCCCTGGCCCTGTCCACCGCCGTGACGCTCGCGGCAGCGATCCTGCCCCTCGGCGACGCGAGCGCGGCCTCGGTCCGAACCTGGGACAAGGTCGCCGACTGCGAGAGCGGCGGCGACTGGACCACCGTCAGCTCCGGCAGTCCGACCTACTACGGCGGCCTGCAGTTCAGCGCCGCGACCTGGTCCGCCTACGGCGGCACGCGGTTCGCACCGCAGGCGAACCTGGCCACGAAGCAGCAGCAGATCCTCATAGCCGAAGAGGTGCTCCGAGGGCAGGGCGAGAGCGCCTGGCCCGTCTGCGGCCCCCGGGCCGGGCTCGGCGACGACCACGCCGCCCCCTACCCAGACGCACCACCGCCGATGGCGCCGGGGATGTCGCCGATCGTCGGCGTGGGCGACATCAACAGCACCGGCGTCGCCGACTTCCTCGCGCGCGACGCAAGCACCGGTCACCTCTACTCCTACATGGGCAAGGGCGACGGCACCTTCACCGGACGCACCGACCTCGGCGGCGGCTGGAGCCAGTACGACATGATCGTCGGCGTTGACGACATCAACCGGACCGGCGTCCCCGACCTCCTCGCCCGCGACCCGAGCACCGGTCACCTCTACTCCTACATGGGCAAGGGCGACGGCACCTTCACCGGACGCACCGACCTCGGCGGCGGCTGGAACCAGTACGACCTCCTGATCGGTGCCGGAGACCTCAACAACACCGGTGTCCCGGACCTCCTCGCCCGGGACCGGAACGGCGACCTCTGGGTCTACATGGGCATCGGCAACGGGACGTTCACCGGCCGCACCAGGATCGGCGGCGGCTGGGACCAGTACGACACGATCGTCGGCGTGGGCGACATCAACCGGACCGGCGTCCCCGACCTCCTCGCCCGCGACCCGAGCACCGGTCACCTCTACTCCTACATGGGCAGAGGAGACGGCACCTTCACCGGCCGCACCGACCTCGGCGGCGGCTGGAACCAGTACGACGCCCTCACCGGCCCCGGCGACATCAACAACACCGGCGTCGCCGACCTCCTCGCCCGGGACAGGTCCACCGGTCACCTGTACTCCTACATGGGCAGGGGCGACGGGACGTTCACCGGCCGCACCGACATCGGGTACGGCTACGACATCTACGCCTGACACCCAGGCCGCCGGCCGAATCGGACCCCGACACACCCGACCGGTTCCCCGCGGCTGGCCGCCCTGGCGGCCAGCCGGACGGGGGCCGATCGTCCGGCCCCCGCCACAAGCGTCGGCGACCGGCGAGACGGCCAACTTCCCGGCCCGGTCAAAAGATCCAGCGGGTCGCCACTCGATCCGCCACCGGGAAGCCGGTGGAGCAGTCCGTACACGTCGCCCACCCGAACAGACAACGCACCCCACGAGCCATGCCTGCCCGTCCGCCCGCGGCTGCCCGCTCGTGCGGCCGCCTCGGCAGTCCTCCAGGTCACCTGGCGATACCGGATGCAGAGGGGATCGGAACATGTCTCCCGACGCGTCGTTAGCGCTGTAGCAGAAGCAGTCGTCCGCCTCGATCACGATGCACAGGTTCACACCGCAGTACGGGCTGTCGACCTCGTACTCGCCGGTCGGCAACCCTTCCAAGCACCTGTCCTGGACCTCCACGCCGTCGAACGACAGCACGGACCGAAGCAGGACCACTCAGTCACCCACCGGCGTGGTCCGGCATCGCCCGAGCCGCATCCAGCACGGACTCCAGGTCATCCGGTCCGCACGACGGCGGCGAGGTCGTCGACCGGCCGGCCGCATCGTCTTCTTCCATCGCTTCCCCGAATGGCTGTTCGGGATTGCAGAGCGTGGGGCGGACCTGCCAGCTTGGCAATAGTCCTTATACGCACTTCCTGCGGAAGTCGGTGATCCGCAGGTCAACTACCAGGCGAACAGGAAGGTCTCATGGTCACTCGGACCGCGGCACGGAAGATCCGGATCAGGCTCCGCACCACCGCCGCCATGGGCGCTCTCGCCCTCGCGCTCACTCCCGCAACGGCGCAGGCGACCGGTGCGGCACCGGCTGTACTTCCGGCGACGGCGTTTGCGCAGGCGGACGTGCAGGTGGTGGACGTGACGTCGCTCTCCCAGATCCCGGGGGCCGGATCGCATGCCCGCCGCGATTCGAACAGCAAACGCATCGTCTACCGCGCCAGACTGTTCACCAACAACCTCGGCGGGCAGTGCCTCGACGGCGACACCGTCACCCTCGGCCACGACCCCGCCAAGGTGCAGCTGTGGCACTGCACCGGCGCCGAGAACCAGGTCTGGTACTGGTCGCAGGTGGCCGACGAGCCCGACGGCCGGTACAACATCCAGAACAGCGTCGACCTTCAGTGCCTCGAAGGCGACAGCGCGGCGATCGGTACCGACGGCGCCAAGGCGCAGCTGCGGACCTGCAACCGCGGGAGCAACCAGGTCTGGGTCTGGGACGGCGACGCCGGCACCTTGAAGAACCTCGACGGCGGCCAGTGCCTCGACGGCGACACCGTCACCATCGGCCACGACGGTGCCAAGGTGCAGCTGTGGCACTGCACCGGCGTGCGGAACCAGGCCTGGACGTTCCGCGCGTAACGGGCCCGGCCGATCGCCCGCGCATACGGGAGCCGCCTCATCCTGCAGCGCAAGACGGGCGACATCGGGACCACGACCGTACACAGCACCGACGAAGAACGCCCCGACATGACGTCCGCCGGCCCGGAGGGCGCCGCTCCCCGAACGGCGCCACCGGCGCCGGCGCCGGCCCTGACCGGCGACCACCGGCGACGCGGGCACAGCCCGGGGGTGCCGCGCCGGCTGCCGCAGGAAAGGCCGGGGAAGGCCCGTCACGCCGTGCCGCCGCTCCCCCACCCGGCCCGGGGGAACGGGCCGGGTGCCCGCGTCACCACGCGCGACCACGCCCCCGCGCACCGCACCCCGCACCCCCGCACCGGAGCAACGCGGCAGGGGCCGCGGCAGGCGGCCAGTCGCAGCCGGACCGCAGGCAGCCGGGACAGTGCGCGCGAAGCCTCCGGGCAACGGCCCCGTAGGTGCGCAACCGACGGTCCGGTCCTGGGCACCGGGCCCGTGCCTGCCCGGCCGAACCCGGTGCCGCCGGACCGCCGGAAGCCCTACGCTCCCGGCCTGCTGATCCGTCACCTCATCGGTTGACCCCTGTTGCTCGCGGGTCTGGGACTGATGGCCCACTCCCGCCAGGTCCCGCGGGCGGAGATGGCCGCCACCGGCAGTGGCTGGCGCTGGGCCCTGCCGGGCTTCGTCATCGCCATGGTCGGCATGGCCGTCCTCGGCTGAACCAGGAACAACCCCCGGCCACCCGGCAGACCGCCGGACCGGCCGCCATGCGGCCGACGGCCCGGCTCTTGACGGCCGCGGGGGCGAGGCCAACAGCGGGCCTGTCTGCGGATCCCCCCAGGACAGTCGGGGGTCCTGTATGAACTCAGGGGTGGCGGGCCCGACGACTCGGCGTACGGCTCGTCGGTCCTGTACAGGCACCCCGGGCCCGGCTCATACGCGTGGACGCGCCGGACACGTGCGACGGGTACCTCGACGAACTCACCGAGCCAGGTCCGTGGCCCGTCGGGACACGTCAGCGGCTCCATCGCCTCGTCCTCGCGGCCTCCTGGAACGGTCAGCACGGTCTCCGGGCAGCGCCACGCCAGGCCGACTCCAGCAACCACCGATGAGGCCTGCCTATCACTCCCGCCAACGTCGACCCGAAAACTGATAATCGATTATCGATCTGATCGTCTATCATTTCGTCATGACCCAGATGCCCCACACCTCGCCCTCGGCGGGGAAACAGATGCTCTCCGAGCAGGTCTACACACACGTGCGGGATGCGATCATGCGCGGGGACCACGCCCCCGGTGACGCCCTCAAGCCCCAGGACCTCGCCAAGGAGCAGGGCGTGAGCCTGGCCGTCGTGCGCGAGGCGCTCGTGCGGGTGGTCGGCGAGGGCCTCGCCGACCGCCTGCCCAACCGCGGCTTCGCCGTCCCGGCCTTCTCCGACCGCCGGTGGCAGGAGATCGCGGAGGCCCGCCGGACCATCGAGCCGGTCATGCTGCGGATGTCCGTCGAACGCGGCGACGTGGACTGGGAGGCCCGCGTACGGGCCGCCCACCACCGTCTGGCCCGCACCCCGGCGTACGCACCCGAGGAGGGCAAGCACTACAGCAGCACATGGGCCGAAGCCCACCGGCTCTTCCACCGCACCCTGCTGGACGGGTGCGGCAACCTCGTCCTCCTGGAGACCTTCGACCGGCTGTGGACCGCCAGCGAGCTGGCCCGCCGCTGGTCGGCGCAGCGCAACCCCGACCGGGACGCCCTCGAGGAACACCGCCGGCTGGAGGAGGCGGCCCTCGCCCGTGACGCCGACACCGCAGCCGAGGTCCTGACCCAGCACCTCACCCAGACCGCGGCCGGACTGACCGACTGCCCCCACCACGAACCCACGGACGAAGCCTGATGCGCCTCGTCCACCCGGCCTCACGAGCCCACCCGACCGCACGAACCCACCTGATCACCGACATCGGAGCCACCTCATGACTTCCTTCCACGCGGGCGCACACCGCCGCTGCCACAACGCCGTCAGCCCCCTGCACGCATCGGTGTACTTCGCACCGGAGCCGGAGGAAGAACTCACCGCACTCGGGCTGGAACGCGGCGCCATGGTCTACCTAGCGAGCCGCGCGGCACCGCTCGGCGCCGTCGACGCGGGCACCGTCACCGCGACGTTCTACAACTTCAACCACGAGCACATACGGCGGTACATCCCCGCCGCATGGACCGTGACCACACCGCAGAAGGTGCTCGCGGCACGGCTGCGCGGCGCGGACCGAACACTGCAACGGCTGCTCGGCAAGGAGGCCCTCACGTCCGCGGACATCACCGAGGCGGCCGAACTGGCGCTCCACGCCACCGAAGCCTGCCGCCGGGAGGCCCGGCCGCTGTACGCCGCCAACGCCGATCTCCCCGTACCCGAAGAACCGCACCTGGCCCTCTGGCACGCCCGCAACGCTGCTGCGCGAGCACCGCGGCGACGGCCACCTCGCCGCCCTGGCGATCGCCGACCTGTCCGGCATCGAGGCGCTGGTACTGCACAACGCCACCGGCACGGCACCCACCTCGGCCCTGTTCATGCGCACCCGCGGGTGGTCCACCCAGCAGTGGGACACCACCCGGGACCAGCTGCGCGAACGCGGCCTGCTGGACCACGCAGGCGACCTCACACAGGCGGGCACGGCCCTACGCGCAGAGACCGAGGCCCTCACCGACCGCCTCGACGCCGCCCCGTACGACCACCTGGGCCCGGCCGCCACCGCACGCCTCACCGAACTGGCGAACCGGTTCTCCACAACCCTCCGAGCAGCAGGTGCCTTCCCCCCGGTGCACTTCGGCAAGGGCTGAGAACCGGGACCCGGAACCCTGCGGTGGCGGCAGCGGTGCCCACCGCGGGACGGGGGCGACCGCCACGAACCCGACGCACCGGCCCGGCACCACCGACGGGTCCTGGCCATCCGTCACGTCCCCGATCGGGCCGGCCGCGGCGCCACCGGCCATCACCCGCGTGACGAACCGCTCCGGCCCGCCCCCGTCCGCGTCGGCCCCGGTGAACGTCTCCCTCCGGACATCTGAAGGCGCAGACCCCGTCAGGGAGCAGCAGCGTGGCCGGCCGGGCGCGGGGCGAGCACCGGGGCACCGCGAGCCGGCGCCCGGCCGCCCGGCCGCACGGTCGCCACGGCCCGCAGACCGGCACGGACCGCGCGCCTGGGCGGTGAAGGCCGGCGACCGCGTTCTAATGAATGCCGTAGTCCCACAGGACCGGGGAGACCGCGATGCCCATGCCCGCACACCCGCCGAAGAATCCGACGAGTCCGTTCGCCTCGTTCGCGGGGCACCACGTCGGCATCCGTGTCCCGGACTACGAGGCCGCCAAGGCCTGGTACACGCAGAAGCTCGACTTCCGGGTCCTGCACGAGTGGCCCTACGGGGAGCTGAGACTCGCCTACCTCTGCCCGCCGAACGACGACGAGTTCCACCTGGAACTGCTCGCCGGACCCGTGCCCTTCCCGAACGAGGTCGTCGACGACCTGGCCGTCAGCCTCCGGCACGGCGGATACCAGCACGTGTGCCTGCACGTCGACGACGTCGACGCGGCGCGCGCCGAACTCTCCGCGCGCGGCGTCGACCTCGTCGGTCAGCCCTTCGAGATCGAGGACATCAGCCGCCGCCTGGCGTTCTTCCGCGACCCGTGGGGCAACATGATCGAACTGTCCCAGAGGCTCCCCGGAGCCGGATCCTGACACCGCCCCACCCGGCGCAGCGGCCCGGGCCGACGCACGGGATCCAGGCCCGCCCCGGTAGAGCTCCGGTTCCCCGACCGGCGGAGCGAGCTCCGGGGCCTCGTCGGTCAGCGCGGACCCACCCGTGACGCGTGTCAGGAGTTCCGGCAGATCCGCGGCTGCCCGGCCCGGACGTGGCACGTCCAACCCTGACATGCCGGAGACAGCGCCTAAAGCAAATTCTTTTCGTCTGGCGGTCCCCCAGGTGATGCCGCCGGGCTCCGTCATTCGTTCACGCCACCTGCGCCAGGTCGCGGGCGGGCCGGGTCTGCTCGTAGGCGTGGCCGACGCGCAGGAGCGTGCTCTCGGCGAGCGGACGCCCGAGGAGTTGCATGCCGATCGGCAGGCCGGCCGTGTCGTGGCCCACCGGTAGGGACAGCGACGGCACTCCGGTGATGTTGG
>NZ_JAIZ01000786.1:5491-38930 GCF_000710465.2 Kitasatospora sp. MBT63 | reverse complement strand
GGACGACAGGCGCACGTAGGCGTCGGAGACGCTCTCGACGGTGCCGTCGTCCCAGGTGATCGTCTCCTGACCGGCCTCGACGGCGGTTGCGGGGACGGAGGGGGCGGCCACCACATCGACCTCCCGCAGCATGCGGGCCCACTCCTGCCGCATGAGGGTGCGGGAGCGCTGGGCGCGCAGGTAGTCACCGGCGGACATCAGTTCGCCCGCCTCCAGAAGGATGCGGACGTCGTCCTGGTAGAGCTCGGGGGTCGTGCGCTGGGTCGCCTCGTGATAGGCGGTGGCCTCGGGCACCATCAGGCCCCACTGGGTGGCCTGGATGTAGCGGGTCATGGGGATCTCGACCTCGACGATGCGTGCGCCCAGCGCCTGGAGCTGGTCGATGGCGCGCCGGACGGAGGCCTCGATCTCCGGGTCGATGTGGTCGAAGTAGTAGTTGCGCGGCACGCCGACCCGCAGCCCCGTCAGGTCCGTGCCTGCAGCCGGCCGGTAGTCCCGGGGAGGCGTGTTCAGGGAGGCGGGGTCGCGGGGATCGTGTCCGGTCAGGGCCGCCAGGACCGTGCCCGCGTCCTCGACGGTGCGGGTGATCGGGCCCACGTGGTCCAGCGACCAGGACAGGGACGTGACGCCGTGCCGGGGTACGAGCCCGTAGGTCGGCTTGAGGCCGACGACCCCGTTGAGCGCGGCGGGCACCCGGATCGACCCGCCCGTGTCGGTACCCAGGGCGAATGTCGCCATGCCGGAAGCGACGGCGACGGCCGATCCGCCGCTGGAACCGCCGGCGACCCTGCCCCGGTCCCAGGCGTTGTGGGTCTGCGGGGTGATCAGCCCGTAGGCGAACTCGTGCGTGTGTGTCTTGCCGACCAGGACGGCGCCGGCCTCCCCCAGGCGTGCGGCGACGGCGCTGTCCGCCTGCGCCCGATGGCCGGCTCTGACCCGGGAGCTGGCCGATGTGGCCGTGCCGGCCACATCGATCAAGTCCTTCAGCCCCATGGGGATACCGTGCAGCGGGCCGCGGTGACGGCCTGCCGCGATGTCGCGTTCGGCCGCACGCGCGGCCCGCCGGGCGTGCTCGGCGGTCACGGTGACATAGGCATGAAGGCGCGGCTCTGCCTGGGCGATGCGCCGAAGGATGGAGTCCGTCAACTCGACCGGGGACAGCTGCCGTTCCCGGATCGCGTCGGCGGCCGCGGTCAGGGACATCTCATACGGCTGCATCGTGCATCTCCTGTCCTGCGAGGAAGGCGGGGGCGGGCGGGGTGTCCCCGAGGTCCAGCTCCCGCAGGACCGCGACGACGGAGCGGATGTGGTTGGCGGTGGCCGCGACCGAGGCATGACGGCCGGCCGGCAGTCGGAGCCCGGCGTGGGCGGCCCAGCGGGCCGCCTCCGGCGGGGTGAGTTCTGTGACGGACATCGGCTTCTCCCGGCTGAAGTGGCGGAGCACAGCCCAAAAGCTAAGGCTTTGCGTTAGCTCACTCTAGGAGCGCGGACGACTTAAAGCAAACCCATAGCGTTTAGCCTTACCGGCCCCCCGGCCCGGCTGGCCCATCCACCCCGGACGGCGCTGCCGGCCGGGCAGCCCCAGGCGGTAAGCAGGTCGCGCAGGCGGCAGCCAGCCGGACCCGCACCCGCCCGGCCCCCGACGCCCCCGCACCGCATTTCACCCAGACACCCAGGCACCCAGCGAGGCGACGGCCGAAAGGAAGCGCCGAGCGCGCCCGACTCTCGCCGCCAAGCAGACGGGACTCCCCCTCAGGACGCCCCCGCCTGCGCCCCTCGGCGCACGCGACCGAACGTGAATACGTCATATCGGCCGTGCGGGCCGAGCAGCAGCGTCACTCAGCTACGGCGGCCGGATGCCGTTCGCCGGACACGACCCCTCATCCCAGCTGGCCATGGTGGCCCGCCTCGAGGGTTGCGCGGAGGGCGGCCAGGGTCGGGGCGATGCGAGCCAGGTCGTCCGGGGGAACCGACGCGGTCAGCGCGACGAGCTCGCTCTCGACAATCGGGCGGGAGGCGGACAGCTGCTCCTCGCCCGCGGAGGTGAGGCGCAGGACGGACGAGCGGCGGTCCTCGGGGTGCGCGACCCGCTGGCACCAGCCCGCGGCCACCAGCCGGTCGACCGCCTTGCTGACGGCCCCCACGGTGATCGCCACTTCGCCGGCGATGTCGAGCACTCGGCATCCCGGAACGCGGTCGATGATCTCCAGAAACTCGAACTGCCCCAGCCCCAGGCCTTGTTCGGCGCGCAGCCGGGCACTCACCGCGTTGTAGAGCCGGGTCTCGACGCGGACCAGGTCGATGAAGATCGAGGTGACGTGGCTCACATTTGGCCTTCCAGTAGATTCCCAGGAATCATCTTCCCGAGAATCCGGTTAGGGTCGGACAGGTGGATTCCCCGGAATCCATCCTCGCATCCCGACCTTTGGAGGCCCCGCATGTCCCGACAGCAGCGCCACGCCCTGGACGCCGCACTCCGTTCCGCCCCCCGCGGCGAGACGCGGCCCACCCCCGACGAGCAGCGCATCGGCTTCGCTGCGGCCCTCACCCGGCCCGCGCCCCAGGGCGTGACCACCCGCGGGACCGTCCTCGGCGGGCGGCCGGCCCTGGAACTGGAGCCGGCCGAAGCATCCGGCCCCGGCCGACTGCTCTTCCTGCACGGCGGCGGCTACCTCGTCGGCTCACCCGACACCCACGCAGGGCTGGCCGGCGAACTGGCCCGCCGCGCCGGGCTGCGCGCGACATCGGTGGACTACCGGCTGGCGCCCGAGCACCCCTTCCCCGCGGCCGTCGACGACGGGCTCGCCGCCTACCGCGAACTCCTGGCGACGGGCACCGACCCGCGCGACCTCGTCATCGCCGGCGACTCCGCGGGTGGCGGACTGAGCATCGCCACGCTGCTCGCCGCCCGGGAGGCCGGGCTGCCCCAGCCGGCCGCCGTCGTCGTCTTCTCCCCCTGGGCCGACCTCACCCTCACCGGAGCGAGCATCCGTTCCAAGGAGGATGCCGACCCCATCTTCACCGAGGCCGACATACGCGCCTACGCCGATCTCTACGTCGGCGCGGGCGACCGGGCACAGCCCCTGGCCAGCCCGGTGTTCGCCGACCTCACCGGACTGCCCCCGCTCCTCATCCAGGTCGGCGCGAACGAGGTCCTCCTCGACGACGCGGTCCGGCTGGCCGCCCGCGCGGGCGCCGACGACGTCGAGGTCACCCTCGAAATCGGCCCCGGCCTCCCCCACGTCTACCAGCACCACTACGGCCGCCTCGACGAGGCCGACGCCGCACTCGACCGCGCGGCCCGCTTCCTCGCCAACCACCTCAACACCGCACACCACGACACCGACCACCTCGAACCGGTCCACTGACTCCGGTCCCGGCAACCTCCACGTGGTGTCGGCGACGGCCGCCGGGACACCGCCGCGACCGCCGCCACCACGGGTCCGGTCTGAGCACCGGACCGCCGCAACGCCGGACAACCGTCGATCAGGACGGCTGGCCGGCCGATGCGGGGCAGCCGACCACCCGCTGCGGTCACCGGGCGGCCTCCGCCCGCGCGTCAGCGGCGATGCGGATCCCGGCGGGGCCCGTGGAGGCACCGGAGACGGTCGCCGCGCCAACCGGCCTGTGCGCGGTTCCTGGTGCCGGTCACCCGACCGAGGCGTCGTAGTGAACCGCGTCCTCGGGCACCCAGGGGAACCGCATCCACGGGTACTCGGCGGTCGCATGACGGTACGGGTCGAATGCGAGCACCGCGTCCACGAAGGCCTTCGGCGGCGCGTACCCGTGATCGATGACGTAGTGGCCGATGAGCGTCGGAGCCGCGAACGCCGTGCCCGGCCCGCCCGGGATACGGATCTCACCCGTGTCGATGCTGCTTCGCCGGTGGCCCGGCCGCGGCTCCCACCACTCCGGTGGCTGCGTCTCCGAGGGCGGGCAGAGCTCGCATTCGTGGAGACCCAGCATCTGGTTGACCACCTGCGCGTCAAGGACAGCCTCAAGCCTCTCGGTGAAGCCGACCGACGCCACCCCACGGGCCCACGGCTGATCATCTGACAACCAGCCGATGTTCACGCGCTCGTACCGGGGCTGGAAGGTCAGAAACCGATAGCCCGTCGTCATGTCGGTGAACGACTCTCCGCCGTCCCAGTAGGTGTAGGGGCTCAAATCCTCGTAGAACGTCACCGCACGTTCCTACCACCCCTCCATCCGCTCGCTCACTCGGCCAGGCCCGCGAGCGGGCACACTCAGGAATGCCATGCGCCACGAGCACCTGCCTGCCACCACCTGTCGGGGCGGAGTTGACGCCCGGCCAGGCCGCCGCAGGCCAGGTGGCGCAGGAGCGGCTCACGCCGCGAAAGCCGTCCCCGGGGGGACCCGCGCGCCACGCGGCCTACGGGCCCCCACGCCGGCTACCGCCGCCCGTCCGCCAGCACCTCGGACGCCAGCACCTCGGACGACCCTTCCCACTGGTGCGGAACCGCCGGGAGGGACGACGGTGCGACCGCCCCTACCGCCCCGGCAGCCGCGTCCTGCTGCAGCGAGACCGTGCGCGTGGGTGCCGGGATCGAGATGCCCTCCGTCCGGTACCGCTGGTGCAGGCGCTTGATGAACTCGTGCTTGATCCGGTACTGGTCGCTGAACTCGCCGACGCCCAGGGTCACCGTGAAGTTGATCCTGGAGTCCGCGAAGGTGTGGAACCGGACCGCGGCCTTGTGCTCGGGCACGCCGCCGCTGACATCGGCCATCACGCAGTCGACGACCTCGAGGGTGACCCGCTCCACGTGCTCCAGGTCGCTCTCGTAGCCGACGCCGACCTGGACCAGGATCGACAGCCTCTGCTCGGGCCGGGAGAAGTTCGTCATGTTCGTCCGCGCCAGGCGGCCGTTGGGGATGATCACCAGGTTGTTCGACAGGTTGCGCACCACGCTGTTGCGCCAGTTGATGTCGACGACGTACCCCTCCTCCCCGCTGGTCAGCCGGATGTAGTCACCCGGCTGGACCGTCTTCGAGGCAAGGATGTGCACCCCCGCGAAGAGGTTGGCGAGGGTGTCCTGCAACGCCAGCGCGACCGCGAGACCGCCCACCCCGAGGGCGGTGACCAGCGGGGCGATGGACACCCCGAGGGTCTCCAGGGCCACCAGGACCCCCATCGACAGCACCACGATGCGGGTGATGTTGACGAAGATGCTCGCGGACGCCGCGACGCCCGTCCGTGACGCGGCCACCGACTGCACCAGCCCCGCCACCACCCGGGCCGCACTCAGCGTCGCGATGACGATGAGCACGGCCGTCAGCGACCGGTCGACCAGGGCCCCGATCCGCACGGTCAGCGGCAGGGCCGAAGCCGCCACCGCGGCGCCGGCGACCACGGCCGCCCAGGGGACTATGGTGCGCAGCGCGTCGACGATGATGTCGTCCCCGCTCCACTTGGTCCTGCTCGCGTGCTTGCCCAGCCACTTCATCAGGGCCCGCAGCACCAGAGCGGCCACGCAGCCGCCGGCCAGCGCGATACCGGCCACCACCCAGTCGTGCAGCACCAGGTCCCGGGTCACCGCCGTGCCCCCGCAGTGTGGAGGGCGAGGGAGCGGGCCGCCGCCGGCCGCCGTACGTGCTGTGTCGTCACCTTGTCGCCTGTCAGGTCGTATCGTGCGCTGCCGCGTTGGAGCGGATGTACGCGTTCCGAACGCACGGCCATCCTGCCCCATACCCCGGCCCCCACCACAACCGGACCCCGGCGCTCCGGCCGCCGGGAGTACCGCGGGAGTACGGAAGGAGCGCGGCGGGACCACTCCGCCCGTGCAGCAGCGGGGTTGCCCGTGACCGGCCCGGTCTCCGCCCATGCCCGCAGGCCCTGCGCCGAGCGGGATCGGCACTGCGGCGTCCTGCGCGGGGCGGCGCCATGGTCGAGTCCGGGCCGGGCGGGCCCTGGGTTCCGGATTGAGTCGGTCCCGGCCTACTGATCGACGGTGAAGAGGGCTGTTCGGCCGTTCTGCGCTGCCGTGCGGTAGAAGTTCTTCAGTCCGGGCAGGAATGCCTGGGTGTAGGCGAGGGGCCGGGGTTTCTGGGGGCAGCGCCCCAAGGCTCATGGTCGCGGATTGTCGGCCGAGCCGTTCCGTGGGGAATTTCGCTGGCCAGATCGGTGACACGCCGGGATGATCCGTGCCGTGAGGTTGGAGCGGGATGAGGCGATAGGTGCGATCGAGGCGTGGCTGGCGCGCGAGCGCCTGCTGGCGCTGGGGGCACAGCGGTGGACGCAGGACGTGCAGGTGTCCGGAACGGAGGAGCACCCGCTGGGCTGGCTGGTCTTCTGCCAGTCAGCCGAGTACATCCGCACTCGCGACCCTGAGCACATGCTGGTCGGCCTTGGCCCGATCCTGGTTGACGCCGTGGATGGCAGCTTGCACCTGATACCGGTCACGACCTACGGGAGCGGGGTTTGGCAGGACCTGTACCGGCACGACGTGAAAGGCCTCTCGCGCCCGGACCCGGTCGCCGGCCTGGTCGGTTCGGTCCTGGACGCTCAGGGCACCGTGGCGGCGTTGCGGGAGGTGCGTCGGCACGCATCAGGGATGAGCATCGGCCAGGCCCGCGCATACGTTGGCGCCCTCGCGGCACACCAGACGCCCTCGGCCGAGCTGATCGCGCTCACCCGGCAGCCGGAGGTCTGTCCGCCGCTGCCGATCACCACCCTGACCCTCACTCCAGCGCCCGCCCCGCCACCTGGCGAAGGCCCCGATCCGACTCGGGCCCTGGGGTACTACCGCGAACTGGTGCCTGGGGAGGAGCAGGCACCGAGCGTCCTTCCGTACCTCCGGGCCCAACCCGGCGGGGACGACGCAACTCTTGTCTCCTACCTGCATGCGGGGACACTCCTGGCAGCCACCACGTCCGCCGCCAAGTGCCGCCTTGTAGCAGACGGCCCGTCACTGGGCAGTTGGACGTTGCTGACCGACGGCACTTGGTTCTGGCACAGCGACCTGGCCCACTACGTCGAGCAGCATCACCTGCAGCTCCCTCCCGATTTCGTGGAACATGCGCGCAGCAACAGCTGGGCACCCACACCGGTCAGCCCGCGCCGTCTGCGAGACCTGGAGCAAGAACTCTTGAGAGAGCAGGACTCCGACGACTCGGCCTCCTGACCCCCACGGATCATGCCGAGGGTCCCGTTGACCTGCTCACTGAGCTGGGATCCATCTGCATTGCCCACCAGGCGGAGGTCCTTACGCCTGCCCCTGTTGCAGACTCCTGACCTTGGAAGCCCGCTGCCGGTGGGAGATCTGCTCCGAGTGCGGATGGGAAGACGACGGTCAGGACGACTTGAACGCCGAGGAGGTATGGGGCGGTCCCAACGGATCGGAGAGCCTGACCGATGCGCGCAAAAACTACGCTCAGTACACCGCTGAGGCGAGAGCAGCGGACGAGGATTCGCTGATCAACGGCGGCGAAGGCGCCTGGCGGGCACGTGTGGCGCGAAGGATGCGGGACCTGGGTCACTCGACCTGAGCACACGCGTCCTTCCAACGCATTTGTGAGTGAAGGCACTGCGACCATGCCGAGCGCCGCGCTCATCACACCGACAGCAGCCCCGCTCAGGTTCCTCGTGTTGGGCGGAGTCGCGGTCTCGGCAGAGATCGATGCAGAGAAGGTCGACGCGTCCGTAGCCAACGTGGTCCTGGTCGGCTGCTTCTCGTCGGCGGCCTCGCGGCGCTCGTTGACGAGCTCCTCGGTGAGCGCGTATCGGACCCGGAAGCCGGCCATCGCGGCGGCGGAGCCCCCTGGCCCTCCAGCAGCCACCCCTGCACACCGCACTCCGCACGGAAGCCACCGATCTCGTCCCGCGCCACACACTGGTCGTCGCCGTCGAGCCGTGAGCCGGACCAGGACCCGGACCTCGGATCCCATCGGATCCGCGTCCCAGGGCCCGAGTGCCCCCGAAACCGCTCAGCGGCCCGTGCGGGCCGCGAGGCCGTCGAGTACGCACTCCAGGCCGAATGCGAACTCCGCGTCGGGGTCGAATTCTTCGGCCTCGTGGACGCGGCGGGCGAGCATCGGGTGCTCGCCCGCCGCGAGGACGGCGCTGATGTAGGGGCCGAGGCTACGCTGCCACTGCTCCTCGCTCAGGCCGGTGCGCTGCTCGGCGCGCCGGGCGGCCTGCTGGGTGGCCACCGAGCCAAGCACGTACGCGTGCACGGCGCCGAGCGCCTGCGACGCCAGCGTGATGTCGGGGGTGAGCGCGACGGCGGCGCGCAGGGCGGATTCGGCCCGCCGGAGCGTGTTGGGGCCGAGCGAGGGCCTGCCTGCCAGTTCGGCCGCCAGCCACGGGTGGCGCAGCAGGGTCGCGCGCTGGGCGTGCGCGACCGCGGCCAGGTCGGTGCGCCAGTGGGGGGTGGGTTCGGGGAGCGGGTCCTCGCCCTGGGCCGCGTCGACCATCAGGTCGACCAGTTCGTCGCGGTTGGTGATGTAGCGGTAGAGGGTGGCCGTCCCGGAGCCGAGGTCGCTCGCGATCCGGCGCATCGAGACCGCGGCCAGGCCCTCCGCGTCGGCGACGGCCAGCGCGGCGGCCACGTACTGGTCCACCCCCGGGGCGCGGCGGGCCGGTTCGGGGCGCGGCCTGGTCCACACCGACCAGGGATCGGGTTCGGTCATCGGGTGCTTCCCTCTCTCGTTGACCGGCATTCTAGCTTCTGGCTACGGTGTAGCCATGACGGAAACATCGTATCCAGAAGTGCCGGTCCTCGTGGTCGGGGGCGGCAGCGTCGGGCTGCTCACCGCAGCCTTGCTCGCCCACCACGGCGTCCCCGCGGTCCTGGTCGAACGCCGCCCGGGGCCGTCGGTCCACCCCCGCGCCACCGGCATCGGGCCCCGGACGGTCGAGATCCTGCGTGAACTCGGTCTGGACACCGCCGTCGACGCCGCCGCCGTCGACCTGCGCGGCGCCACGGCCAAGGCGGTGGCGCGGACCGTCATCGAGATGGGCGCGGGCGACGTCGTGACCGTGCCCATGCCGGTCCCTTCCGCCACCGAGCCGGAGACGACGCCGTTCAGGCTGCGCGGCGTCTGCGCGCAGGACCGCCTCGACGCCGTCGTGGCGGCCGACCTGGCACGCCGCGGAGCGGACGTACGCTGGTCGACCCGCCTGGTCGGGATCGCGCAGGACGCCGACGGGGTCGACGTCGAGCTGGAAGGGCCCGACGGCCGCTACGCGCTGCGCTGCGGGCGCGTGGTGGCCGCGGACGGCGCACACAGCCCCGTGCGGACCGCGCTCGGCGTGGGAACCTCCGGGGCGGGCGACCTGGGCAAGTCGAAGATCAACATCCTGTTCGGCGCCGACCTCCGGCCCCACCTGCGGGGAATGGCCTTCGGCACCTGCACGATCACCACACCGCAGGCCCCAGGCCTGCTGGTGACCGTGGACGGAGCGAGGACCTGGGTCCTCCACGTCACCTGCGACGTGGACGGGGGCGAGCGCCCCGAGGACTTCACCGAGGAACGGTGCGTCGGGCTCGTCCGCGCGGCGGTCGGCGATCCCGGGCTCGACGTCGAGGTGCGCAGCGTGCTGCCGTGGAGGCCCAGGAGCGCCCTGGCCGACCGTTTCGCCGTCGGCCGGGCGTTCCTGGTCGGCGACGCCGCCCACACCGTGGCCCCCATCGGGGCGTTCGGCCTCAACACCGGCGTCGCCGATGCCCACAACCTGGCGTGGAAGCTGGCCGCCGTCCACCGCGGCGAGGCGGGCGCCGGCCTGCTCGACACCTACGCGCAGGAGCGCGAGCCGGTCGCCGCGGCGACGCTCGACCAGGCGATGCGCAGGTTCGCAGACCTGGCGCTGCACTGGGGCCGTGGACCCGAGGCCGACGCCGCCAGGGCGGCGGCGGGAGTGTGGGCGGCGCCGGTCGTGCACCTCGGCCAGCGGTACGACTCGGCCGCCGTCGTCGATCCTCGGCCCGAACTCCCCTCCACGCTCGACCTGGTGGCGGCACTCGACGGGTCGCCGGGTTCACGGGTGCCCCACGCGTGGGTCAACGGGGTCTCCACCGTCGACCTGGTCGCATCCCGCTGGACCCTGCTGGTGGGTGCCGCGGGCGATGGGTGGGTCGCTGCCGCGGCGGGCATCGGCCTGCACGCGCACCGGGTCCACGCGCCGTGGCTGCCCGACGACGGGGCCATGCTCGTACGACCGGACGCGATCGTCGCGATGCGGATCACCTCGCCGGTCCCGGACCCGGCGCGACACCTCGCCGAGGTCCTCGACCAGCTGCTGGCCCGCCCGGTCCCGGTACCGGGTACCTGACCCGCGCTCACCCCGACAGCAGCGCCCCATCTCAGCGGTCCGGGTAACGGTCCGCCCTTGAGTACGGGTCAGACCGGCTCGGCCGCGCGGGCCGCCGGACGCGGCGAGGTGAGGCGAGGCGAGGACGTGGACGGCCGAGCGGTCGGACCTGCCGCAGCCGGTGAACGGTGGCCGCCGCAGACGACCCGGCGGCGACGGCCATCGCGTCCTCGCGCACCGGGTCGGACGACGAACCGGACGCCGGGCGAGGGTGGCGACCACAGCGACGGCGGCCTCCCGCGCGGCCCTGCGGGTGCGTAGCACCACCAGCACCTCGCCCGGGTCGATCCGCAACCCGCCCGGCTCGACCCACCAGCCCGATGCAGCGGCCGAGGCGCTCCAACGAGCCTCCGGGCAGCCTTCCGGCCAGGTCCCCGGCGCGGAAGCAGCGGCGCGGACCGTCGCGGCGCAAGGATCCGGCAGGTCCCGGCCGGGCGGGACAGAGTCCCGGCACCGCACTCACGTCAACACGCCTACCGACAAGCCACCCTGACGCGCTCTTCCCCGCCCGGCTGCGCCCGGGCACGATGGCTCCCAGGCCGACGCGAACATCCGTGCCGACCGTCCGACGGGAGGGGAAACCCACCATGGGTGAACACGAGAAGCCCGCACCGGACCCGGGCCAGGGCACCCCGCCGCCCGGCAACAGCGACGGCCAGGTACCTCCGCCGCCGCCCGGCGACGGAAAGCACCGGAAGTAGGCGTTCGTGGGGATGACGACGGTCGGCCGCCCCGGTCTCGACCTTGATCGGTACCGTGCCCGCCTCGACGAGGTGATGGCGGCGCGGGGGGCGTGGCCCGAGCGTTCGCCCTGGATCCGGGAGGCGGTTGCCGCGCTGCCCCGCGACCGGTTCGCGCCCGCGCTGCTCTGGCGCTGGGACGGCCACCGGTGGGCGGCCCTCGACCGGGCGGCCGACCCGGACGGCTGGGCCGGCGAGCTGTACGGGGATCCGGACACGGCGGCGATCACCCAGCTCACGGGCGACCTGCCCACCTCCAGTCTCTCCTGTCAGGCGGTGGTCGCGGACATGGCCGACTGCCTGCTGCTGGAGCCCGGGCAGCGCGTCCTGGAACTCGGCGCCGGGGCGGGCTGGAACGCCGCGCTGCTCGCCCACCACGCCGGACCCGGCAAGGTCACCTCCGTGGAGGTCGACCCTCGGCTCGCCGCCACGGCCGCCGACCGGATCCGCGCGGCGGGCCTGGACGTCTCGGTCGTGACCGGGGACGGCGACACCGGCTGGCCGGCCGGGGCCCCGTACGAGCGGGTCATCGCCACCTACGCGGTGGAGCGGGTCCCGTGGGCGTGGGTGGAGCAGACCGCTCCGGGCGGACGGATCGTCACCCCGTGGGGCCGGCTCGGGCACGTCGCCCTGACCGTCGCCGACGACGGCAGGTCCGCCTCGGGCTGGATACAGGGCCTCGGCCAGTTCATGGCCACCCGCACGGCCGACCCCGCCGCAGGCGGCTCGCCGGGACCGGCCGCCTTCGCGGCCGTCCGCAGCCACCACGAGCCCGAGCACCATGGGGAGACGGACCGCGACCCGGCGGCGCTCGCCGACTGGTGGCGGCTCGGCTTCGCGATACGCGTCGCCCTGCCCGACACCGCGGTGACCTGCGCGACCGACGCCGACGGCACCAGCGCCTGGCTGACCGACGGCCGCTCCTCCTGGGCCACCCTGTCCGCCCGGCCCGACGGCGGGGCATGGGTGCTCGAGGGCGGCCCCCGCCGGCTCGCCACCGAACTCGAGGACGCCTGGACACAGTGGGAACGGATCGGCTCCCCCGGCGTCTACGACTACGGCATCACCGTCACCGCCGCCAGCCAGTACACCTGGGCCAACGACCCGCACACCGGACCACGCTGGCCCACACCGTAGAGCCTGGGCCGCTCCCGGCCCGGCCCGGGTGCGCCGAGCACACGGATCCGGCGCCTTTGAAGCTCCCGTCGGACGTGCCAACTGCCGTTGCCCTTGTCGCCGACAGGGGCTTGGGCTCCCTTCGAGGTCGGCCCTCCTTGCCACGATCGGTCGGTGCCAGGCCAACTCCGTTGTCCTCGTTACCTCTTCGCACGTATGTAGGGGCCGCCCACGCGGACACGCGTCCGGTCAGTCCGGCCAGCCGCATCCGGCTCCGCGAGCAGAGGACCCCGGCCACCGCCTCCGAACACAGCCTGCGTCGGCGCATCTGCCCGGGCCGGGAGGCCCGGCTCCGGGGGTCGGCTGACGCCAGATGACGCCGGTGACCATCACGAACAGGACGGCTTGAAGACACATCCGGTCCGCCATAGGCCGAGGTTCCGGGGACCGATCCGGTCGAGGCGGGAGCACCGGCGCGGTCAGCGTCCACGACTTGTCATCGACCCGTGCACGGTGCTCACGCCCGCCATCAACGGACGAAGCGTCACACCGTGCACGCCCCACCGGGTCGTACTCACGAGATCGTGTAACGAGCCCCGCCCGAACAGCGCGAAAATCGTCCTACCGGTCGGCAGCACGACCGGCTGACTCGGAGATTGAGACACGTGAGCTACGACTTCCACATCACCCGCGCACAGGACTGGACCCAGGGCCACAAGGACCCGATCGGCATACCGGAGTGGGAGGACGCGGCTGCCCAGTGCCCACTCGTGGAAGAAGGAGCGCCGTGGAAGTGGACAGACATCGGCCTCCAGAAGACCTACTCGGTCCCTGGGGAGACCGCGGTCTTCTCCTGGCGGCACGGCAAGGTCGACATCAAGGGGTACTACTCCGACAAGACCCAGGAAGCCGCCGAGGCACTCGCGAAAGCCCTCGGCGCACACGTACTGGGCGACGACGACTGACGCAAGCGTCCACCGGGCCACCACACATGCCTCGCCCTGGCCGGCATGGACCACCGGGGCTAGCGACGCAGGCGACGCTGCACCACGGCGCCCGCTCGCGGACACGGTCCAGTCCGAGGAGCCGCAAAGAGGAAGCGTAGAGCGGAACCGGGTCGAACACGGAACGCTGCTCCATCGGATGCGAAGAGAGGCGAGGACATGAGCTACGACTTCCACATCACCCGCGCGCAGGACTGGACCAAGAGTCCCGCCAACGCCATCGACACGCACGAGTGGGAGGAGGCGGCGACCCAGTGCCCGCTGATCGAGGAGGGCGAACCTTGGGAGTCAACGGATCTGGGCCTGGAGAGAACCTTCAATGTTCCTGGTGAGACTGCCGTCTTCGCATGGTGGCGCGGAAGGATCGACATCAAGGGGTACTACAGCGACCGGACCGAGGAAGCCGCCGAGGCGCTCGCGAAAGCCCTCGGCGCACACGTACTCGGCGATGACGGCTGATCGAGGAGCCCTTGGACCAACGGGGCGAACTAGCGCAGGCGACCTTGCACCACGCCGCCCGCGCCCGGACAGAGCCCCGCCCGAGGAACAGCAGAGATGTGGCCGGGCACCCGCCCGCCCCCACCTGATGCCCCTTCACCGCCACCCGTCCTTCTACCTCCGGACGACGGTCACATCCGCTGGGGTCGTACATCAACGGCCATCCGGCGAAGGCGCCGAAGTGATCGGCCTTGAGCCCTCGGCCGCCGGCTACGGGACCGGGCGGGGGCCGAGGGTGGAGATGAAGTCGTCCAGTTCGGCTCGCTGTTCGGCGCTCAGGTGTCGCTTCAGGACCATCGTCGTGCGGTTGCTCTGGTGCAGGAAGAGGACGTCGGGGGTGTTCTCGATCTTGTGCTGGACACTCCAGACGGCTTCGTGCGTGGCCGTCGAGCGGAGGACGCGGACGGATTCGGAGGTGATCGTGACCTCGGTGGTCCCGGCGAAGCCCGGCATCGCCCTCCGGACGGACCAACGGGCTTTCAGCGCGATCCGGTACGTCTCGAGCAGCGCCAGGCCCAGGGCCAGGACGGTGTACCCGTACAGCCAGGGCATTTCGCCCAGGGCGGCGCCCGCTGCCGCGAGTGCGCCGCTGATGGTCAGGAAGCCGGTGCGCCACCAGACACGCCCACCACGTCCATGGGCGCGGAGCAGACCCCGGTACATATCATCATGGGTGAGCTCGTAGGACGTGGTGATGTGCACGGCGCTGCCCTTCAACGTGGTCGTCCGGGGAGCCTAGGGGCGGCCACCCGTTCGATCAAGGTCCCTCCCGTGCCACCTCACGGCCCGAACGGAGCCTCCCGCCCTGTCGCGTGACGTTGCCGTGCCGGTCTCCGGTGCGAATCAGCGCCGCTCCCGGCCTGCGAGCCACGCACCTGCGCAGCCTCTGATCATGAGCGGCAGCGCGTGTACAGCGCCAGGCGCCGACGCCGGTGTCGCCGGCCGCGGCTGATGGGGCAGGCCGTGCACAACACTGTGCTGGCCGGGTGCCGTCAGTAGTCCATGATCTCTCGCCATTCGCCCGGGAGTTCCGCTCGGAGGCGGTCGGCGGCCTCGGGCGTCAGCGCCCTGAACTCCAGCCACCCGAGCTCGACACCGTCGTCCGAGCGGTCGTCGCAGACCAGTACGTCACGGCCGGCGAACCACCGCTGCAGGCCGTCACAGGCCTCGGGCCCGTACAGCGACGGCACCGCCGTGAGGTGGCGCTCGAGGTACTCGGCGTCGCCGGGAAGGCGCTCCCTCCTCCGGCCGCCGTTGTCGCCGCACAGGGTGTTCTGCGTGATCAGCAACTCGATGCAGGCGAGCGAGAAGCGGTCGGCGTACGCGGTCCATTCGCCACCCGCCTCGTGGCTGTCCATCACGACCGGCGGGTCGGTCTCGTGGACGCGGTCCAGCGGGATCGCGAAGCCGTAGGAGAAGAGCTTCTCCGTCTGCCAGACGAGCACGCCGTCCTCCATCTCGAGGTCCTCGGGCGGGTACGGGTAACGGAGGGCGTGGAAGAGGTCCCAGCGCCGCCCGAACCGGGCGTACCACTCGCGCATCGCCCCTGGCAGCGCGAAGCCCAGCCGGTGCTCGGCGGCAGCCAGTTCGGCCTCGGGCACTCCGTCCTCGGGGCGCACCGGCGCCCCGAGGTGCGCGGCGAAGCGTTCGACGAACGTGAAGGCGGCGGACGGGCCGGTGAGGGCCGATGGCAGGTCCACCCGGAGGTCGAGGATTTCGGACATCCGAGAACGATATCCCGAGGGAGGACACGACCACCGGTCCGTCCGGTCCGCCCGGTTCTCCCCCGCGCGACGAGCCGGGCGGGGCCGCCGGGCCGCCGGGCTGCGGGGCCGCGGGGCCGCGGGGCCGCGGGGCCGCGGGGCCGCGGAGGTTCGCCCGGGCGACAGAACCCCCTTGACGAATGGTCAAGAAGTGTTGACCATTGGGGCATGCCCACAGACGATCTTCCCGAGACGTTCCACGTCACCACCGATGAGCAGCTACGCGCCGTCTCCAACCTCACCCGCCACCGGATCATGGCCGTGCTCCGCTTCGAGCCCGCGACGATCACGCAGATCGCCGAGCGGGTGGGCCTCGCCAAGGGGAGTTCCAGTTACCACGTACGGCTGTTGGAGCGGGCCGGCCTGGTGAAGGTGGTACGGACGCGGAAGGTCCGGGGCGTCACCGAGCGGTACTACGCCATGGCCGCGCGGTCGATCGAACTGCCGGATCCGGGCGAAGGAGGGCCGGATGTGCTGATGCGCCATGCGGTGGCGGACCTGGAGGCGTCGCCGGCGGACAGCGAGCGGCACGTGCGGATGGCGCATCTGCGGCTCACCGAGGAGCAGTTCGCGCAGCTGGGGGCGCGGCTGGCGACGCTGGCGGACGAGTACCGGGAGCTGTCCGATCCGTCGCTGCCGGACGCGTCACTCGTCTTCGCCCTGTTCCACCCGGCAACGCAGGCGCAGGCCGAAGGGGACTCCAAGTGACCACAGAAGCTCCGAAGTTGCCGACCGGCTTCGGACGGCTGTGGACCGCGCAGACGGTCTCCTCGCTCGGCGACGGGGTGACGCATGCCGCGCTGCCGCTGCTCGCCTTGACGTTGACGCGCGACCCGATGGCGCTCGCCGTCGTCACGGCCGCCGGAACGCTGCCGTGGCTGCTCTTCGGGGTGCTCGGCGGCGCACTGGTGGACCGCTGGGACCGCCGGCGCACGATGTGGGTCACGGACGCGGCACGCGCGGCGCTGCTCGCGGTACCGGCGGCAGCGGCCGCGCTCGATGCGCTGAGCGTTCCGCTGCTCGCGGCCCTCGCCTTCCTCCTCGGCCTCGGCGGGCTCTTCTTCGACACGGCCGCCACGGCCTACCTGCCGGACCTGCTCGGCCGCGACCCCGTACTCCTCGAACGCGCCAACTCCCGCCTGCGCGGCAGCCAGACCGCCGCGTCCGGCTTCGCGGGCCCGCCCGCGGGCAGTGCCCTGCTCGCGCTGGGGCGGGCGGTTCCGCTGCTCGCCGACGCGCTCTCGTTCGCGCTCTCCGCCCTGCTCGTACGGTCGCTGGCTGCCGCGCCCCGGCCCGTGCCGCAGACCCGTGAGTCGCTGCTGCGGCAGGCGCGGGCCGGCGCCTCGTACGTGATGCGGGATCAGCTGCTGCTCGGGCTCGCGCTGCGCCCGGCGGTCGGGAATGTAGCTTTCCTCGCCGTGGAGACCGTACTCGCCCTCTTCGCGCACGACCGTCTCGGCATCGGCACCTTCGGCTTCGGCCTGCTCCTGACGGCGGAGGCCACCGGCGGTCTGCTCGGTACGGGCATCGCCTCCTTCCTCGGCCGACGGCTCGGCACCGGCACCGCACTGACCTGCACAGCAGCGGTCGAAGGGCTAGCCGTCCTCGGCCTGGCCGCCGCCCCGAACCCGTACGTCGCCGGCCTCGCACTCGCGGTCTGCGGGGCGGGCATGGGCGCCACGATGGTGCTCGGGCCCTCCCTCCGGCAGGCGATCGTTCCCGCCCACCTGATGGGCCGGGTCGCGTCCACCTCCCGCATGCTCGCCATGTGCGCCGCCCCGTTCGGCTCCTTCCTCGGCGGCTGGCTGGCCAGCACCTACGACGTCCGCACCCCGCTCTTCGCCGCGGCCGGCCTCCTCCTCACCATGACCGCCGTCACGGCGACCATGACCACCAACCGCAGGATCGAGGCAGCGCTGCAGACTGCCGCCCCGGCCGATGCCTCGGATCGCCGGGAGTCCTCGGAACTTGTTCACGCGGGTGCCGTTTAGGGCGCATCCCTCGCCTGTGCGGGCCGCTTCGGGCGCCGGATCGGCCGGCGGGCGGCGGACCTCGTCGGACCTCATCGGACAGACCGTGGTCGGTGGGCGCGGTTAGGGTGCCGGTCATGTCTGCTGATTTCCGAAGCGATGGTCAGGTCCGTGAAGATGCCGCGGGGCGTGGGCGGTTGACCGATCCGGGGTGGCTGGTGGAGGGCGACCCGGAGCAGGTCCTGGCGGCGCTGGACGCTGCGGTCGGGCCGGAGGAGGTTGCGGCTGCTGCCGTGTACCGGGCGTCGGGGCATGTGCACCGTGACGCCGGTGCGCAGGTACGGCGGCAGCTGCTGGCGCTGGACGCCGCACGGTACGGCAGCCCGGGGCTGGCGAGGAGCCTCGCGGAGGTGCCGCTCCCCCAGGAGGCCGCTGATGGCTGGACGGTGGAGTGGGCGACCGGTACCGGCCTGGACGCACGGCTGCGGTTCGCGCTGCCCGCGCCGGCCGAGGTGACTGCGGTGGCGACCGTGGTCGTGGAGGGCCGCGGGTTCGCCGTCGCCGGCTGCGAGGACGGCACGCTGCACTGGTGGGACCCGGCCACGGGCCGGAAGCTCGGCCGGACCACCACCGGTCACACCGGCGCCGTGCGTGATCTGGTGACGGCGATGGCGGACGGGGGTCCCGTGGCCGTCACCTGCGGCTCCGACGGGACGGTCCTGGCCTGGGACCTCGCCGAGGGACGACTGCTCGGGGAGTACCGCGCCGGCGACGGCGTCCGGATCATCTCCCTGGCCACCGCACCGGTCGAGGGCCGACCGGTCCTGGTCGCCGGCTGCACCGACCGCCTGCTCCGGGTGTGGGACCTGGCCGCCCCCGGCCCGACCACGGAGCTCCTGACCATCAGTACCGGCCATGTGCATGCGCTCGCGACGGCGGTGGTGGACGGCCGTCCGGTCGCCGTCACCGGCCATCCCGAAGGCGCCGTCCGGAGGTGGGACCTGATCACGGGACGGGAGCTGCGCGCC
Source organism: Kitasatospora sp. MBT63 (assembly GCF_000710465.2). Classification (GTDB taxonomy): domain Bacteria; phylum Actinomycetota; class Actinomycetes; order Streptomycetales; family Streptomycetaceae; genus Kitasatospora. The sequence goes on along the minus strand of NZ_JAIZ01000786.1, from coordinate 20,481 downwards.
GGGGGCGACGACAAGGATTCCCACCCCATCGCCGATCCGGCGTCCGGTCTCCCGACGGCCGCCGACGGCAGCGGCGCGGACGGCGATGGCGGCGGTGACGGCGGCGGTGACGGCGGGATGCGCCGGTGCGGCACCATGGAGGTCGAAGCCATGACGCACGTCCTGGCCACCGACCCGGCGTTCGAGTGCCCGTTGGTGATCAGCGCCAACTCCTACGCCACGTACGTCTGGGACCTGGCCACGGGCGATCAGGTGGGTGGGCCGGGTGGCGGGTTCGCGCAGGCGGCGACCCTCACGGTGCTCCGCGGGCGCCCCACCGCGATCGTCGGGTTCGGCCTCGGCGGGCCGGTCGCCGTGTGGGACCTGTCCACCCGCGAGCGCTCCCACCGGCCGCTGACCGGTCATCAAGGGACCGTGCGGGGAGCGGCGACGGCCGTGGTACAGGGGCGCCATCTCGCCGTCACCGGCGGCGACGACCGATCGGTCCGCATCTGGGACCTCGGCCAGGAGGAGCCGGACAGCCGTCCGGCCGGTGCTGCGGCGCCCGTGCAGCGGGCCACCACGGGAGTCGTCGACGGTCGTTCGGTCATTGTCGCCGGCGGGTCGGACACCGAGGTACGGATCTTGGACATCCACGGCGGGGGTCAGCTGGGTGAGCCGCTGACCGGCCACACCGCCGCCGTGTCGATGCTGACGGTGGGTACGGTCGAGGGACGGCCCGCGCTCCTCACCCGCGACCGGCACGTGAAGGCGCAGGTCCGGGATCTGGCCACCCGGGAAGAGCTGCACGGGCTGACGACGAGCGAGTACACCAGCCCGTCCATCCGGTTCTTCGCGGCACCGGAGGGCCGCTTCGTCGCCGTGACCTCGGAAGGACGCGTGTGGGACCTGGCCGCGCACGCCTGGATGGGGGTACGGCCGCAGCAGCGCGGCGCCCTGGCCCTGGAGACGCTCGAAGGCCGCAACCTCCTCCTGACCGGCGACCGGACGGAGACGGTCCAGCTCTGGGACCTGGCCACGGGTGAACGCTTCGGGCCGCCCCTGACGGGCCACACCGCCGAGGTGTCGGCCGGCGCGGCGGGGACGCTGGACGGTCGCACCGTCGTCGCCGCCGGGAGCGTCGACGGAACCGTCCGCGTGTGGCACGCCGCCACGGGGCAGCAGCTCGGAACGTACGCCTTCCCCGCCCCGATCGGCGGACTGGCGGTGGCACCGGACGGGCAGCTGGTGGTCTGCTTCGGCTCGGACATCGCCGTCCTGACCCACCGTTGACCAGGGCGCGGACGACCCCGGGCCCGGGCGGCCCGGTCCACCCCTCGGACCTGACACCACCGCCCCACCACGCCCCGCCCGCAGGAGCCGGCCGCGCCCGGGCTCCGGGGCCGACAGGCGGGCGAGGTCCGCGGCCGGCCCGGGCCGGGGGGCGTCAGTGGTCAGTACAGGGCGTCGCCCATGGGGGATTCGTCACCCGTGACGTACGCGCGGATCGCGGCCAGGTACTCCTTGCGGCCGATGCGTCCGTCGCCGTCGCCGTCCAGGGCGTCGAACGCGGCGTCGGCGTTGTCGGCCGGGTTGCCGAGGGCCTGGCGCAGCACGGTGAACTGTCTCCGGTCGAGGGCGCCGGTCCGGTCGGTGTCGGCGAGGTCGAACAGGGCGCCCAGGGCGTAGCGGCAGACGGTGTCGAACTTCTCGGCGTCGACCCAGGCGGCGTACTCCTCGTAGGTGATGACGCCGTCGTTGTTGGCGTCCATGGCGGCCCATGCCCGTTCGCCGGTGGCGTGTGCGGCGATGACCAGGGGGTCGTCGTCGGTGCGGCCGGTGGCCCGTTGGGCGCGTTCGATCCGCACGAAGTAGTCGTGCCGGGATGCGACGCCGTCCTTGTCGGTGTCGAGCATCGCGTAGATGCGGGCCTTGGGGGCGATGGGCCGGGCCGGGGGTGTCGGGGGTGCGGCCTGAGGGAGCGGCATCGCGGGCTCTTCCTTCCTGTGCCGGGTGTGTGGGCGGGCCGGCCGGTTCAGTGGGTCAGGCGGACGACGAGGGTCGAGTCGACGGTCTTCTCCCCGGCCGGGGTTCCGCAGCCGGTGCCGGAGCTGGTGCCGACGGCGTTCAGGGTGTCTCCCGCGAAGCGGGCGCTGTCGTCGGTGACGGTCCCGGTGACGGTCAGTGAGGCGGTGCCGTTCACCTTCACGACGTCGGTCCGCTCGAACCGGAAGGTGGAGGTGGTGCCGTCGGACCAGTGGACGGTCGTGGTGGAGGTGTCCCCGTGCTCGTCGCCGGTGCACTCCGTGGCCGGCATGGTGACCGTCCGCTCGAACGTTCCGGTGGCCGCCGGTGCGCCGGCACCGTCCACGCACTCCACCGTGCCGGCCATGACCAGGGTGTCGGCCAGCGCGATGTTGGCACCACCCGGATCGACCGGGCTGGCGAAGGTGCCGTGGGCGGACATCACACACGTGGCGTCGGTGGTGGGTGCGGTGCCGTCGGCGTGGGCCTGGAAGGCTCCGGTCAGCAGCGGCGCCGCGGCGAGCAGGGGCGCGGCGGCGAGCAGAGCACCGCGGACAGTGATCTTCATCGGTTGTTCTCCCGTTGCCTTCGTTCGAGCTCCGGAGACGGGCGCCCGTGGTCGCGGCCTCGTCCGTGGCGGTGGCGCTCCGGCCACCACGACCATGATCGACGACAGCGCCGTCCGTACCGGGACGACCCGCCAGGGAACTGGCCAGGAAGGTCCCGTCCGCCGCTGTCGGACAGGGCACCTGGGGCGGGCAGTGATCAAGGGCCGGCGCGGACCGCAGGCGGTCGACGTCCGCGCCGTGCAGCCCCCGCCCGGGCACCCGCGCGAGGAGTGCGGGCACCGTGCGGGTCCGGCGCCCCGTCGGCGCGGCGACCGTTCCTGCGGGCCTTGGCCGGTCTACATCTTGGACGGGACGACGACCGACTCATCTGGAGTGCAGACATGGGCCTCATCCACCTCGAGCTGTTCACCACCCTCGACCTGGTCGGGCAGGCGCCCGGCGGACCGGACGAGGACCCGGTGGGGTTCCCGTTCGGAGGCTGGCAGGCGCCGCTGCTGGACGAGGTCGCCGGGGCGCAGATCCTGGCCGCGTACGAGGGCACGGACGCGCTCCTGCTGGGGCGGCGGACGTACGACATCTTCGCCGCCTACTGGCCGCACCAGAAGGAGGGCGAGATCGCCGAACTCTTCAACCGCGTGCCGAAGTACGTGGCCTCCCGGGGAACGCCGGACCTCCCGTGGGCCGGTTCCGTGCTGCTCGGGCCGGATCTGCCGGTCGCGGTCCGTGAGGTCCGCGACCGGCACGAGAACGTGAAGGTCGTCGGAAGCCTGGACCTGGTGCAGACGCTCCTGCGCGAGAAGCTCTTCGACCGCCTCGACCTGTGGGTGCACCCGATCGTGCTGGGCGTCGGGAAGAAGCTGTTCGACGGCGGTGCGGTGCCCACCAACCTCACGCTCGTCGAGCCGCCAGTGGCCGGCCCCCAGGGCGCCGTGTACCTGCGCTACGGGCTCGCCGACGGCACGCCGCGGACGGGCGACATGAGCGCACCCGACCGCGGCCTCGGGTCCGACGGCTGACACCGCCACCGCGGCCGCCTGGCGGCCTGCCGGCGGGGACCTGCACGGCGGCGCCGTACAGGTCCCCGCCGGCCCGGACATCACAGCCCGGTGGCCAGCCAGACGGTCACGGCCGCGGTGGTGATGAGCCCGAGGTTGAGTGCGATCCGGCGGTCACCGCCGGTCAGGTGGACGGCGATGGCACCGGCCTGGAGGATTACCAGGCCGCCGGCCGCGGCCGGGGCCAGGGCGGGCGCGATGCCCGTCAGCGGCGGCAGGACCAGGCCGGCCGCGCCGAGTATCTCGACCGTTCCCAGTGCCCTGAGGGCGGGCAGGGGTACGCGGTCGACCCAGGCCATCATCGGTCGGAGCTGGTCGCGACTGCGGCTCACCTTCAGCGTGCCCGCGTAGAGGTAGAAGAGCGCGAGCAGTCCCGCGACGATCCAGTAGGCGGTGTTCATGGTTCCCGTTCGGAGTTGCTGTTCGCGGTTCAGGCGAGGTCGGTGGCAGGCTCGGTCGCGTAGCGGCTCATGGCGTCGGCGTTGGCCTGCGGCGTCAAGGGCCGGCCGTCGGCGAGCACGTCCTGGAGATCGCGGAAGTACTGCACGTACAGGTCGGGGGTGAAGGTGCTGAGCATGACGGCGGGTCGGTCGGTCCGGTTGGCGAAGGTGTGCGGGGTGCCGGGCGGAACCATCACGAGCGTGCCCGTGGTGGCGTCGTGGTGCTCGTCCCCGACGGTGAACCGCACGGTGCCCGAGAGGATGTAGAAACCCTCGTCGTGCTGGGCGTGGCGGTGCTGCGGCGGTCCCTGGGTGTGCGGGGCGAGGACGGACTCGGCGATCGCGAGGCGGTGCCCGGTGTGGCTGCCGTCCTCCAGGACGCGCATGTGCGTGGTGCCCAGCACGATCGTCTCGCCGTCGCCGGGTCCCACCACGGATACGGTGGGGCGGGCCTGCGGCGCGTCGGCCGCTGTCTCTTCGGTCAGGTCGGTCATGGTCACCAGTGCATCGCCGGGGGTGGTCCGGTGTCCAAGACCCATCCCACGGAGCCGATACCCGGAGGGTATCTTTGCAGCGTGGAGCTACGAACCCTGCGCTACTTCGTGGCCGTCGCCGAGGAACTCCACTTCGGCCGGGCGGCCACCCGACTGCACATGAGCCAGCCGCCGCTGAGCCGGGCGATCCAGCAGTTGGAGGCCGAGGTCGGGGCCCTGCTGTTCGCCCGCTCGCCCACCGGCGTCACACTCACCGCGGTGGGCTCGGTGCTGCTCGACGAAGCGCGGTCCCTGCTCGACCACGCCGACCGCGTCCGGGTCCGCGTGGGCGCGGCGGCCGGCGCCTCGACCCTCACCGTCGGCATCCTGGGCGACGGCACCGACCCGGGGGTGTCCAGGCTGGCCGCCGCCTACCGCCGGACCCACCCCGGCGTGGACATCCGCATCCGCGACACCGATCTGACCGACCCGACCTGCGGACTGCGCGCCGGACTGGTCGACGTCGCCCTGACCCGGGCGCCGTTCGACGAGACCGCCCTGACGGTGCGTGCGCTGCGGGACGATCCGGTCGGCGTGGTCCTGCGCGCCGACGATCCGCTGGCCCGCCGCGACCGGCTGCGGCTCGCCGAGCTGGGCGACCGCCGCTGGTTCCAGTTCCCGCAGGGCACCGACCCGCTCTGGCAGTCCTACTGGAACGGGGGCACGCCGCGCGAGGGCCCGGTGGTGCGCGGTGTGCAGGAGTGCCTGCACGCCGTGCTGTGGAACGGCACGGTCGGCCTGGCCCCGCTCGGGCACGACCTGCCCGCGGAGCTGACGGTGGTACCGCTCGCCGACATGGCGCCGAGCCGCGTGGTGGCGGTGTGGAACGAAGGTGACACCAATCCGCTGATCCGCTCCTTCATCGGGATCGCGACGGCCGCCTACCGTCACTGAGCGCCGGCACCCGCTGGCACCCGGTGCCGCCGCCTCGGAGCGCGACGACGGCGGCCATGTCCGCCGCGCCACGGGCCCGGGTGTTGCGGTGGCCGCGTCCCTTGGCGCTGGAGCCGCCGGTCGCCTGCCTGCTCGCTCGCCGGGGAGGAATGGCCGCGTCCCTCGGCTCCCGTCACTTGGCCGCGACCTGCTCCTGGTTCGTGACCAGGAGCCGGACCTTGGTCAGCATGAGGTGCAGGAACTGCTCGGGGTGGCGGAAGTAGGCGAAGTGGCTCGCGTCCTCGATCAGGGCGAACTCCTTGGCCGGGGCCCGTACGTCGTCGAAGAACCGCTTGGCGCGGGCAGCGGGGGTTCGGATCCTGGGCAAACCGGTGCCGGGCAAGAAATGCCCGAGGGGCCAGCAGGGGTGTGTTCTATGCTGCTGCCCGGCCTGGATCCGAGGAGTCATGATGGCGCAGGAGTACGGCTGGCTGGTCTGCGATCAGGGGCCCATCTCCGTGGTTGTGACCGACCCCGGCCCCTGCCCCATCGAGGCCCTGAAAGTCGTCAGCCGGAGAACCGGGCTGAGCCTGTGGCACAGCAAGTCCCTCATCGGACGGCTGCCGGCCACCATCCTCGATGACGTCACACAGGAGGTGGCGGAAGCCGTGGTGCGCGAACTCCACGAAGCGGGAGCCCACGCCGAGGTACGGGAGGAGAAGCGCCACGGACCACCTTCCACGGAATCGCGGTCAGCGCCTTGACAGCGGACAGTTGACTCAGTGGGTACGACGACGCGTTGAGAACGACCGTGCCGGCGCCGAGCAGTACCGCTCCGGCGCTGAGGGCCGTGATCAGCGGGGTGTCGGCGGCGGAGCCGGTGCCGGGTGGCCGGCCGGTGACCGGGAGCGTGACCCGGTCCGATGTTGCCCGGACGGGCGAAGCGGAGGCGCCCGGATCGGCTCCCGGCACCGGACGGGTCGAACTCCCGCCCGGGACCGACCTTGAAGCCCCGCTGGTAGACAGTGCCGTACCCGCCATCGCCATCCACGCCCGGCGAGTAGCCGACCGTGGAGAGGTAGGCGCTGGCGGCGGGCTCCCGCTCTCGCCCCGGTACGGAACATCGCGCAGCCCGCGCACCGCCTCTCCCCCGTCCCCGCCGACGGCGTCCCCTTGCCGGCGGTCAGTGGGCGGGGAGCGGCGCCTCGAGGGAGGCGGCGAAGGCTGCGGCGTCCGTCTCGTCGCCGAAGTGGTGGATCACGTGTTGGCGGACGTGGTCCTGCTGTGCCCGGGTGAAGGCCGCGCAGGCGTCGTGGACGACGTGGGCGGTGTAGCCGCGGTCGTGGGCCTCGCGCAGGGTGGATTCGACGCACACGTGCGTGGCGAAGCCCGCCAGGTAGAGGTCGGTGACGCCGAGTCGGCGCAGGATCAGGTCGAGGTCGGAGGAGCCGGCGAAGGCGCTGGCGCCGGCGCGGCCGCGCACGACCGGCTCGCCGGGGGCGGGCCGGAAATCCTCGGCGAACGCGACGCCCGTACTGCCCTCGATCCAGGTGCCGGCCTTGGGGATCGCCGCGCGCAGGCCGAGTACGGCCGGGGTCCAGCTCTCCAGCTCGGGTGCGCCCGGGGTGAGGACGAGCGGCACGTGCACGACGGGAACGCCGTGCTCCCGGGCGGCGGCCAGCGCGACGGCCGCGCCGCGCACGGCGGTGTCCAGCAGGTCGCGGTCCTCGACGAGGTGGTGGAGGCGGCCGTGCGAGGGGTCGAGCCACTCGCGCTGGAACTCGATCAGGACGAGGGCGGCGTTCGGGCGTGCGGGCATGGCCGTCATGGTCGGTCTCCTGGTGCGAATGTTTCCAACTGACGAGTTGGATATTAGCGCGAGCGCACCCACATCTCCAACCCTTGAGTTGGAGATGTGGGCCCCGCAGGCCGGTCAGAGCGCGAGCCTGCGCACCATGTCCACCACGGCGGCGCGCCTCGCGGCCGGATCCGCATCCACCGCCCCGCCGATGATCATGCGGGCCAGTTGCGGCGCCGCGAACTGCCAGCCGGCGAGCGCGATCACGGCGTACAGCAGGTCCGCGGGCGGGAGTTGCACCTCACCCCTCGCGGCGTCACCGGCACCCCCGGAGCCGCGGCGGGCCCGGGAGACCGCGGCGACCTTCTCGGCGTAGTGGGCGGCCCTGCGCCCCTCCCCCGCGACCGGGGCGGAGCCGTCGCCGCACAGCGCCTCCCACTGGAGCAGGCGCAGCAGGTGCGGGTGGGCGAGGTGGTAGTCGAAGACCCGGCCCGCGTACTCCGGCAGGTCCACCGTCCCGCCGTCCGGTTCCTCCAGCGGGACGGCGGCGGCGAGTTGCTCGAGCTCGCGCTGGACCACCGCCGCGAACAGCTGCTGCTTGCCCCCGAAGTAGGGGTAGATCCGCTCCTTGTTCACTCCGGCCGCGGTCGCGATGCGGTCGATCCGCGCGCCCTCGGGCCCGTGTGCGGCGAACTCGTCCACGGCCGCATCGAGCAGCAGCCGCTTGGTCCTCTCGGTGTCCCATGCCATGCCCCCAAGCATACGAAGCCACCAACCGGCGGGTTGGAATGCCCTGCCGCCGGCTCCTCGACGACCCACATCCAAGCGGCGCTTTCGAACATCCCACTGCCCCCTTATGGCCCGATATCACTCGTTCGAGTGAGTTTGATGACCCACACGCCCACTGGTGCGCACCGGAACCAATCGGGGACGATCGAACACGCTCGCAGCCGCGCAATCCGCCCGCAACAATCTCCGTGAAGCCCGGAGCGGGCCACATCTCGCCTCCGCGGCAAGCAAGTTGACGTGTCGTCAGATCTCTTACTCACGGATAGGGACGCGCCATGACCACCGAGACCGCTCCGCAGAACCAGCGGAGCCTCAGCACCTCCGCCGCAAGGAACCTGGCCACCACCACCAAGACCGCGCCGCAGATGCTCGGCATCACCCCGCGCTACCTGCTGCGGGTGCTGCCCTGGGTCGACCTGGAGGCCGGCGTCTACCGGGTCAACCGCCGGCGGGGCTTCATCCTCGGCGACGGGCTGATCGGCACCTTCACCGACGGCGGCGGCGAGGCCCGGGTGATCGCCGAGGACCTGCGCGAGATCGTCTTCCTGCGCGACCTGGACAGCTCGATGCTGAGCGCCCTCGCCAACGGCTTCGTCCAGCGCGAGGTCGAGCCCGGTGAACTCATCGCCAGCGCCGACACCCCGCCCGGGCAGTTGCACGTCATCACCTTCGGCCGCGCCGAGAAGCGCGCCACCGGCCAGTACGGCGAGGACGCCCTGCTCTCCGTCCTCGGCGACGGCGACTACTTCGACGACGGCGCCTGGGTGCGCGGCGAGCCGACCCCGTACCAGGTCCGGGCCCTCACCCCGTGTACGGTGCTCTCCCTCGAGCACCGGATGCTCGCCGAACTGGCCGACCGGGAACCAGCGTTGCGGGCCCGCCTGGACGCGTACGCCGCCGACGGACAGGGCCCGGCCGACCGCGAGCACCCGATCGACCTGACCTCGGGCCACAGCGGCGAACCCGAGCTGCCGCAGACCTTCGTGGACTACGAGGAGTCCCCGCGCGAGTACGAGCTGAGCATCGCGCAGACCGTGCTGAAGGTGCACACCCGGGTCTCCGACATCTACAACTCCTCGATCGACCAGGTCCAGGCACAGCTGCGGCTGACCACCGAGGCGCTGCGCGAGCGTCAGGAGTGGGAGATGCTCAACCACCCCGAGTACGGGCTGCTCAACAACGTCGTGCCGACCCAGCGGGTGCACACCCGCAAGGGCTCGCCGACCCCGGACGACATGGACGAGCTGCTCACCCGGGTCTGGAAGCAGCCCGCGTTCTTCCTGGCCCACCCCCGGGCGATCGCCGCGTTCGGGCGCGAGTGCACCCGGCGCGGGGTGCCGCCGCAGATCGTGGAGCTCTTCGGCAGCCCGTTCCTGACCTGGCGCGGCGTGCCGCTGCTGCCCTCCGACAAGCTGGACCTCAGGGGTTCCAGCAACTCCGCGCCCGGCACCACCAACATCCTGCTGATGCGGGTCGGCGAGGCGGAGCAGGGCGTGGTGGGCCTGCGGCCGTCGAGCGTCCCGGACGAGGTCGAGCCGGGCCTGTCGGTCCGGCCGATGGGCGTCGACCGCCGGGCCATCACCTCGTACCTGGTGACCAGCTACTTCTCGACCGCCGCGCTGGTGGACGACGCCGTCGCGGTGCTCCAGAACGTCGAGTTGTCGAACTACTATGACTACTCCTGACGGCAGCGGCGCCGGCACCGCGACCGCCCAACCGCCCTGGGGCTCCCCGCAGTCGGGCACGCTTCCGATGCCGCAGACGCTCCCGGTGCCGCAGGCGCCGCCGCTGCCGGCCGCGCTCGCCCACCTGGCGGGCGGCTCCCGGTACTGGCTGCCCGAGCAGCCGGACCGGGAGACCGCCACACCGCCATCGGCAGCCGCACCTTCCGGCGGCACGCCGCCGACCGCCCCGACGCCCCCGGCGGCGCCGCCCGCCGCACCGCCGGGCGGATTCGACGTCGAGGCCGTCCGGCGGGACTTCCCGCAGCTGCACCGGGAGGTGAACGGCCGCCCGCTGGTCTGGCTCGACAACGGCGCCACCACGCTCAAGCCCCGCCAGGTGGTCGAAGCCGTCGGCGAGCACTACGCGATGGGCACCTCCAACGTCCACCGCGGCGCGCACACCCTGGCCAAGCAGGCCACCCAGGTCTACGAGGAGGGCCGGCAGGCCGCGGCCGACCTGCTCGGCACCCCGGACCAGGGCGAGATCGTCTTCGTCCGGGGCACCACCGAGGCCGTCAACCTGGTGGCGCAGAGCTGGGGCCGGGCCAACCTGGGGGTCGGCGACGAGATCCTGGTCTCGGCGGCCGAACACCACTCCAACCTGGTGCCCTGGCAGCTGATCGCCGCCGAGCGGCGGGCGCGGATCCGCCCGATCCCGCTGCTCCCCGACGGGCAGTTGGACCAGGACGCCTACCGGGACCTGCTCGGCTCCCGCACCAGGATGGTCGCGCTCACGCACGCCTCCAACGTGCTGGGCACCGTCCCGCCGGTGGCCGAGATGACCGCGCTCGCCCACCGGTACGGCGCGAAGGTCCTGGTGGACGGCGCGCAGGCGGTAAGCCACTTCCCGGTCGACGTCACCGCGCTGGACGCCGACTTCTACGCCTTCTCGGGGCACAAGATCTTCGCCCCGACCGGTATCGGCGTGCTGTTCGGCAAGCGCGAGCTGCTGGAGGCCATGCCCCCGTGGCAGGGCGGCGGGAACATGATCGACTCGGTCGGGTTCGAGGAGACCACGTACGCCCCGGTCCCGCACCGGCTGGAGGCCGGCACCGGCCACATCGCCGGCGTGGCCGGGCTGCGGGCCGCCCTGCAGTACCTCGCGGCGCTGGACCGCGAGGCCGCCACCGCCTACGAGGAACAGCTCACCGCGTACGCGATGGCGGTGCTGGCCACCGTCCCCGGCCTGCGCCTGATCGGCAACGCCCCGGGGAAGATCGGCGTGCTGACCTTCCTGCTCGCCGGGGCGGACCCGATGGCCCTCGCCGGCGCCCTCGACCAGCAGGGCATCGCCGTACGTGCCGGTCACCACTGCGCACAGCCGGCGCTGGCCGCCTTCGGGCTGCAGGCGGCGGTACGGGCCTCGCTGGCCCTGTACAACACCGTCGAAGACGTGAACTCCCTGGTGGCGGCCCTCCAGGACGTCCAGGCCAGGTCGGCGGCGGCCGCCGGATAGCCCGGGCGGTCGATCACGGCGGACCCCGGTCCCGGAACCGCACGGCGCAGCGCGCGCCGGGCGGCTCCGGGACCGGGCGCGCTGCGGCGCCGGTCCCCGGCTCCGACCGCGGCGGACAGCCGGTTCGGCCCGGGTGCGTGGCGCGCCCACAGCTGCGACCAGGTGCCATATGCCATATTGCGGACATGTTCCCGACGAAAGGCACGTCATGAAGGTCGCAGTCATCGGCGGTACCGGGCTGATCGGGTCACAGGTCGTCAGGGATCTGAACGCCGCCGGGCACGAGGCGGTGCCGCACTCGCAGTCCACCGGGGTCGACGTCATCAGCGGCCAGGGGCTGGACGGGGCGGTCGCGGGGGCCGACGTCGTCGTCAACCTGACGAATTCCCCGACCTTCGACGAGGCGTCCCTCGCCTTCTTCCAGACCTCGATGGACTCGCTTCTGGCCGCGGCCCGGAAGGGTGGTGTCGGCCACTTCGTCATCCTGTCGATCGTCGGCGCGGACCAGGTGCCGGAGCTGGACTACTACCGCGCGAAGGTCCTCCAGGAGAACATCCTCGCGGCCGGGCCGATCCCCTACTCGATCGTGCGGGCGACGCAGTTCATGGAGTTCATGGCGGCCGTACTGTCCTGGACCGCCGACGCGGACACCGTCCGGCTGCCCGCCACGCCGATCCAGCCGATCGCCGCCGGGGACGTGGCCGCCGCGGTGGCGGAGGTCGCCGTGGGCAGCCCGCTCGGCGGTATCCGCAACATCGCCGGCCCCGAGATCCTCCCCCTGGACGAGCTGGGCCGGATCACCCTGTCCCGCAAGGGCGACCACCGTACCGTCGTCACCGACCCCACCGCCGGTATGTTCGCCGTCGTCAAGGGCGATGTCCTCACCGACAGGGACGCCCGGCTCGCCCCCACCCACTACGCGGACTGGCTCTCCTGACCTGCCCACCCCCGCGCACCCGGGAGAGCCGGTTCCCCGGCCCGGCGGGCCGGGTCGTCCGTCGGACGGCCGGCGGCACCTCGGATGCGAGGGGGCAGGACCTCGATGATCTCGGCGATGCCGGTGGCGGTCCGGGCCTCGTGCATGGTGATCACATCACCGGGCTCCAGATGCCGCCACCGCCCGGGCCGTAGGGGAGCCAGGCGGACGTCTGCTGTTGCTCCCGGGCCGAACCGCGGCGCGAACTCCACCCAGAGCCGGGCGATGTCCAGGTCCTGCTGCCCGGCTGCGGTGCGGTGACCGATGTCCCACAGCGGCCTGAGCCGGCCGTCCCCTTCGAAAGGCCCCTGACGTCCGCCCTCGTCCGCCCCCAGCAGGGTCAGGGTCGCCCGGATCGTGCCGTGCTCGACCTCCCAGGCCCGCCATTCGCACCACCGCCGGTTGCTCTCCAGCATCATCTGCCGAGCGGCTTCGGCGAGCTTCTCCCAGAAGGCGACGGGCACCGGCCGGACATCCGCGATCTCGATGAGCACATCGAGTGCCATCTCCCACTCCTGGAGCCGGATGTCCCCCGGACGTCTGCGACCGTCTGGCCGTTCTCCGCCACGGCCTCCTCGGCCAGGAGGTCGACGGCCTGCCGGATCAGTGTGAATGCGTCATCCATGCCGTGGATTGTCGCCCGACCGCGGGCCCTTGTCACAGCCGACAGGCACGGCGCAGCGGCCAGCGACCCGCCCGCGCACCCCGGGGGCCCTCCCTGTCGGGCCGTCAACTGGGCCGACCCGGCGGCAGCCGAAGCGGATCGGCGCCGCTCGGGCTCGTCCGCGACGCCTCGGCGCAGGCTGGGCGCGGCCGCTGGCGCACGGCATTTCCGCCGATTGCGACGGCACGTCACCGACCCGTGTGACTTAGCACACATTTTACCTGCACATTGTCCAGATTTGGCAGACATGGTCGCGCTTGCTCCACCCGGAACGCGCCGTCCCCACCCCCTTGACCTCACGCTTTTGTTGACACCCCCTTCGATGGTTCACGAAGATCTGCTTCGCATTAGAAGATCTTAAGAATTCGGGGATGAGAAGGCGTGGCAAGAACAGAGTGGAGACGGGCGACGCGGGCGTGGATAGCCGCGACCGTGGCTGCCGGAGCACTGGTGGGCTCCGGTCTGCTTCCGGTCGGCGCGTATGCCGCTGACGGAGCTTCGGCCGATCCGGCGAAGGCGGGCGTGGGCGTGACCTCGACCGACGCGGCCGAGGTCGCGGCGGTGGCGGAGGCCAAGCGGTCGGGGAAGCCGGTGGAGGTGGCTTCGAAGCGGACCGAGACCAGCGACGTGGTCGCCCAGCCGGACGGCAAGCTGGTGGCGACCACGTACGTGCAGCCGCACCGGGTCCGCAAGGCCGGCGGCTGGGTGGACATCGACCCGGCGCTGGCCGTACGCGCGGACGGTTCGGTGGCGCCGAAGGCGGCCACCGCCGACGTGGTGTTCTCCGGCGGCGGGGGCTCGCAGCCGTTGGTGCGGATGACCTCGCAGGGCAAGGAGTTGAAGCTCAACTGGCCCCACGCGCTGCCGAAGCCGGTGGTGGAAGGCAGCACCGCGGAGTACCGCTCGATCCTGCCGGACGTGGACCTGAAGCTGACCGCGACCCGGACCGGCTTCAGCCAGATCCTCGTGGTGCACACCGCGGCGGCGGCGAAGAACCCGGAGCTCGACCAGCTGCGCCTGGGCCTCAAGGGCGACGGCCTGACGGTCAAGCAGGCCACCGACGGTTCACTGACAGCGGTGGACCGCAACGGTGGCGGGACCGTCTTCGAGGCGCCCACGCCGGTGATGTGGGACTCCTCCGGCCCGGCAGCCGCCGCCCAGGCGGCACCGGCGGCGAAGGCCAGGAGCCTCGCCGCGCCGGCCCAGGAGTCCGCCGCGCTGCCCGCACCGGACCTGCTGCCCGGTGAGGGTGCGAAGGTCGCCCGGATCAAGGTCGACCTGCCGGCCGCCCAGGACAAGCTGGTCCTCACCCCGGACCAGGCGATGCTGGACGACCCCGCGACGGTCTTCCCCGTCATGATCGACCCGGCCTGGAACACGCCGAACGCCGCCGACTGGACAGGCGTGTCGCGCTACTACGCGTCCCAGTCCTACTGGCACTTCACCTACAACAGCACCTACGTCCACGACTGGGGCGTCGGCTACTGCGGCGACTCGAGCCGCTGTGCGCCGTCGGACGTGAAGCGGGCGTTCTTCCAGATCCCGACGTCGACGTTCATCGGGAAGCAGATCCTGAGCGCGGAGTTCGGCACCTACGAGAGCCACTCCTGGTCGTGCTCGCCGAGCAACATCGAGCTGTGGAACACCGGCTGGGTGTCCTCGGGCACGAACTGGAACGCGCAGAACGCCTCGGGCTTCTGGAGCCGCAAGCTGCAGACCATGAGTGCGGCCAAGGGCTGGAGCGGTAGCTGCCCGGGCGGCTGGCTGGAGTTCGGCGGTACCTCGGGCGGCGTCAAGGACCTGGTCCAGGACGCCGCGAACTGGGGCTGGTCCTGGACCACCTTCGGGCTCAAGGCCGAGAACGAGGGCGACTCCAACAGCTGGAAGCGCCTGACCGACGACGCCTTCCTGCGGGTGCACTACAACCTGGCGCCCCGTCAGACCCCGATGAGCGGTCTGACGATGTCCCCCGGCAGCTGCCTGTCGACCGGCGTGACGATCAACAAGTGGCCCCAGATCACGGCGCGCGCCGACGACCCGGACGGCGAGGCCATCGGCGTCCAGTTCGCGGTCGGCTGGGACGACGGCACCGGCTTCGCCCGCCGGTGG
>NZ_JAIZ01000786.1:0-5447 GCF_000710465.2 Kitasatospora sp. MBT63 | reverse complement strand
GGGGACGACGGCCCCGGCTTCGCCCGCCGGTGGTGGTCGACCGGGTCGGCGGGTGCGGCACCGGCGGCGGACACCTTCAAGGGGTCGGGCTCGCAGTTCTCGCTCACCGTCCCGCCCATGCCCGCGGCCGCCAAGGGCGCCTACGGCTGGGAGATGAGGGCCTGGGACGGCGCGAGCTGGGGGCCGTGGTCCTCGGTCGGCGACGCGACCAACTGCTACTTCCGCGTCGACACCTCCGCGCCCGACGGGCCGGCCGTCACCTCGGCCTCCTACCCCGGTTCGAAGGACGGCGCCGCGGCGCTGCCGTGGACGGACGGCGTCGGCAAGTACGGCGCCTTCACCATCGACTCGGCGGCCACCGACGTCGTCAAGTACCAGTGGGGCCTGGACACCACGGCCTCCGCGGCCCACGAGGTCGCCACCACCGCGGGCGCACCGCAGACCGTCGACGTGCTGCCGGAGACGCCCGGTGTGCACACCCTGTCGGTGCGGGCCCTGGACAAGGCGGGCAACGCCTCGCAGCCGGAGACGTACTACTTCGGCGTCCTGAACGGCCAGCCGCAACGCACCGGCTGGACCATGGACGAGTCCTCCGGTACCGCGCTCGCCGGAACCGGCGCCCGGATCGACGCCACCAAGGGCAGCGCGGCGGTGACCGGGTCCCCCGGGCACCTGGGTACGGCGGCGGCCTTCAACGGCACCTCCGGCTCCTACGCCACCACCCAGGGCGCGGTCCTCGACACCACCAAGAGCTTCACCCTCTCCGCGTGGGTCTACCTGACCGACGCCACCCACAACCGCATGGCCGTCGCCCAAGAGGGGACCTACATGTCCTCCTTCAGCCTGGGAGAGCGGGACGGCAAGTGGGCCTTCGTCAGCACCACCAAGGACAGCGCCGGCTACGCCTGGCAGATCGCCGCCTCGCCGACGCCCGCCCCCCTCAACACCTGGGCCCACCTGACCGGCGTCTACGACTCCGCCAACCAGACCATGGCGCTGTACGTCGACGGGGTCCCCACCGCGACCATTCCCGCTCCGGTCAGCTGGAGCGCCCGCGGGCCGCTGGACATCGGCCGCCTCGCGTACCGGGGCGACTTTACGGACTTCTGGGCCGGGACCCTGGACGAGGTCAAGGTCTGGGACCGGCCGCTCGCCGCGGCCGAGGCCGTCGCGGTCGCAGCCGACCGTCCGCTGGCCACGGGCCTGCCCGCCAAGGCGGTCTGGCACCTCGACGAGGACGCCGCCGCCGCGACGGTGGCCGGCTATCCGGAGTCCGATGCCCTCACCACGTCGGGAGGCGTCCAGACCGGCGTGCCGGGCACGGCCGGCAAGGCGGTCCACTTCGACGGGACGACCGGCTACGCACGCACCGTGCGCCCGCAGGTCGACGGGACGCGGAGCTTCTCGGTGTCGACGTGGGCTCGGCTGCCGCAGCCCGCGGCGGGCGACACCATCGCCAAGATGGCGGTCACCCAGAACGGGCAGCACAACAACGAGTTCTCGCTGTACTACTCGGCCTACGGCAAGAAGTGGATCTTCGGCCGGTACAAGGAGGACACCTCCGCGGACACCCTGGTCCGGGCCGCGCAGCCGGACTGCACCGCCGGTACGACGGTGAACGGGGTGCCCTGCTTCTCCGGCACCGACAACCAGTGGGTGCACCTGCTGGGTGTCTCGGACGCGGTGGCGAAGAAGACCCGCCTGTACATCAACGGCTTCCTGGTCGGCGAGGCGGACTACACGCAGACCGCACCGTGGAGCAGCCCGGGACCGCTGCAGGTCGGCGCGGTCAACCGGGAGGGCGCCAACGCCGAGTTCTTCGGCGGCGACCTGGACGACGTGCGGATCTACGACCGGGTCGTGACGGGTGCGGAGGCGGCCGACCTGGTCGCGCAGCGTCCGCAGCTGGCCGGCCGGTGGAAGCTCAACAGCGTCACCGGCACCGCGAGCCCGGGCGAGGGTCCGGCGAAGCCGGCCGCGCAGCTCGGCGGGGGCGCCACCATCAACGCCGGTGGCGGTCTGTACGTCAACACGGGCACGCTGCAGCTGAACGGCACCACCGCCCACGCGGCCACCGGCGCCGCTCCGGTGCACACCAACCAGAGCTTCACGCTGGCGGGTTGGGCGAACACCGCGGGCTCCCCGACCCGGGACATGACCGTGCTCTCGCAGGGCGGTACCACCGGTGACGCGGCCACGCTGCGCTGGCACTACCTCAAGGACGACCCGAAGACGGGTGAGCACCTGGGTGAGTGGCAGGCCGTGCTGGCCGGTACCGACGCGGCGGGCGCCGCCCGGACCATCGTGGTGCACTCCCCGGTGCCGTCGGTGCTGGAGAACTGGACGCATCTGGCGCTCACCTACGACGCGCTGTCCAGCCGGCTGAGCCTGTACGTCAACGGTGACCTGGAGAACCAGGTCTGCACGACCGGCGCGGCGGACTGCACCAGCCGGACCTCGTGGGCCCAAGCGGTGCGGCCGTTCGACGCCACCGGCGGCCTGCAGTTCGGGCGGGCGAAGGCCACCGGCACGTTCGGTGAGTACTTCTCCGGCGAGCTGGACGACGTGTGGGCGTTCCAGGGCGTGCTGAGCGCCGCCCAGATCGCCCGACTCGCGGACTACAACACCGAGTTGGACAGCACCACCGGTCCCTGACCGGTTGACGGGCGGCCCTGCGCGGGCCGGGTGGCTGCTGCCACCCGGCCCGCGCAGCCGTTCTCCGGCGGCCGAGCGCCGGATCCGCTCCGGTAGGGTCGGTGACGAACCGATGGGCGAGGGCCGGGGGTGCTGGGCGATGGCGAGTGACGCGGGCCTCCTGGTACGGCGCCGCACGGGCGACGCCCTCACCGTCCGGCAGGTGGCCACGGCGCTGGGCCTGCCGGATGACCCGTCAGCCGTACGCTGGCAGCGCACGACCGGACCGGACGGGTCGCTGTTCGGCCTCCGGATGAGCACCGAACCGGGCGACCTGCTCGGTCCCGCGGTCGGCGAGTCCTCGGCCGAGTGGCCGGCGGAGCGCCCCTACGACTGCTACCTCCACGTCACGATCGACCGGACGGCCGGCGAGGACGGGGACAGCACCGCCGCCCTGCGGGCGTTCTGCCGATCGGCGGTGTCGCGGTTGCACGGTGCGTGGCCCGGTCTGGAGACCGCCTTCGGCCTCGATGCCGACGGCTCCTACAGCTACCGGATCGACCCGCGTGAGGTGCGCGGGACGGAGATCGAGCTGTGGCTGGGGAGTGCGGCGCAGCCGGCCGTCCCCTTGTTCTCGCCGGCCGGGGCGGCGGACCGGTCGGCGGCGGCCGACCGGCCCGGGCCGCGGTTCCACGCGTGCCCGCCCGGTCGGTTCATCCCCGATGCGGAGTCGGCGGGCGACGCGGTGACGGAGACCTTGGCCCTGCGTGCCGGACGGCCGGGCTTCCGCGCCGCCGCACGGACGGCGGGCTGGTCCGGGGCGCCGGAGGCGCTGCCCGGCTTCACCGAGCGGCTGCTGACGGAGTGCGGGGCGGCTTTCGAGGAGTTCGACCTGGCGCTGTGGGTCGATGGCCGGCTGTGTCGGAACGAGGTCGCGGTGCGGGTCGACCTGCCGTGACCTGACCCCTTCCGGGGCGGGCCGGGCGCCTGGCCCCGGGCCGTCCCTCCCGGGTGTCAGGGGAGGAACGTCACCGCCGGGAAGGCCGGGGACGGGCCGTCGAGCAGGTGCCCGTGGCGGTGGCGCAGGTGCTCGTCGAAGAACGCGAGCGGGTACGCCTGCTGGATCCTCACCCCCTGGTCGGGGTCGAGTGTGCCGATCGCCGCCTGGAGCTGCTGCGCGCTCCATCCGAGCAGCGTCGCCACCTGGGCGAACAGGGCCTCGTTGTCACCGTACGACACGTGGACGGCGCCCTCGGCCCGGACGTCCAGCCGCCACCCGCGCAGGTGCGGCCAGAACGCGGCCGCGGCGGGGTCCGTGGCCCGGGTGAAGTCCGCGGTCATCATCATGAACGGCCGGTCCAGGTCGCCGGTCAGCGGCGGGTTCATCACCATCGGCCCGTCGAGGCTCAGCCCGGCGCGGATCCGCCGGTCCGCCAGCGTGGCACAGGCGGTGGCCGTCCCGCCCTTCGACCAGCCGAACGCGCCCATGCGGTCCGGGTCGAGGGAGCCGAGCAGTCCGGCCGGCAGGGTCCGCCGGTCGGCATCCGGATTGCAGCCCGCGGCGAGCTGTTCGACGCAGTCGAGGACGAAGCGGAGGTCCGCGGCGAAGTCCCCCGGCAAGGTGGGGGCCGGCTGGTCGCGGTTCGGGACGGTGATCCGGCCGTCGGGGAACTCGGTGTAGGTGTCGTACTGGTGGGCGATCGTGACGACCGCGTACCCGTGGCTGGCGAGCTCCTGGACGATGGTCGTGTGGTCGCCCTGGTGGCTGTGCGCGCCGTGCGCGTACACGAGGACGGGCAGCCGCCGCGCGCCCGAGCGCCGCACCGGGGCGCCCACCCGGCCGGCGGTGAGCGGCGCCAGCGGGGCCAGGTCACCGAACCCCGCGTCGGTGAGGTACGCCTGGAGGGCGCCGGCCGGCATCCAGGGCGCCGGCGGGTACCCGTCGACGTTCCCGGCCGGGTACCAGACGGCGGCCATCAGCTCGCGGAAGTGCCCGGGCCCCACGATCCCGTCCGGGCGCGACCGGTCGACGAGGCGCAGCTGGACCGTGCCCACCGGGTACGGCCCGGTGGGTGCGGGAAGCGTGAGCCGCGCCGGGGCCGGAGCGGGATCCGCCGGGGTGGCCGGGGCGGCCCAGGCGGGAGCGGCGACGGCGGCGAGCGGCACGGCGGCTCCCGCGGCCAGCGCGGCTCCCAGGACACGGCGGCGCGGCATGCTCGTCCGGCTGTTGAACGGCGTGATGGTCAAGGGTTCCCTCCCGAGGTGACGAATCGTCAATCGTGCTGCAGCGGATTGCCGTTGGGCACGAAGGAACGCTGTCACGCGCCCTTCCCGTCCGGCATCGGACCGTCGATTGACGCTCGCCCGGGCATCGGCCCACGGGACTACGCCCTGGGGCCGATGCGGCCGGCCGGCGGGTCCGGTAGATCTGCCCGCCGCGGCCGTACAGTCCTGCCATGACGACCGACATCGCGGCGTGGCGCGAACTCGAACGTACCGTCGTGTTCAGCAGGTTCGGACGGTCCGTGGACCGCGTCGGCTTCGAGCTGCCCGACGGGGCGCGGGAGGAGTTCTACCTCAAGCGTGAACGCCCGGCCGCCGCCGTTCTCGCGCTCACCGCCGACCGGCGGGTCGTCCTCGCCCGCCAGTACCGGCCCGGCCCCGCCCGCGTGCTGTACGAACTCCCCGGCGGGATCGTCGAACCCGGTGAGCGGGCCGCCGAGGCCGCCGCCCGGGAGCTGCTGGAGGAGACCGGCTACCAGGGCGAGATCCACCTGGCCGGTCCGTACTGGCACGACGCCTACTCCGACGCC
>NZ_JAIZ01000785.1 GCF_000710465.2 Kitasatospora sp. MBT63 | reverse complement strand
CACGGGTCCGCGGCGGGCCCGCGCCCGGGCCCGGGGCCGCCCTCCCGGCGGCCGCGCGGCCCCTCACCCGGCGTGCCCGGACCGGGACGCTTCGTGCCGGTACCGTCCGCGTCGGCCCGGCCCGGCGGACCACCGGTCCGGGTCAGACCGCCAGACGCCGTTCGGGCAGCACGGCGTCGATCTCGGCCCGCAATTCGGCCACCTCGGGCAGGCCCTGGTAGCGGCCGGCCAGCCGGTACATCTCGCGCAGCCGGTCCCAGGTGCGCAGCGAGGAGGTCTGGCTGATCGCCGCCAGCGCCAGCTTCGCCTGGACCAGGGCCGCGTCCGGTTCGCCGGAGATCCAGTACACCGAGGCCAGGGTGATCCGGTCGAGCAGCGCGGAGCGCTCCCGGCCGGAGCCGGCCCGCAGGTCGATGGCGCGGCCGGCGTGCACCTCGGCCAGCCGGGCCGCGCCCGGGTCGTGCTCGGCGAGGGTCCGGTACACCAGGGCCTGCATGCCGTGCAGTTCGGCTTCGTCGAACAGCTGCATCCAGCTCGGCGGGGCCTCCTGGGATTCCTGGACGAACAGGTCCTCGGCCTCGCCGAGCACCCGCCGGGTCGCCTCCGCGCGGCCGAGCGAGGCCTGCGCCCAGGCCTCCACGGTGTGCAGCATGGCGCGGGTCCGGGGCTGTGCCCGCTCCCCGGTGCTGGAACGGGCGAGCTGCATCAGCTCGAGGGCGTCGTCGGCCCGGCCGAGGTGGAGCATCTGGCGGGCCGCCCGGGAGATCGCCTCGCCGGCCCGGGGGCGGTCGTCGGCCTCCTTGGCGGCCTGCGCTGCGATCACGAAGTAGCGCTGGGCGGTGGGTTCCAGGCCCACGTCGTGGGACATCCAGCCGGCCAGGACGGCCAGGTTGGCGGCCACCGTCCAGAGTCTGCGCTCCAGCACGGGGTGGTGCCGGTGGGTCAGCAGGCCGCCGACCTCGTTCAGCTGGCCGACCACGGCCTTGCGCTGGAGTCCGCCGCCGCGGGAGGCGTCCCAGGCCCGGAACACCTCGACGGAGCGTTCGAGCGCGATCACCTCCTCGGCGCCGACCGGGCCGGCGTCGTACACGTCGACCACCGGCCGCGGGCCGCCCTGGGTGAGCACCTGCCGGGGGCCCGGCCGGTCGGCCGCGTACGCCACGTCGCCGCTGTTCAGCCAGTCGTGGAGGTTGTCTGCGATGGCTGCGCCTGCCGCGAGCGCGGCGCCCGCGCCCACCAGACCGCGTCGGTTCAGCATGAGGTCCATTCCCGTGAACTCGGTGAGGACCGCAGCCGTCCGATCCGGCTCCCAGGCTCGTTCCGACGCGGCAGTCGAGCCCGACCTGGTGGGCCGGTGTCGTTCCAGACCTAAGTCCTCAGTGGTGACGACACGGCCGAGCCGCTCCGTGAACACGGCGGCCAGCACCCTGGGCACCGGATCGCGGGGGATCTCCCCCTGCTCGATCCAGCGCCGCACCCGCGAGGTGTCGGTGGACAGCTGCTGCTGTCCCATCGCCGCACCGCGCCGGTTGACCAGCCTCGCCAGTTCGCCCTTGGACCATCCGGTCAGGGCGAAGAGGTCGGCCAGTCGGCTGTTCGGCCCCTTGCTCACGTGAAGCCCCCAGGTTCCTCGGCTGATTTCGACACTAATGGCTCTGTCATGTGCCACGCGACCATTCGCCAGGCTTCGCCAGGGTCCGCCACATGGTGTACCAGTGGTGATCGGGTGTCAGGTAGGAGTGCGCCACCTCGACCTCGCGTCGAGGGGCCCGGGATCCGGGCCGGGACTGCACCGACGGGCCGTCAACACCCGTGCGGGGGCGTCGTCCCAAGGGGTGGCGCGGCCGGGTGGCGCGGGGGCGTCGGGCACGGCACGGCAGATCGGGACGGCCGCATTTCCCCAGGGTGCGGCGGACCCGGACAGGCCGGCTCCGCGCCCGACGCCCGCACTCCACCCCGGCCGGCCCCCGGCGGAACCAGGAACCGCCGGGACGTCCACCGCCGTCGGCCAGGAAGGGACCCTCACCAGCCCATGTACTCCTCCGCCAGCACCGGCGCCCGCCCGTCGAATCCCACCCAACTCGACGGCGGCGCACCGCGTCACCCCGCCGGCCAGCCCCGTCCCGGGCTGCGGCCGCCCACGGCTGCGGGCGGCCGGCCGGCTCCCCGCGGCGGCGAGCTGCGCGATCCCCGCGCGCT
>NZ_JAIZ01000784.1:8785-15909 GCF_000710465.2 Kitasatospora sp. MBT63 | reverse complement strand
CGACCCGCTGACTGCCCTGCCCCGAGAACAGGAAGGCCAGCCGGCCCGGGGCGGCGGCCGAGCCGGTGACCACGCCAGGCCCGGCGAGCGTGCGCAGGCCGGCGGGGTCACCGAGCACCACGGCGCGCTCCTCGAAGACCGTGCGGGTGGTGGCGAGCGCCCGGGCGACCGCGAGCGGGTCGGCCTGGGTCAGCAGCTCCGCCAACCGGCCGGCCTGCTCGCGCAGCGCCTCGGGCGAGCGGGCCGAGACCAGGAAGGGCAGCACCGGCACGGCGGCGGGGCCCTGCGGCGCGGCCGGCTCCGCCTCGGCGGCCGTCGGCTCGGCCTGCTCGATGATCACGTGCGCGTTGGTCCCGCTCGCGCCGAAGGCCGAGACGCCGACCCGGCGCGGGCCCTCCACCAGCGGCCAGTCCTGCTGCTCGGTGAGCAGCTCCACCGCGCCGGCCGACCAGTCCACATAGGGGGTCCGCTGCTCGGCGTGGAGCGTGCGGGGCAGCACCCCGTGCCGGATCGCCAGCACCGACTTGATCACACCCGCCACCCCGGCCGCGGCCTGGGTGTGCCCGATGTTCGACTTCAAGGAGCCGAGCCAGAGCGGCTGTTCGCGGTCCTGGCCGTAGGTCGCGATCAGCGCCTGGGCCTCGATCGGGTCGCCCAGCCGGGTGCCGGTGCCGTGCGCCTCGACCGCGTGCACATCCCGTGCGACCAGGCCGGCGTTGGCCAGCGCCTGGCGGATCACCCGCTGCTGGGCCGGACCGCTGGGCGCGGTCAGGCCGTTGGACGCACCGTCCTGGTTGACCGCACTGCCGCGCAGCACCGCCAGCACCCGGTGCCCGTTGCGCCGCGCGTCCGACAGCCGCTCCACCAGCAGCAGACCCACCCCCTCGGCCCAGCCGGTGCCGTCCGCCGCAGCCGCGAAGGCCTTGCAGCGCCCGTCGGCCGAGAGGCCGCGCTGGCGGGAGAACTCCACGAAGCCCTGTGCGGTGGCCATCACGCTGACCCCGCCGGCCAGCGCCAGGTCCGACTCGCCCGAGCGCAGCGACTGCGCCGCCAGGTGCAGCGCCACCAGCGAGGAGGAGCACGCCGTGTCCACGGTCACCGCAGGACCCTCGAACCCGAAGGAGTACGAGATCCGGCCCGAGGCCACGCTGTCCAGCCCGCCGATGCCCAGGTATCCCTCCAACTCACCCGGGGCGTCGTGCAGTCGTGGGGTGTAGTCACTGCCCGCGATGCCCGCGAAGACGGCGGTCCTGCTGCCGCGCAGCGCGGTCGGGTCGATCCCGGCCCGCTCGAAGGCCTCCCAAGCGGTCTCCAGCAGCAGCCGGTGCTGCGGGTCGGTGGCCAGCGCCTCGCGCCCGGAGATGCCGAAGAACTCGGCATCGAACTCCGGTGTGCTGTCCAGGAATCCGCCGTGCCGGGTGTAGGAGGTGCCCGGGTGGTCCGGGTCCGGGTCGTAGAGCGCCGCCAGGTCCCAGCCGCGGTCGGTGGGGAACTCGGTGACGGCGTCGCGCCCTTCGGCCACCAGCTGCCACAGGTCCGCCGGGGAGGCGATGCCGCCAGGGAGCCGGCAGGCCATGCCGACGATGGCGATCGGCTCGCGCTTGGCGCTCTCCACCTCCTGCAGCCGCTTGTTGGCTCGCTGGGCGTCGGCCAGGGCCCGCCTCAGGTAGTCCCTGAGCTTCTGGTCGTTGGACATCTCTGCCTCTCGCATCGCAGACGTTCGGTCGTTCGGGTAGGGGCGGGATCAGTGGGTGTCCGAGTTGCGGTCGACCAGGGCGAACAGCTCCTCGTCCGTGGCGTCGTCCAGGTCGAAGCCGTCCGCCTCGGCCGAGCCGCCGGACAGCTCCCAGCGGTCGACCAGGGTGCGCAGCCGGCTCAGCACCCAGGCGCGGTCGAAGTCCTCGGCCGCCGCCGGTCCGGCCAGCGCCCGCTCCAGGGCGGCCAGCGAGTCGAGCGCACCGATCGGCGCCGATCCGCCGGCCTCGGCCGGGAGTTCGGTGAGCAGGAAGGCCGTCACGGCCGCCGGGCTCGGGTGGTCGAAGACCAGCGTGGCGGGCAGTTCGAGTCCGGCGCCGACCGCGATCCGATTGCGCAGTTCGACCGCGGTGACCGAGCCGAGCCCGAGGTCCCGGAAGGCCCGGTCGGCGCCGACTCCGCCGGCGTCGGCGTGTCCGAGGACTGCGGCCGCCTCGCGGCGCACCAGGTCCAGCAGGGCCGCCTCGCGTGCCGCCGGCTCCGCCAGGGCGGCCAACCGCGCCACCCACGGGGCCTGCTCACCCGGTCCGGCCACGGCCACGGCGGCCGTGACGGTGGTGTTGGTGACTGTCGCGTCCAGCCAGTAGCGCCGGCGCTGGAAGGCGTAGCCGGGCAGCGCCAGCCGGCGTGGCCGGGCCCCGGCGAAGACGGCGGCCCAGTCCACCGGCACACCGCGCACCCAGAGTTCGGCGGCGGAGAGCAGGAAGCGCTGCAGGCCGCCCTGGTCGCGCCGCAGCGTGCCGGTCACCACCGACCGGCGGCCCAGGCCCGCCGACTCCAGGGTCTCCTGGACCGGGCCGCTGAGCACGGCGTGCGGGCTGACCTCGACGAACACGGTGTGCCCGTCCTTGGCCAGAGCGCGGGTGGCCTCCTCGAAGCGCACCGTCTCGCGCAGGTTGGCGGCCCAGTAGGCGGCGTCCAGCTCGGCGGTGTCCTGCCAGTCGCCGGTCACCGTGGAGAGCAGCGGCACCTCGCCGCTGCGCGGCCGGATCGGCGCGAGCAGCTGGAGCAGTTCCTCGCGCAGCCCGTCCACCTGGGCGGAGTGCGAGGCGTAGTCGACCGGGATCAGTCGGGCCCGGACCTCCTCGGCCCGGTAGCCGGCGACCAGCTCGGCCAGCGCCTCGGGCTCGCCCGAGACCACGGTGGCCGACGGGCCGTTGACCACCGCCACCGAGAGCCGCTCGCCCCAGGCGGCGATTCGCTCGGCGACCTCGGCGGCGGACAGCGCGACCGAGGCCATCCCGCCCTTTCCGGAGAGCGCCAGGATCGCCCGGCTGCGCAGCGCGACCACCCGCGCCCCGTCGGCCAGCGACAGCCCGCCGGCCACCACGGCCGCGGCGATCTCGCCCTGGCTGTGGCCGACCACCGCGTCGGGGTGCACGCCGTGCGCCTGCCAGAGCTCGGCCAGCGAGACCATCACCGCCCAGAGCACCGGCTGCACCACGTCCACCCGGTCCAGCCCGGGTGCGTCCGGCTCGCCGCGCAGCACCGCGAGCAGCGACCAGTCGGTGTGCGGGGCCAGCGCGGCCGCGCACTCCTCGATCCGGGCGGCGAACACCGGTGCGGTGTCCAGCAGTTCCACCGCCATGGCGGGCCACTGGGATCCCTGGCCGGGGAAGACGAACACGGTCCGCCCGGCCGCGTCCGCGCTGCCGGTGACCAGCGCCGGCGACGGATCGCCGAGGGCCAGCTCGCGCAGGCCGGCCGGGTCGCCGACCAGCACGGCCCGCTCCTCGAGCGCGGCCCGGTCAGTGACCAGGGCATGCGCCAGGTCCACCGCCTCGGCGGCCTCGGCCAGTTCGGCCAGCCGGCCGGCCTGCTCGCGCAGGGCTGCGGCGGAGCGGGCCGAGACCAGGAACGGCAGCACCGCGGGCGCCGCGCCGCGCTCGGGCTCGGGCTGCTCCGGCGCCTGCTCGATGATCACGTGCGCATTGGTGCCGGACACCCCGAAGGAGGAGACGGCGGCCCGGCGCGGCCGGTCCACCGCCGGCCAGTCCTGCTGCTCGGTGAGCAGTTCCACCGCGCCCGCCGTCCAGTCCACGTACGGCGAGGGCTCGTCCACGTGCAGCGTGCGGGGCAGCACGCCGTGCCGGATCGCCTGGACCATCTTGATCACGCCGACCGCGCCGGCGGCCGCCTGGGTGTGCCCGATGTTCGACTTCAAGGAGCCGAGCCAGAGCGGCTGTTCGCGGTCCTGGCCGTAGGTCGCGATCAGCGCCTGGGCCTCGATCGGGTCGCCCAGCGTGGTGCCGGTGCCGTGGCCCTCGACCGCGTCGACCTCGGCAGGCGCCAGGCCGGCGTTGGCCAGCGCCTGGCGGATCACCCGCTGCTGGGCCGGACCGCTGGGCGCGGTCAGGCCGTTGGACGCACCGTCCTGGTTGACCGCACTGCCGCGCAGCACCGCCAGCACCCGGTGCCCGTTGCGCCGCGCGTCCGACAGCCGCTCCACCAGCAGCAGACCCACCCCCTCGCCCCAGCCGGTGCCGTCCGCGGCGCCCGCGTAGGCCTTGCAGCGCCCGTCAGTGGAGAGCGCCCGCTGCCGGGAGAACTCCACGAAGGTGGTCGGCGTGGACATCACGGCCACTCCGCCCGCCAGCGCCAGGTCGCACTCGCCCGAGCGCAGCGACTGCGCCGCCAGGTGCAGCGCCACCAACGAGGAGGAGCACGCCGTGTCCACGGTCACCGCAGGACCCTCGAACCCGAAGGAGTACGAGATCCGGCCCGAGGCCACACTGCCCGCCGTACCGTTGCCGAGCCAGCCCTCCAGCTCCGCCGGGACCTCCCGCACCCGGGGCGCGTAGTCGTGGTACATCACGCCGGCGAACACCCCGGTCCGGCTGCCGCGCAGCGCGGTCGGGTCGATCCCGGCGCTCTCCAGCGCCTCCCAGCTCGTCTCCAGCAGCAGGCGCTGCTGCGGGTCGGTGGCCAGCGCCTCGCGGGGCGAGATGCCGAAGAACTCGGCGTCGAACTCGGCCGAGCGGTCCAGGAAGCCGCCGTGCCGGGTGTACGAGGTGCCCGGGTGGTCCGGGTCCGGGTCGTACAGGTTCTCCAGGTCCCAGCCCCGGTCGGTGGGGAACTCCCCCACCGCGTCGCGCCCTTCGGCCACCAGCTGCCACAGCTCCTCGGGCGTGGCGACCCCGCCCGGGAGCCGGCAGGCCATCCCGACGATCGCGATCGGCTCGTCCGCCCGGGCCGGGGTCCGGCCGGCGGCCGCGGCCGCCGGCCGCTCGGCCGGTGCGGCGCCCAGGAGTTCGGCGAGCAGGTGCTCGGCGAGCGCGGCCGGATTCGGGTGGTCGAAGACCAGCGTGGCGGAGAGCCGCAGGCCGGTCACGGCCGTGAGCCGGTTTCGCAGCTCGATGGCGGTCAGCGAGTCCAGTCCGAGGCCGGTGAAGGAGCGCCGGGTGCCCACTTCCTCGGCCCGGGTGCCGAGCACCGCCGCCACTTCGGAGCGGACCAGGCGCAGCACCTCCGCGAGCCGTTCGCCAGGGTCCGGCAGGGCGGCGAGGCGCTGCGCGAGCGGGTCGCCCTCACGGTCCGGGCCGGCCTCGGCGGCGGTGCGGCGGGTCGGGCGGACCAGTGCGCGCAGGATCGCGGGGACGGGTCGGCCGCGCAGCGCGGCGAGCCGCAGCGGGGCCGGGACCAGGGCGGCCCTGGTGGTCAGCTGCTCGGCGGCCTCGAAGAGTTCGAGGCCTTCACCGGACTCGATCGGACGGATGCCCAGGCGGGCCAGCCGGGCGTGGTCGGTGGCGCTCAGGTGGGCGGTGATGCCGCTGGCCTGGGCCCACTGACCCCAGGCCAGCGACTGGGCCGGCAGCCCGATCGACTGCCGGTGCGCGGCCAACGCGTCCAGATAGGTGTTCGCCGCCGCGTAACTGCCCTGCCCCGGACCACCGAGCACAGCAGCGACCGAGGAATACAGCACGAACGCCGCCAGGTCATGACGACGGGTCAACTCGTGCAGGTGCCGCGCCGCCTCCGCCTTCGGCCCCCACACCGCCGCCAGCCGCTCCGGCGTCAACGCACCGAAAACACCGTCATCGACCACACCGGCCGTGTGCACCACAGCCGTCAACGGACGGTCCGCCGGCACCGCCGCCAACACGCCCGCCAGCGCAGCCCGGTCGGCGATGTCCACCGCCTCGACCACCACCGCCGCCCCCAGCCCGACCAACTCCTCCACCAACTCCGCAGCCCCCGGCGCCGACAGGCCACTGCGCGAAACCAGCACCAGCCGCCTCACCCGACCCGACCGCACCAGGTGCCGGGCCAACAAACCCGCCAGCACCCCGGTACCACCCGTGACCAGCACCGTCCCCGCCGGATCCCACTCCCGCGGAACCGGCGACCCACCGACCCCCGCCTGCTCGACCCGCACCAGCCGCGGCACGTGTATCCGACCCTCCCGCAACGCGAGTTGGGCCTCACCAGTGGCAACCGCGGACTCCAGCAGCTCCCCGGAGGCCTCGTCGGTGTCCACCAGCACAATCCGGCCCGGATACTCCGACTGCGCCGAACGCAGCAGACCCCACACCGGCGCCACCGCCAGATCCGGCCCCTCACCCGCCACCGACACCGCACCCCGCGTCACCACCACCAACCGCGAACCCTCCGAGGAGACATCCGCCAACCACCCCTGAACCCCCGTCAACACCTCCCCCAACACACCCTCACCCGACTCCACCCGCAACACCTCCCACGGGCCCACCTCCCCCACACCCGGCACCAACTCGGGCCAGTCGACGACGAAGAGCGCATCGCGGTCGATCGCCGCCGGGCCACCGGTGCGGGCTTCCTGGGCCGGCCGGGTGACCAGCGAGGCGATGGAGAAGACGGGCCGGCCCTCGGCGTCGGCGGCGTCCAGCGCGTACTCCTGCGCGCCGAGCGCGGTCAGCCGCACCCGCAGGCGGGCGGCGGCCGCGGCGTGCAGCACCACCCCCCGGTAGGCGAAGGGCAGCCGGCGGCCGCCGTCTGCGCCCCCGTGCAGGGCAGGCAGTTGGGCGGCGGCGTCCAGCAGGGCGGGGTGGATGCCGAAGCGGACGGCCTCGGCGGCCTGTGCCTCGGGCAGCGCCGCCTCGGCGTAGAGCGTGTCGCCGTCCTGCCAGAGCGCCCGCAGGCCACGGAAGGCCGGGCCGTACTCCAGGCCGAGCTCGGCCAACAACTGGTAGGCCTCCTCCACCGGGAGCGGTGCGGCGCCCGGCGGGGGCCAGGCGGTCAGCTCGGCGGTCGGCTCGGCGGCGGCGGTGACCAGGGTGCCGGAGGCGTGCCTGGTCCACTCCGCGTCCGGGTCGGCCGGCCGGGTGTGGATCGCGACCGGCCGGGCCCCGGTGGCCTCGTCAGCCTCACCGACTGCCACCTGCAGGTGCAGGGCA
>NZ_JAIZ01000784.1:7589-8775 GCF_000710465.2 Kitasatospora sp. MBT63 | reverse complement strand
ACGGGCCCACCTCCCCCACACCCGGCACCAACTCGGGCCACTCCAGCGCGAAGAGCGCATCCCGGTCGGCCTCGCCGGCCGGGGTCAGCTGCTCGGCGGAGACCAGCCGGGCCCGCAAGGCCTGCACGGAGGCGACCGGCGCACCGGTCTCGTCCGCCACCTCCACGGAGATCGCCTCGGGCTCGGTGTAGCGCAGCCGCACCCGCAGCGCGCCCGCCCCCGCGGCGTGCAGTCGCACCCCGGTGTAGGCGAACGGCAGCCGGCTGAGCCCCGGCGGGGTGTCCGCGAGGCTGTGATGGGCCGTCAGGTGCACGGCGGCGTCCAGCAGGGCGGGGTGGATGCCGAAGCGGGCGGCCTGCGCGAGCTGGTCGGCGGGCAGCGCGACCTCGGCCCAGAAGGTGTCGCCGTCCCGCCAGGCTGCCCGCAGGCTCTGGAACGCGGGCCCGTAGTCCAGCCCGGCCGCGGCCAGCTCCTGGTAGACGTCCTCGATCGGCAGTGCTTCGGCGCCCGCCGGAGGCCAGGCGGTCAGCTCGGTGCCCGCCGTGGCGGCAGCGGTGACCAGGGTGCCGGAGGCGTGCCTGGTCCACTCCGCGTCCGGGTCGGCCGGCCGGGTGTGGATCGCGACCGGCCGGGCCCCGGTGGCCTCGTCGGCCTCGCCGACCGCCACCTGCAGGTGCAGCGCGCCCGTCTCGGGCAGCACCAGCGGCGCCTCGACGACCAGTTCGTCCAGCACGCTCGCGCCGACCTCGTCACCGGCCCGGATCGCCAGCTCGACCAGGGCCGCGCCGGGCAGCAGCACGCTGCCGAGAGCGACATGGTCGGCCAGCCAGGGGTGCGCGGCCAGCGAGAGGCTGCCGGTGAGCAGGACCCCGTCGGAGCCGGCCGGGCGGACGGCGGCGCCGAGCAGCGGGTGGTCGGCGTCGGCCAGGCCCAGCCCGGCGGCGTCGGCCGCCCGGGCAGCGGGCTCCAGCCAGTAGCGGCGGCGCTGGAACGGGTAGGTCGGCAGCTCCAGCCGGGGGCGGCGGGAGCCGCCGAACAGGGCCGGCCAGTCGACCGGGTGGCCCTGCACGTGAATCCGGGCCAGCGCGGCCAGCACCGTCCTGGGCTCGGCCTGGTCGCGGCGCAGCGCGGTCGCGGTGGCCGGAGCGGTAGTGGGTGCGGCCGGGCCGTCGGCGTCGGCGGCAGA
>NZ_JAIZ01000784.1:5300-7579 GCF_000710465.2 Kitasatospora sp. MBT63 | reverse complement strand
GCCAGTAGCGGCGGCGCTGGAACGGGTAGGTCGGCAGCTCGACCTCGCCGGGGCGGCCGGTGCCGAGCAGCGCGGCCCAGTCGACCCGGTGGCCCTGCAC
The DNA here is from genome assembly GCF_000710465.2 of Kitasatospora sp. MBT63. GTDB lineage: Bacteria > Actinomycetota > Actinomycetes > Streptomycetales > Streptomycetaceae > Kitasatospora. Next base: position 7,479 of record NZ_JAIZ01000784.1, on the reverse strand, counting down.
GTGAATCCGGGCCAGCGCGGCCAGCACGGCCGCCGGCTCGGCGAGGTCGCGGCGCAAGGCGGTCGCGGTGGCCGGGGCGGTCGCCGGGTCGTCCAGGATCGTGCCGACCAGGCCGGTCAGCGTGCCGTCCGGACCGAGCTCCACGAAAGTGCCCACCCCCTCGGCGGCCAACTCCTGCACCACGTCGGCGAACCGGACCGCCTCACGGACCTGGCGCACCCAGTAGCCCGGGTCGGTCAGCTCAGCCGCCGTCGCCAGCCGACCGGTCAGATTGGAGACCACCGGAATCACCGGCGGCGCGAAGCTCAGTGAGGCAGCAACGGCGCCGAACTCGGCGAGCATGCCGTCCAGGTGGGCCGAGTGGAAAGCGTGACTCACCCGCAGGCGCCGGCTCCGGCGATCCGCCAGCGCCCCACGAACAGCCTCCACCGCCGCCTCGTCACCCGAGACCACCACCGAACGCGGCCCGTTCACCGCCGCGATCTCCGCACCCGCCACCAGCGCCGCCAGCACCTCCCGCTCGCCCGCCTCCACCGCCACCATCGCACCACCCGACGGCAGCGCCTGCATCAACCGCGCCCGCGCCGCCACCAGCACAGCCGCATCCGACAGCGACAGCACACCCGCGACATGGGCCGCCGCCAGCTCCCCGATGGAATGGCCGGCCACGAAGTCCGGCCGCACCCCCCACGACTCGAACAGCCGGAACAGCGCCACCTCCACCGCGAACAGCGCAGGCTGCGTCCACCCCGTCTCGTCCAGACCCTCACCCGAGGCGATCACCTCCGCCACCGGCAGACCCAACGCCGCCACCACCGCATCGAAAGCGGCCGCGAACACCGGGAACGCCGCATACAACTCACGACCCATCCCGACCCGCTGACTGCCCTGCCCCGAGAACAGGAAGGCCAGGCCACCGGAGCCTGCGGTGCCGCGCACCACGGCCGGGCCGTCCAAGGTGTGCAGGGCCGCTGGGTCGCCGAGCACCACGGCGCGCTCCTCCAGCGCGGCACGGGCGGTGGCCAGGGACTGTGCAACGGCCACCGGGTCGGCGTCGGTCAGCAGCTCAGCCACCTGTGCGGCCTGGGCCCGCAGCGCCGCGCCGGTGCGCGCCGAGACCACGAAGGGCAGCACCGGCAGAGCCGCGGTGTCCTGCGGCGCGGCGGACTCCGGGACCTGCGCGATCGGGACCTGCGAGATCGGGGCCGGCTCGCTCGGGGCCTGCTCGCTCGGGGCCTGCTCGATGATCACGTGGGCGTTGGTGCCCGACACGCCGAAGGCCGACACCCCGACCCGGCGCGGCCGGTCCAGCCGCGGCCACTCCTGCTGCTCGGTCAGCAGCCGCACCGCGTCGCCCGACCAGTCCACATGCGGGGACGGCTCGTCCACGTGCAGCGTGCGGGGCAGCACCCCGTGCCGGATCGCCAGCACCGACTTGATCACACCCGCCACCCCGGCCGCGGCCTGGGTGTGCCCGATGTTCGACTTCACCGACCCCAGCCAGAGCGGCCGATCCGCGGTACGGCCCGCACCGTACGTCGCGATCAACGCCTGCGCCTCGATCGGGTCACCCAGCCGGGTGCCGGTGCCGTGCGCCTCCACCACGTCGACCTCGGCGGGCGCCAGGCCGGCGTTGGCCAGCGCCTGGCGGATCACCCGCTGCTGGGCCGGACCGCTGGGCGCGGTCAGGCCGTTGGACGCACCGTCCTGGTTGACCGCACTGCCGCGCAGCACCGCCAGCACCCGGTGCCCGTTGCGCCGCGCGTCCGACAGCCGCTCCACCAGCAGCAGACCCACCCCCTCCGCCCAGCCGGTGCCGTCGGCAGCGGCCGCGAAGGCCTTGCAGCGCCCGTCGGGCGACATCGCCCGCTGCCGGGAGAACTCCACGAAGGTGGTCGGCGTCGACATCAGCAGCACGCCGCCGGCCACCGCGAGGTCCGACTCGCCCGAGCGCAGTGACTGCGCCGCCAGGTGCAGCGCCACCAGCGAGGAGGAGCACGCCGTGTCCACGGTCACCGCAGGACCCTCGAACCCGAAGGAGTACGAGATCCGGCCCGAGGCCACGCTGCCCGCGTTGCCGATCCCCAGGTACGCCTCCAGCTCGGCCGGCACCTGCTGGCCGGCGCTCGCGTAGTCGCGGCCGGAGATGCCCGCGAAGACGCCCGTGCGGGTGCCGCGA
>NZ_JAIZ01000784.1:3971-5290 GCF_000710465.2 Kitasatospora sp. MBT63 | reverse complement strand
CACCCAGCCGGGTGCCGGTGCCGTGCGCCTCCACCACGTCCACCTCGCCGGTGCCGAGTCCGGCGGAGGCCAGCGCCTGCCGGATCACCCGCTGCTGGGAGGTGCCGCTCGGGGCGGTCAACTGGCTGCTGCGGCCGTCCTGGTTGACCGCACTGCCGCGCAGCACCGCCAGCACCCGGTGCCCGTTGCGCCGCGCGTCGGAGAGCTTCTCCAGCACCAGCAGTCCGGCGCCCTCGCCCCAGCCGGTGCCGTCGGCGGCGGCCGCGAAGGGCTTGCAGCGCCCGTCCGGGGCCAGTCCCCGCTGGCGGCTGAACTCGATGAACAGGCCGGGGGCCGCGAGCACGGTCGCGCCGCCCGCCAGGGCCAGCGAGCACTCACCTGCCCGCAGCGCCCGGGCGGCCAGGTGCAACGCCACCAGCGAGGAGGAGCAGGCGGTGTCCACGGTGACCGCCGGGCCTTCCAGTCCCAGGGAGTAGGCGATCCGGCCGGAGGCCACCGAGGTGGTGGTTCCGGTCAGCACGTAGCCGTCGGTCTGCTCGGCGGGCAGGTGGTGCATGCTCGGCCCGTACTCCTGGGCGATCACGCCCGCGAACACGCCGGTCCGGCTGCCGCGCAGCGCGTTCGGGTCGATCGCGGCGTCCTCCAGCGCCTCCCAGGCGGCCTCCAGCAGCAGCCGCTGCTGCGGCTCGGCGGCCAGCGCCTCGCGCGGCGACACCCCGAAGAACTCGGCGTCGAACTCGCCCGCTTCGTAGAGGAACCCGCCCTCCTTGGCATAGCTGCGGCCTGGCTTGTCCGGATCGGGGTCGTACAGGTTCTCCACGTCCCAGCCTCGGTCGGTGGGGAACGGGCCGACCACGTCCCGCCCCTCGGCGACCAGCCGCCACAGCGCCTCGGGTGTGTCCGCGCCGCCGGGGAAGCGGCAGGCCATGCCGACGATGGCGATCGGCTCCTCCGGGCCGCCGCCGACCGCACGGGCCTCGGCCTCACGCAGCCGCTGCCGGGTCTGGTGGAGCTCGGCGGCGACCTTGTTGAGGTAGTCGCGGAGCTTCTCCTCGTTGCTGCTCATCTCTGCGTCGCCTCTCTCAGGAAATTCCGAGCTCGTTGTCGATGAAGTCGAAGATGTCGTCATTGCTGACGTCGCCGATCCGGACCGCGATGTCGTCCTCCGCCGGGTCGGCGGCGCCGCCTGGTCCGGTGGCCGCCGGGGCGCCCAGGGCGGCCAGCAGCGCGGTGAGCCGGGCCGCCGCCTCGGCGCGGACCAGCGGGTCCTCGGGCAGTTCGGCCAGCGCCCGCTCCAGCCGGTCGAAGGCCGCGGCCGG
>NZ_JAIZ01000784.1:2489-3961 GCF_000710465.2 Kitasatospora sp. MBT63 | reverse complement strand
GCGCGGTCGGGTCGATCCCGGCCCGCTCGAAGGCCTCCCAGGTGGTCTCCAGCAGCAGCCGCTGCTGCGGGTCCACGGCCGGCGCCTCGCGCGCGGAGATGCCGAAGAACTCGGCGTCGAAGTCGCCGATCGCCTCCAGGAAGCCGCCGTGCCGGGAGTAGGAGGTGCCCGGGTGGTCCGGGTCCGGGTCGTAGAGGGAGGCCAGGTCCCAGCCGCGGTCGGTGGGGAACTCGGTCAGTGCGTCCACGCCCTCCGAGACCAGCCGCCACAGGTCCTCCGGCGAGGCGACGCCGCCCGGGTAGCGGCAGGCCATCCCGACGATCGCGACCGGGTCCTCGTCCAGCACCGCCGGCACCGCGGCGACCGGCTCCGACTCGGTGGCGCCGCCCCAGAGTTCGACGGCGAGCCAGTCGGTGAGCGCCGCCGGGGTGGGGTGGTCGAAGACCACGGTGGCGGGCAGCCGGCGGCCGGTCACCGCACCCAGGCGGTTTCGGAACTCCACGGCGGTCAGCGAGTCGAAGCCCTGCTGCCGGAAGGCCTTGGCCGGGTCGATCGCCTCGCCCGAGCGGTGTCGCTGGACGGCGGCGGCCTGGGCCCGGACGATGCCCAGCAGGCTGCGGCGCCGCTCGGCTGCGGGGAGGGCGGCGAGCCGGGCGACCAGGTCGCCGTCCTCGGCGGCCGCGTCGGCGGTACCGCCGGTGGCCGCACCGGCGGCCGGGTTGCCCCCGGCGCGCCGGAGCAGCTCGCCGACCAGCGGGTGGCGGCGGCCCTGGAAGAGCACCGGCCAGTCGGCGTCGGCGACCACCAGGTGGTTCTCGCCGTCGTCGAGCGCCTGGCCCAGCAGCTCCACCGCGCGGAGCGGCGGGAGCGAGACCAGTCCGTTCCGGAGCAGCTGCTCCTCCGCACCGTCGGCGGCGATGCCCTCGCCCGCCCAGTGGCCCCAGGCGATCGCGGTGGCCGGCCGCCCGGCGGCGCGGCGCTCGGCCGCCAGGGCGTCCAGGTAGGCGTTGCCCGGCGCGTAGTTGCCCTGGCCGGGGATGCCCGCCACACCGGCCAGCGAGGAGAACAGCACGAACGCGCTGAGGTCCAGCCCGGCCGTCAGCTCGCCCAGCAGCCGGGCCGCGCCCGCCTTGGCGCGCAGCGCGAGGTCGAGCTGCTCGGGTGTGAGGGTGGGGATCAGGCCGTCGTGCAGGGCGGCGGCGGTGTGCAGCACGGCGGTCAGCGGCAGCTCGGCGGGGATGCCGGCGAGCACCGCGGTGAGCTGCGCACGGTCCGCGACGTCGGCAGCCGCGAAGCTCACCCGGGCTCCGAGGGCGCCGAGTTCGGCCGCCAGCACGGCGGCCCCCGGCGCGTCGGCGCCCCGACGGCTGACCAGCAGCAGGTGCTCGGCACCGCGCCCGGCCAGCCAGCGCGCCACGTGGCCGCCGAGCGCACCGGTGCCGCCCGTGATCAGCGTGGTCCCGCGCGGCGCC
>NZ_JAIZ01000784.1:0-2479 GCF_000710465.2 Kitasatospora sp. MBT63 | reverse complement strand
CCTTCCCGGCCAGCCGGCCCAGCAGCACGGCCGGTCCGTCTGCGGCGGCCGCCGCCGGGCGCGGGCGGTGCCGGACCAGCCCGCGCAGCACCGGCGAGAGCCGGTCGGCCGGCACGGCCGCCGGGTCGAGCCGGGCGGCCACCAGCACGGCGTACGGCGTACCGGGCGCGCCGCCCGCCGCGCCCGTACCCGGGCCGCCGAGGGCTGCGTCGAAGAGGGCCAGACCCTGCTCGTCGGTCATCGGCGCCAGGCCGGTGGCGGCCAGGCGGTCCGCCTGCGCCGCGCTGAGCCCCGCCGCCATGCCGCCCGCCTCGGCCCAGTGGCCCCAGGCGAGCGAGACCGCGGGCAGGCCGCGGGCCCGGCGGTGCTCGGCGAGCGCGTCCAACTGGGCGTTGGCGGCGCCGTAGTTGGCCTGGCCCGGATTGCCCAGCAGGCCGACGGCCGAGGAGAAGAGCACGAAAGCGGCGAGATCCAGCTGCTCGGTGGCCCGGTGCAGGTGCCAGGCACCGTCCGCCTTGGGCCGCACCACCCGGTGCAGCCGCTCGGGGGTGAGCGCGGTGACCACCGCGTCGTCCAGCACCCCCGCCGTGTGCACCACGGCGGTCAGCGGGTGCGCGGCCGGCACCGAGGCGATCAGCTCGGCCACTGCGGCCGGCTCGGCCAGGTCGCAGGAGGTGACCCGGGCCTCGGCCCCGAGGGCCGCCAGCTCCGCGACCAGCTCCGGCGCACCGGGTGCCCGCAGGCCCTGACGGCTCACCAGCAGCAGGTGCCGCACGCCGTGCCGCACGACCAGCCGGCGGGCGACCAGCGCGCCCAGCGCGCCGGTGCCGCCGGTCACCAGCACGGTGCCGTGCTCGGCGAGGGGGGCGGGCAGCGTGAGGGCCAGCTTGCCGGTGTGCCGGGCCTGGCCGAGCCGGCGCAGCGCCTGCGGCGCCTGCCGGACGTCCTGGGCGAGCACCGGCAGCGGCCGCAGCTCCCCGGCGGCGAACCGGGCGGCCAACTCGGCCAGCATCGCGGCGATCCGGTCCGGGTCCACGTCGAACAGGTCGAAGGCCAGGTAGGCCGCGCCCTGGTACTCGGCGGCCACGGCGGCCGGGTCGCGCTGGTCGGTCTTGCCCATCTCGACGAACCGTCCGGCGGGCGCCAGCAGTCGCAGTGAGGCGTCGGTGAACTCCCGGGCCAGCGCGTTGAGCACCACGTCCACCCCGTGACCGCCGGTGGCGGCGCGGAAGGACTCCTCGAAGTCCAGCGTCCGGCTGGAGGCGATCCGCTCCTCGGGCACCCCGAGCTCGCGCAGCGTCCGCCACTTGCTCGGACTCGCCGTGGCGTACACGGCCACGCCCGAGGCCAGCGCCAGCTGCACGGCGGCCTGGCCCACCCCGCCGGTCGCCGCGTGCACCAGCAGCCGCTCGCCGGCCCGCAGCCCGGCCAGCCCGAACAGGCCGTGGTGGGCCGTCAGGAAAGCCACCGGCGCGGTGGCCGCCTGGGCGTAGCTCCAGCCCGCCGGGATCGGGATGAGCAGCCGGTGGTCGGTGACCGCCACCGGGCCGAGGGTGCCCTGGACCAGGCCGGTGACCCGGTCGCCCGGGCGCAGCGCGGTCACCCCGGGGCCGGTCTCCAGCACCACGCCGGCCGCCTCGGCGCCGATCCGGGCGCCGCCCGGGTACATCCCGAGGGCGATCAGCACGTCGCGGAAGTTCAGCCCCGCCGCGCGCACCGCGAGCCGCACCTCGCCTGCGGCGAGCGGGCGTTCGGCCTCCGGCGCGGGCAGCAGGGCGAGGCTGTCCAGGCTGCCCGGGGCGCCGGTGTCCAGGCGCCAGGCGGTCCGGCCGTTCGGGTCCAGCACCTCACCGGCCCCGGCCCTGACCACCCGCGGCACCAGCAGCTCCCCCGCCCGCAGCGCGAGTTGCGGCTCGCCGGCGGCCACGGCTGCCCGGGCGGCGGGCAGCGCGGCGCCGGACTCGGCCGTCCCGTCCAGGTCCAGCAGCGCCAACCGGCCCGGCTGTTCGGCCTGCGCGCTGCGCACCAGGCCCCAGACCGCGCCGGCGGCCGGGACCGGAACGTCCTCACCGGGCTGCGCGGCGACCGCCCGCTCGGTGACCAGCACCAGGGTGCCGCCCTCCCCTGCCAGCCATTCCTGGACCAGTGCCAGTGCCTGTTCGGCCGCCCCGGCGGCGGCGAACAGGTGCTGTCCCGGGACGGTTTCGGAGAGTGCGGCGAGCACCGGCAGCGCGCCCGGCTCGGCGGCGCCGTTCAGCGCGTGCTCGGCGGCCGCACCGCCGAGCACCGCCCAGCCCTCGGCCACCGGGGCCTCGGCGGGCGCCGGGGCCCCGGCCGACCCGGTCGGCGCCGGCTGCCAGTCGAGGCGGTACAACGGCTCACTGCCACCACCGGCCGCCCGCAGGGTGAGCGCGGCGACGGCCGCCACCGGCAGGCCCGCCGGATCGGTCGCCAGCAGCGCCACGGTGTCCGGACCGGA
>NZ_JAIZ01000783.1 GCF_000710465.2 Kitasatospora sp. MBT63 | reverse complement strand
GTGGGGGCGGGGCCGTTGCCGGCGGTGCAGGAGACGTTGTTGATCAGACAGTTGCCGGGCTCGGCCTGGGCGGCGCCGGAGCCCTGGACGACGAAGCCGACGTCGACCGTGCGGCCGGGCTCGATCCGCTTGCTCCAGTCCTCGGGCTTCACGGTGACGTGGCGGCCGGCCACGGTGAAGCCTGCGTTCCAGAGCGAGGAGACGGTGGCGCCCTCGGGCAGGTCGAAGCTGAGGGTCCAGCCGTCGATCGCGGCGGTGCCGGGGTTGTTGATCACGTACTGGCCGGTGTAGCCGCTGTCCCAGGTGCTGGTGCGGCTGTAGACGGCGCCGACCGAGGCCGCGCTGGCGGTGGAGGCGAGGGCGACGACGCCGCCCGCGACGATCGCGGCGGCGACGGCCGAGGCGCCGATCAGGGTGCCCTTGCGGCTGCGGCGGCGGTGTCCGGTGCGGCGGGTGGGCTGGCTCGTCATGGTCGGCGTACCTCCGGGAGAGTGACCGTCGTACCCGGGGTGCGGACCCCGGCGCCGCAGACGCTAGCGAGCACGGAAGGGACGAATCGGGCAGCTGAGGGAGGGGTAGCACTGGCTTAGGGCCGGCTTAAGGAACAGCCTCGGAATCGGCCCCCGCGCTCCGCCCCCGCCCTCCGGCGCCTGCGGGCCCGCGGGCGGGTCACTGCGGGCTTCGCCCACCTGCGGGTCACTGCGGGCCTTCTCACCCCTGGCGGCGCGCCGCGCCCGCGAACCGCCCGGCCCGGCGGCGCGGCCGGCGCGGC
>NZ_JAIZ01000782.1 GCF_000710465.2 Kitasatospora sp. MBT63 | reverse complement strand
CAACCTCACTCTCACCAGTGAAGATCACCAACAGCATCCCGACGACGGAACAGAGCCGATGGCGGAGATCGTCATACTCGTGTCCTTGCCGCCAGATGGCCGGTGGGAAACGATGCACGGGTGACACAACGGCGCGTCGTCTTCCTTATCTACCCCGACTTCCAAGTGCTGGACCTGACGGGACCGCATGAGGTCTTCGGACAGGTGGAGCGGTGGGTTCCTCAGGAGAAGGGGTACGCCGTTGAGATCGTTGCGAGCCGGGCCGGAGCGGTGCGGTCCTGTCACGGGATCGATGTGGTGGCCAGCAAGGGCATTCAGGAGTGTACGGGGCCGCTGGACACGCTCGTGGTCGTCGGCGGACCGGGCGACCACGAGGCAGCGAACGACGAAGAACTCATCGCCTGGCTCAAGGCGACGGCCGGCCGAGCGCGGCGAGTCGCCTCCGTGTGCACGGGCGCCTTCCTGCTCGCGCGGGCCGGGCTGCTTGACGGACGGCGCGCCGTGACTCACTGGGCATGCTGCGAGCGGCTGGCCCGTGACCACCCGGACGTCACGGTCACCCCGGACCGCATATTCGTACACGACCGCGCCGTGTGGACCTCCGCCGGAATCACGGCGGGGATGGATCTGGCCCTCGCCATGGTCGAGGAGGACCACGGGGCCGAGGTATCCCGGTCTGTCGCTCGGATGTTGGTGATGTTCCTTCAGCGCCCAGGCGGACAGGCGCAGTTCAGTACCCAGCTTGCCGTGCAGCGGCCCACGCGTAAGCCCCTCAGGGACACCCAGGCATGGATCGCCGACCACCTGGCCGATGACCTGACCGTCCGGGTGCTCGCCGACCGGGCCGGTATGAGCGAGCGCAACTTCACCCGGGCCTTCCGCGCAGAGACCGGCAGCACTCCGGCGTCCTACGTGGAGACCGTCCGCGTCGAGGCGGCCCGGGCTCTGCTGGAGACTACGGACGCCACCATCGACGCGATCGCCCGGGTCTGTGGCTTCAGCTTCGCCGAAACCCTGCACCGCCGCTTCAAACACACGCTAGGCATCACGCCGGGCGAGTACCGAAGCCGCTTCTCCACCACGCAGTAAAGAGCACCTGACGTAACCGTCCCAACGATCACGTTCGGAAGACATCGGCCTCCCGGGACGTCAGTGCGTTGACCACGATGTGCCAACTCTGGTTGCCGAAGAGGGCGAGGTCACCCGAGTTGACTTCCCACGCCCCTGAGGAGGACATTCAGATGCTTGACCTGCTGGGACTGGACACGATCAGTGAGACTGTGTACCGGATCATGCTCACTGATCCGCGAGCCGAATTGGCTGAGGTGGCGGCTGCCGCCGATCTGTCGGTAGCCCAGGTGCGTGGGGCCCTGGACCGTCTGGCCGAGCTGTCGTTGATACGACCGTCGTGGGAGGACAGCGGCCAGATACGGCCGGTCAGTCCGGAGATCGGGCTGGAGGTTCTGCTGGCGCGCCAGCAAGCCGAACTCGCCGCGCATCAGCGGCGGATCGAAACCTCGCGCGTCGCGGCCCTCCAACTGATCGCCGAGCATGCGGAATCACGACCGCATGAGCCGACCGCAGGGGTGGAACAGCTGGTAGGACTCGATCGGATCCGGGACCGACTGACGGACCTGTCGCGCCAGGTCGAGCGCGAAGTGTGCGCCTTCGTGCCCGGACAGGGGCTGAGCGAGGACAACATCGCTGCGGCGCGGCCACTGGACGAGCAGTTGCTCGGGCGGGGGGTGGGGATGCGCATCGTGGTCCTGGACGCGATGCGGAACCACGCAGGGACTATGGCGTATGTCCGGGATCTGGTCGAGCTGGGGGCACAGGTGCGCACCGCAGGAGCGCTGCCTGTACGCATGACCCTCATCGACCAGAGGCTCGCCGTAATCCCGGTGGATCCCGAATGCAGTGGCGCCGCCGCAGTGGTACTCGAGGGGCTCGGGGCGGTAAAGGCACTGCATGCCTTGTTCGATCAGGTATGGCGAGAGGCGTCCCCGGTGGGGCCGAAGCGGCCGTGCAATGCCCAGGGTCTGACCGGCCAGGAAATGGAAACGTTGCGAATGCTGGTGGCGGGCCACACGGACCAGGTGATCGCCAAGCGGCTGGGGGTGTCCGTGCGAACGGCCGGGCGTCTGGCGTCAGACCTGATGCGTCGTCTGAGTGCGGACAGCCGGTTTCAGGCCGGCTACGAGCTAGCTCAGACGGGATGGCTGGACCACATGGGCCGGTAGAGGCACCGAGCTGGACTCGGCGTCCAGGGCGTCAGTCGGCACGGGGACAGAAATTTCTGACCCCGGGGCGGAGGTGGACAGCTGTCCAAGCGCCTCGCAGCCGCGAAGCTGCCAACGTCCGCCGATGCCGTACCCGGGCCCGCGGGAGCCGGTGGCGCCGTGGAGGGCCGGGACGAGGCCGGGGAGCAGCGCGAGTCAGTCGCGGCGGGCCGGGTCCGAGGCCGGCCGAGCCGCGCAACCCGTGGCTCCGCCGGACCGGTGCCCGTCGTGCCCGTCGTGATCGGCCCCGGGCTGTCCCGATCCGCCCCGCTCCGGCCGGAAGGGGACACGGACCGGACGGCGGCACTGGTCGATGCCGTCCGGCTCCGACTCGCCGAGACGGGCGCTCGGCCGACCGCCGGATCCGTGGCTGCCGCCCTGCGATCGGCCCGCCCGCCGCTGGGCGGCGGGGACACCCTCGAAGCCGTCCGGCGGCTGCGCGCCCACGCCTTGCCGTGGGTGGACGGCAGACTGCCGGACGGCACCCGGCTGAACGCGGTGATCCCGCCGTTCGCTGCCGGTGGCCTCGCCAAAGTGGCCGAGGAACAGGACGGCCGCCCGGGCGGGCAGCGGCTCATGGCGGGGTGTCGTGGAACTGCTCGCCGGGCCAGCGGCCCGGGCGGGCGGTTTTCGGGGGTGGCGCGGGGGTTGCTCACGCCTTGGTGGTCTCGGCGCGTGGGGCAGCGGGCCGACCACCGCCCTGCGGACGCACCGGAGCGTCCGGCACCACCAACTGGAACAGCTCCCACAACTCGTCCGGCACCAGACGCTCCACGATCAGCACGTCCCGGAGTCTACCCACCCGGCCAAATGAGATGACCTCTAATACTGCAACGGTGCTTGCTGTGATGAGGCTTCAGCTCTTG
>NZ_JAIZ01000781.1:19549-19688 GCF_000710465.2 Kitasatospora sp. MBT63 | reverse complement strand
ACGGCAAACTCGACCGCGCCGCCCTGCCCGCCCCCACCCGCACCGGCAGCGACCGCGACCCGCGCTCCCCGCAGGAGGAGATCCTGGCCGGCCTGTTCGCCGAGGTGCTGGGCCTGCCGAAGGTCGGCATCGACGAAGG
>NZ_JAIZ01000781.1:12575-19395 GCF_000710465.2 Kitasatospora sp. MBT63 | reverse complement strand
CCGCGACCTGTTCGAGGCCCCCACCGTCGCCGCCCTCGCCGAGATCCTCCGGCGCCCGGCCGCCGGCGCCAGGCCCGCACCGCGCCCCCGCAGCCGCCCCGAACGGGTACCGCTGTCCTCCGCGCAGAGCCGGCTGTGGTTCCTCAACCGCCTCACCGGACCCGACCCCAGCTACAACCTGCCGGTGGCGCTGCGGCTCACCGGGACACTGGACCGCGCCGCCCTGCGGGACGCCCTCGCTGACGTCACCGCCCGGCACGAGAGCCTGCGCACCGTCCTGCCCGAGCACGACGGCGCCCCGTACCAGGAGATCAGGGCCGCCGAGCAGGCCAGGCCCGCGCTGCCGGTCGTCGCGACCACCCCGCGGCGGCTGGCCGGCGACCTGGCCGCCGCCGCCCGGTACGGCTTCGACCTGACCACCGAACTGCCGCTGCGCGCCACGCTGTTCACCCTCGGCCCGGACGAGCACGTGCTGCTCCTGCTGCTGCACCACGTGGCCGGCGACGGCTGGTCGCTGGCCCCGCTCGGCCGCGACCTGGCGGACGCCTACACCGCCCGGCAGGCCGGCCGCGCCCCCGACCGGGAGCCGCTCGCCCTGCAGTACGCCGACTACGCGCTGTGGCAGCGCGAACTGCTCGGCGACGAGGACGACCCGGCCGGCCTGCTCAACCGCCAGCGCACGTACTGGCGCGACGCCCTGGCCGGCCTGCCCGAGTACCTTCCCCTGCCGACCGACCGGCCGAGGCCCGCCACGGCCGGCCACCGCGGCGAGGCCGTCCTGCGCACCCTGCCCGCCGGACTCCACCGCGACCTGCTCGCCCTCGCCCGGGACAACGGCGCCAGCCTGTTCATGGTCCTCCAGGCCGGGCTGTCGGCCCTGCTCACCCGGATGGGCGCCGGCACCGACATCCCGCTCGGCACCCCGGTCGCCGGGCGCACCGACGACGCGTTCGACGAGCTGGTCGGACTGTTCATCAACACCCTGGTGCTGCGCACCGACACCTCCGGCGACCCGACCTTCCGCGACCTGCTGGGCCGGGCCCGGGAGACCGCGCTGGCCGCCTACGCCCACCAGGACCTGCCGTTCGAGAAGCTGGTCGAGGAGCTCGGCCCCGGCCGCTCGCCGGCCCACCACCCGCTGTTCCAGGTGCTGCTGGCGCTGCAGAACACCCCCGGGGGCACGCTCGCGCTGCCCGGCGTCTCGGTCCGGGCGGAGCACGTCGGACTCGGTGCCGCCAAGTTCGACCTCACCTTCAACCTGGTCGAACGCCACGACGAGGACGGCCTGCCCGCCGGTATCGACGCGATGCTGGAGTACCGCACCGACCTCTTCGAGGCCGCCACCGCCGACGCCCTCGCCGACCGCCTGGTCCGCCTGCTGGCGCACGCCGCGGCCGACCCCGACCGGCCGATCGGGCTGCTGCCCGTCCTCGACGAGGCCGAACGCGACCTGGTCCTGACCGACTGGAACGCCACCGCCCACCGGCCCCGGCACTCCGACTCCTCGCTCGCCCGCTGCTTCGCGCACCAGGCCGCCCGCACCCCGGACGCCGTCGCCGTGACGGCCGCCGGCGAGCAGCTGACCTACCGTGAACTCGACCGCCGGGCCAACCGGCTGGCCCACCGGCTGATCGCCGATGGTGTCCGCCCGGAGAGCCCGGTCGCGGTCCTGCTGGAACGCTCCGCCGAACTGGTGGTCGCCACCCTCGCCGTACTCAAGGCCGGCGGCGTCTACGTACCGCTGCACACCGGGCACCCGGCCGAGCGGATGCGCCGGGTGGTGTCCGACACCGGCGCCCGGCTGCTGCTGACCGACCCGGCCTCGGCCGGGCGGCTGCCCGACCCCGGTACCACCACCCTGCTGCTCGGCCCCGGCAGCGGCGCCGCCGACGGCCTGCCCGACCACGACCCGGACCTCGCGACCGCCCCCGACCGGCTGGCGTACCTGATGTTCACCTCGGGCTCCACCGGCGCCCCCAAGGGCATCGGCATCACCCACCGGGACGCCATCGACCTGGCGCTGGACCGCTGCTGGGAGCCCGGCCCGGACGCCCGCGTCCTGATGCACTCCCCGTACGCGTTCGACATCTCCACGTATGAGCTGTGGAGCCCGCTGCTGTCCGGCGGGCGGATCGTGGTCGCACCGCCCGGTGACCTGGACGCCACCGTGCTGCGGCGGGTCCTCGCCGCCGAGGGCGTCACCTCGCTGCTGCTGACCGCAGGCCTGTTCGGGGTGGTCGCCGACGAGGCACCCGACGTCTTCACCGGGGTGGCCCAGGTGTGGACCGGCGGCGACGTGGTCCCGCCGACCGCCGTCCGCAGCGTCCTCGCGCACTGCCCGGGCACCGTCGTCAAGGTCCTCTACGGGCCCACCGAGACCACCCTGGGCTGCACCTGGCACCGGTTCACCGACCCCGCCGCCGTCCCCGACCTGGTCCCGATCGGCCGCCCGCTGGACAACACCAGGGCCTACGTCCTGGACGCCCGGCTGGAGCCGGTCGCCCCCGGCGTCACCGGCGAGCTGTACATCGCCGGCGCCGGCCTCGCCCGCGGCTACTGGAACGCGCCCGCCCTCACCGCCCAGCGGTTCGCCGCCGACCCCTACGCCCACCTGTTCGGCGAGCCGGGCGACCGGATGTACCGCACCGGCGACCTCGCCCGCCGCACCCCCGACGGCGTGATCGAGTTCCTCGGCCGCTCCGACGACCAGGTCAAGATCCGCGGCTTCCGGATCGAACCCGCCGAGGTGGAGGGCGCACTCGCCGCCCACCCCTCGGTGGCCAGGGCCGCCGTGGTGGCCCGCACCGACCGCTCCGGCGGCAAGGCCCTGGTGGCGTACCTGCTGCCCGCCGACCCCGCCGCCGCCCCCGACCCGGACCAACTGCGCGCGGACCTCGAATCCCGGCTGGCCGACTACGCGGTCCCGGCCGCGTACGTGGTGCTCGACACGCTCCCGCTGACCCCCAACGGCAAGCTCGACCGCGCCGCCCTCCCCGAACCCGACTGGGCCGCGGCCGGCACCGGACGCCCGCCCCGCGACCCCCGCGAGGAACTGCTCTGCGCCCTTTTCGCCGAGGTCCTCGGCGTCGAGCGGATCGGCATCGACGACGGCTTCTTCGAACTCGGCGGCCACTCCATGCTGGCGACCCGCCTCACCGGCCGGATCAACACGGTCCTCGGCACCGAACTGCCCGTCCGCACCCTGTTCGAGGCACCCACCGTCGCCGCGCTCACCGCCCGCCTGGACGGCGCCGCACCCGCCGCCGACCCGCTGGGCGTCCTGCTCCCGCTGCGAACCACCGGCAGCCGCCCACCGCTGTTCTGCCTGCACCCGGCCGGCGGGTTCGGCTGGATCTACGGCGGGCTGCTGCGCCACCTCGACAGCGACCAGCCGCTGTACGCCCTCCAGGCCCGCGGCCTGGCCCGGGACGAGCCGCTGCCGCCGACCCTGGAACGGATGGCCCAGGACTACGCGGAGCAGATCCGGGCCGTCCGGCCGGACGGCCCGTACCAGCTGCTCGGCTGGTCCTTCGGCGGGCTGCTCGCCCACGCCGTCGCCGCCCGCCTGGAGGCCGAGGGCGCCGAGGTGAGCCTGCTCGCGGTGCTCGACGGCTACCCCGGCTCCTACGGCGCCGACGGCCACCAGGTCGGCGAACAGGAGGTGCTGGCCATCCTGCTCAACGCGGCCCGGGTGGAGCGCGCCGAGTTCGGCGACGGACCGCTGCACCGGCCGCAGGTGATGGCCCGGCTGCGGGAGAGCGGCAGCGCCCTGGCCGCCCTCGACGACGACGCGGTCTCCCGGCTGGTCGCCGTCTTCCTCAACAACACCCGGCTGCTCCAGGGCTTCACCCCCGGCCACTTCGGCGGCGACCTGGAGTTCTTCTCCGCCACCGTCGGCCGCACCGACCCCGCCCTCACCGCCGGCCTCTGGCAGGCGCACATCGGCGGCCGGATCGAGGAGCACCCGCTGAACACCGACCACGCCGGCCTCGCCCGGCCCGAGGCGTTCGCCGAGATCGGCCGCATCCTGGCCGCCCGGACGGACCGCCGGACCGCCGCGGCACCCCGCTGAGCAGACCCGACCAACCGAACGGAGAGACCCTTGCGTCCCACCCTCACCGCGGATGCCGTGCGCGGCGCCGGCGACCGGCCACTCGCCCCCGACGAGGACTTCCGGCCGACCGGAGCCTTCCAGCGCGACCGCGACCAGATCACCGCCAGGCTGCAGACCCTCACCCACCTCATCGACGACCTGCCGCCCCGCCCCGACCGCACCGAGGCGCAGCAGCACACCGCCGACGCCCTGCACCTGCGCGCCCGCCGGCTGCGCCGCGGCTTCCTCGCCCGGTACGCCGAGCACGTCTACGCCGAGCTGACGGACGGTCTCACCCGCCACCCCCGGCTGGAGCAGCTCGCCCAGCTGGCCGCCGAGCGCCACCCCGGACTGGTCCCCGGCCGGGAGCGGCTCGCCGCCGAGGCCCGGCTCGCCCAGCGCGACAAGGAAGGCTGGGAGGTCGACCTGGGCATCTTCTTCCACGCCGTGCTCGACTCGCCCCGGGCCGGCACCCACCTGCTGCACTCGCTGCTGCGCCCCACCCCGGCGGCGCTCGCCGCGCTCCCCGAGTACCGGCGCACCGGCCGGGCCGACCTGAAACTGGCCACCGTCACCCGCCGGGCCGGCATCGCCCACCTCGAACTGTGCAACGACGCCTACCTCAACGCCGAGGACGACGCCGCCGTCGAGGCCCTGGAGACCGGCACCGACCTGGTCCTGCTGGACGAGGCCAGCCACGTGGGGGTCCTGCGCGGCGCCCCGATGTCCCACCCCGCCCACCGCGGCAGGCGGGTCTTCAGCGCCGGGATCAACCTCACCCACCTGTACCACGGCGAGATCTCCTTCCTCGGGTTCCTGCTGCGCCGCGAGACCGGCTACATCGCCAAGTTCGTGCGCGGCCTGTGCCTGGAGGAGGAGACCGACGAGCGCTGGTGGCCGCAGGCCGACAAGCCGTGGGTCGGCGCCGTCGACTCCTTCGCGATCGGCGGCGGCCTGCAGATCCTGCCGACCCTCGACCGGGTGGTCGCCGCCGACGACGCCTGGTTCAGCCTGCCCGCGATGGAGGAGGGGCTGGTCCCGGGCGTCGCCAACCTCCGGCTGACCGCGCTCACCGGCGCCCGCCTCGCCCGCCGGCTGGTGCTGTGGGGCCACCGGCTGCGGGCCGGCGACCCCGAGGCGGCGCTGCTGTGCGACGAGACCGCCCCGGCCGACGCGATGGACGCCGCCGTCGAACGGGCCGCCCAGCACCTGGACAACCCGGCCGTCGCCGCCAACCGCCGCATGATCACCCTGGGGGAGGAGCCGTTCGACGTGTTCCGCCGCTACCTGGCCGCGTACGCGCTGGAACAGGCGTACCGGCTCTACAGCGCCGACCTGATCGCCAACCTGGAACGGACCTGGATCAGCCGCTCCCGGGCCCGCAACGGGGGCGGGCGCCGATGAGCACCGTCGACACCGCCCCCGCGCCGGCCGCCCCCATGCCGGATGCCACCGAGGTGCCCGCCGCCAAGCAGCTGCTGATGTACCAGGCCATGGTGGTGGGACGGGCGTTCAACCAGCAGGCCACCGCCTTCAGCCGGCAGGGCCGGATCGCGGTCTACCCGTCCTCGCGCGGCCAGGAGGCCTGCCAGGTCGGCTCGGTGCACGCCGTCCGGCCCACCGACTGGCTGTTCCCCACCTACCGGGAGAGCGTCGCGCTGCTCACCCGCGGCATCGACCCGGTCCAGGTGCTCACCCTGTTCCGCGGCGACCAGCACTGCGGCTACGACCCGGTGGCCGAACGGACCGCCCCCCAGTGCACCCCGCTGGCCACCCAGTGCCTGCACGCGGCCGGCCTCGCCGACGCGGCCCGGATGAGCGGCGACCCGGTCGTCGCGCTCGCCTACATCGGCGACGGCGCCACCAGCGAGGGCGACTTCCACGAGGCGCTCAACTACGCCGCCGTCCGCCGCGCCCCCGTGGTGTTCCTGGTCCAGAACAACCAGTACGCGATCAGCGTCCCGCTCGCCAAGCAGACCGCCGCCCGCACCCTCGCCGACAAGGCGGCCGGCTACGGCATGCCGGGGGTGCGGATCGACGGCAACGACGTGCTGGAGGTGTACCGCGCGGTCCGGGACGCCGCCGACCGGGCCAGGGCCGGGCACGGGCCGACCCTGGTCG
This sequence comes from Kitasatospora sp. MBT63, assembly GCF_000710465.2. Classification (GTDB taxonomy): domain Bacteria; phylum Actinomycetota; class Actinomycetes; order Streptomycetales; family Streptomycetaceae; genus Kitasatospora. Next base: position 13,181 of record NZ_JAIZ01000781.1, on the reverse strand, counting down.
AGGCGGTCACCTACCGGCTGGACGCCCACACCAACGCCGACGACGACACCCGCTACCGCCCCCCGGGCGAGGCCGAGCGCTGGGCCGGGCAGGACCCGGTCGACCTGCTCGAACGCCGCCTGCTGGCCGCCGGCGTCCTCGACCGCCCCGCCGTGGCGGAGGCCGCCGCCGCGGCCGCCGCCTTCGCCGCCGGACTCAGCGCCCGCTTCGCCGAGCCGCCCACCGGCGACCCGATGGAGATGTTCCGGCACGTCTACCACCACCTGCCGCCGCACCTGCGGGAGCAGTCGGCACAGCTGGCCGCCGAACTCGCCGCGGCCGGGAAGGGGGAGTGATGTCCGGGACCACCATGGCGCGGGCACTCAACACCGCCCTGCGCGACGCCATGCGCGAGGACCCGAGGACGGTCCTGTTCGGTGAGGACGTCGGCGCGCTCGGCGGGGTCTTCCGGATCACCGACGGCCTGGCCGCGGAGTTCGGCGACGAGCGCTGCTTCGACACCCCGCTCGCCGAGTCGGCGATCCTGGGCACCGCCGTGGGCATGGCCATGTACGGCTACCGCCCGATCGTCGAGATGCAGTTCGACGCCTTCGCCTACCCCGCGTT
>NZ_JAIZ01000781.1:9593-12434 GCF_000710465.2 Kitasatospora sp. MBT63 | reverse complement strand
CGTACGGCGGCGGCATCGGCGCCGTCGAGCACCACAGCGACTCCTCCGAGATCTACTACATGGCCACCCCCGGACTGACCGTGGTCACCCCCGCGACCGTCGCCGACGCGTACGCACTGCTGCGCCGCTCCATCGCCTCCCCCGACCCGGTGGTCTTCCTCGAACCCAAACGGCTGTACTGGCGCAAGGAGGAGCTCGGCCTGCCGGTCGACACCGGCCCGCTCGGGTCGGCGGTCGTCCGCCGGCCCGGCAGCCACGCCACCGTGGTCGCCTACGGCCCGGCCGTCAGCACCGCCCTGGAGGCCGCCGAGGCGGCCGCGGAACTCGGCTGGGACCTCGAAGTGGTCGACCTGCGGACGCTGATGCCGCTCGACGACGCCACCGTGTGCGCGAGCGTCCGCCGCACCGGCCGGGCCGTCGTGGTGCACGAGGCGCACGGATTCTCCGGCCCCGGCGCCGAGATCGCCGCCCGGATCACCGAACGCTGCTTCTACCACCTGGAGGCCCCGGTCCGCCGGGTCACCGGCTTCGACGTGCCCTACCCGCCGCCGCTGCTGGAGAGCCACTACCTGCCCGGCGTGGACCGGATCCTGGACGCGGTCGCGTCCCTGGAGTGGGAGGCGGTCCCCGCATGAGCGGACCCGACACCGCGGCCTGGTTCCGCTGCCTGCGGCCCCGCCCGGCGGCCCGCACCAGACTGCTGTGCTTCCCGCACGGCGGCGGCTCCTCCGCCGCCTACCGGGACTGGCACGACCTGCTGCCCGACGAGGTGGAACTCTTCGCGGTGGAGTACCCCGGCCACGCCGACCGCCTGCTGGAACCCCTCGTCGACGACCTCGCGGAGCTCGCCGACCGGGCGTGCGAGGCCGCCCTGCCGCTGCTGGACCGGCCGTTCGCCCTCTACGGCCACAGCCTGGGCGCCCTCGTCGCGTACGAGACCGCCCTGCGGCTGGAGGCCCGCGGCCACCACCCGCTGCGGCTGACCGCCTCCGGCATGCCCGCACCCCGCCTGGTACGCCCCGGCGAGGTCCACCTCGGCGACGACACCCGGGTCCTCGCCGAACTCGACCGGCTCGGCGGCGTACCGGCCGAGGTGCTCGACCACCCGGACCTGCGGGAACTGGTGCTGCGCACCGCCCGGGCGGACTACCGGCTGGCCGAGACCTACCGGCCCGCCGCCCACGCCGTGCTGCGTGCCCCGGTGACCACCCACCGGGGCCTGCGGGACCCGGAACTGACCGAGGCCGAGGCGGCCGGCTGGAGCGCCGCCACCACCGGTGCGACCGTCCACCGCACCTTCCCCGGCGACCACTTCCACCCGGCCGCCGACCGCGCGCCGGTGATCGCCGAGGTCCTGCACGGCCTGCGCGCGGCGCCGTCAACGCCGTCAGCGCGCTGACAGCGCCCCGGCGCAGGCTGGGCCGAGGCCCGCCGGGACCGAACGGCCGCCCGCCGCCCGCACACCGACCCATCCGAGGAGAGAACCATGACCAACCCCTTCGAGGACACCGAGGCCAGCTATCTGGTCCTCGTCAACCACGAGGGCCAGTACTCGCTGTGGCCCTCCTTCGCCGAGGTCCCGGCCGGCTGGACGGTCGCCGTCCAGGCCACCGGCCACCAGGACGCGCTCGACCGGATCGCCGAACTGTGGACCGACATGCGGCCCAAGAGCCTCATCGACGCCATGAACGGCGCGTCCGCATGAGCCCGGCCCCCGGCCCGGCGGCCGGACTCCTCGACCCCCCGAGGCGGCCGGCGTCCGCCGGGGGCACGCTGAGCACCGCCGACCTGCACGCCTCGCTCACCGACCCGGCGCTGACCTCGATGACCCTGCTCAACGAGGTCACCGGCCGCTACCCCGACGCGGTCTCCTTCGCGGCCGGCCGGCCCTACGAGGGCGGCTACGAGATCGCCGCGCTCCACCGCCACCTGGAGACCTACACCGGCCACCTGGCCGCCGACCGGGGCTTCGACACCGACCAGGTCACCCGGGCGCTGTTCCAGTACGGCCACACCAAAGGCATCATCACCGACCTGATCGCCCGCCACCTCGCCGTCGACGAGGGCCTGGCCGTCGACCCGGAGGCGGTGGTGGTGACCACCGGCTGCCAGGAGGCCATGGTCCTGGTCCTGCGGGCGCTGCGCCGCGGCCCGCGCGACGTGGTGCTCGCCGCGGCCCCGACCTACGTCGGCTTCACCGGCGCCGCCCGGCTGGTCGACCTGCCGGTGCGGCCGGTCCGGGAGGGGCCGGCCGGACTCGACCCCGACGACCTGGAACGGCAGATCCGGCACGCCAGGGCCGACGGGCTCGAACCGCGCGCCTGCTACGTCATCCCCGACTTCGCCAACCCCGGCGGGGCCGCGATGCCGGTCGCCGACCGGGAACGGCTGCTGCGGATCGCCGAACGCGAGAACCTGCTGCTGCTGGAGGACAACCCGTACTCGATGTTCCACGACGGGGGAGCGCGGCCGCCGACGCTCAAGTCCCTGGACCGCGCCGCCCGGGTGGTCTACTTCGGCTCCTTCGCCAAGACCGCCTTCCCCGGCGCCCGGATCGGCTACGTCGTCGCCGACCAGCCGGTGCGGGAGGGCGGCCTGTTTGCCGACCAGCTCGCCAAGCTCAAGAGCATGCTGACGCTCAACACCTCCTCCGTCGCCCAGGCGGCCATCGGCGGCCTGCTGCTGGAGAACGGCTGCAGCATGGAGCGGGCCAGCGCGCCCGCCGCCGAGGTCTACCGGCGCAACCGCCGGGCCCTGCTCGCCGGCCTGGAACAGCGCTTCTCCGCGCCGGGCCACGGGGTCCGCTGGAACACCCCGGCCGGCGGCCTGTTCGCCGTCGTC